>JAJZXF010000002.1:13637-71978 GCA_021802485.1 Actinomycetes bacterium | reverse complement strand
CCGACATGATCGACGGCCCTACGTCGGCGCTCACGGTCCCGGTGCCAGTTTCGTGACGTATTGGCGAACACCCGTCGACAACGAACTGTGCACGCAAGCTCGGCCGTCCCCGGATCATATTGCGCACGATTCGGGTCTGGATCAGTCCGCCAGAAGCGATCAGGGACTCCAGGCGACCTCGCTCAACTGCCAGCTCCCTATCGTGTCTCTTGGTCGGGTGCTTTGGTAACGCTTCGACGGGGATCACGACCTTCGACCAACGCACAGCTACCAGGTGCCCGTTGTCGAGGACTGGTTGTATGTCTCCGCATTTGTCGGAACACTCCAGTGAACGCAATCCTCTGGATGCGTTCTTGAACCGGGGCTTTCCGCCAAGACGCAGGCTCCAGCGGTTCATTGCGTCGAAGGCCCGCGTGGCAAGACGCTGGGCCTCTTGGGCACCGACGTGCTCTCTTACCCATGCCTGGCGCAAGCTGGAGCCGAAGGTCCTCATGGCGTCGGCAGTGAAGCCGTGGGTGCCTGCCACCTCGTTGAATGCCCTGTTCCTGGCGGCAGCCGACTTCGACTTGGGCGGGCCTTTGGGCAACGCCTTCGCAGCATCGAAGGCTGGGTCTGCTCGCATGTGATTGCAGCGAGCAAGTGATTCTCCGAGGCAGGCGTTGTAGACACGCCGACCTGCATCCAGTCTCTTGTTTACCGTGGCCAAATGCGCCAATGTCGGGCGCAGTGCCTGGTTGACGACGTGGGTGTGCGTGTTCCTTTGGCGATTGCGAGGGTGGCGCTTGCGCTTCGCAGCCACGGAAGTGGGGGACTTGCTCACTCGCCACATAGTGCCATATGCATGTGTCACCACGCTGGATACCGGACCCTAATATCCGCAGAGGTCGGTCGCAGGTATCGAATCTCCATGTCCACTTGGTCTTTGTGACCAAGTATCGACGAGGGGCGCTGACGAAGCCAATCCTGGCTCGTTGTCGCCAGGTCATGTCGGAAACCTGCGAGGACTCTGGTGCAACTCTCACCGAGTTCAACGGCGAGGAAGACCACGTGCCTCTGCTTGTCGAGTATCCACCCACCGTGCAGATCTCGATCCTCGTGAACAGCCTGAAGGGTGTGTCGGCACGCATCCTGCGCAAAGAGTTCCCCCGCCACATCTCGAAGTTCCTGTGTAAAGGACACCTCTGGTCGCCGTCGTACTTCGCAGGGTCCTGTGGCGGTGCACCTCTGTCGGTCATCTCCGAGTACATCGCTCGCCAGAAGATCCCGCAGTGACCACGCGGCACGCGTCGCCACCGTTTACCATCCGAGTCCGGTGTTCGCTATCCCGGCCCTGGGTGGCCGAGATAGCGCTCACAGACAACGAGATCAACGAGCTGTCAGCCTCTTCGAGCTGGGGTTCCTGCGGGAGGACTGCCATACTGCATCCAGACCTTGTTCAGCTGGTGCTGAATATAAATGCTCGAGAACCACAGGCACAGCAGGCTCACCACACCGGAGCAACTGGGCTTCGCTCCGGCAATCTGTTGCGCTTTCTTGATTCGACCGGCGGTGCGAAGCCACGACACGATCGCCGGAATCAACACAACGGCTCCGAGCGTGATAGCAAGCACCGAGACGCCAGGACTCACTTTGATGTCGCTCGAGAAGTTCCCCAGCTCTTTGTTGATCTTGAAATACCAGATGTACGGATAGATCAAGGTCATGCCAAGAAGCCACACCACAACCGGCTCACGAGTCGCTCCAACGACGCCAACCGTCGCACTTGAAAAACTTCCTGGCACGGTTCTGGCGAGGTCCGCTGGCTGACCCTGAAGACCATCTGGTAAGGATGAGCCGACTGCAGCCGGGGCCACCTCCTGTGACGGGGATGCACCACTACCGGTCGGCGGCTCCCCTGGCACTGGCTGAAGACCGCTTTCTTCACCTATCATAACCCACCTCCATTTCAGCCGGCCCTCACTGATCGTGGCGAGCCGATCCAAACCCTCAAGCTACCTGGCCAAGATGATAACAGACTTGCAAGCATTGCGCCTTAACCGGGTCATTTGCTTCGATAAAGCGCTGCCGTCCTCGCAAGGACCAAGAAGTCGCTAGGATGCGGCTACAGATGGAGCTTCACATGGAGCCGAGGACAACAAGCGCTCGATGCCGCCAGTGGGGGGACCCGCCTTTACAACAAGAGCGCCTCGCAAGAGCGGTCCGCCTTGGGCTTCTCTGGACACTCTATGCCATCGCTGCTGCTCTCTTGGAGTCACGACAGCCTCCATCGATCTGCCCGTGGCGCCTGCTCACAGGGCATCGCTGCCCTTTCTGCGGGATGACAACCGCCATTGGCAAGCTAAGCAGAGGTCGCTTGAAAGACGCGCAACGGGCCCACCCGCTGGGCATTTTTCTCTTCGCTGCAGCTGGCGGTTGGATCGCACGAGAGCTGATCGCCGCCACCAAGTCCGATGCGCCCAAGCACGACGCTGTATAAGGCCTGTACCATATGAAAATGTGTGTGGCGGTGATGGCGTATCGGCCTGACGGTGGCCGGTAAGGACAAACGAAAGAGGCGAGATGAGCACTGTACCTGGAGGGCAAGGGTGGTGGCAGGCTTCGGACGGGATGTGGTATCCGCCAGAGAGCTCGTCCCAACCACCAGGGCAAGACCTATACCCCGCACGACAGCTCTCACCGCCAACAGGTCCACGGGAGCAACCAGGGGGTTCCTACAGGACCTCCGAGATCGGAGTGGAGCCCACACTGGTGACCATCGGGGATATCGCCGTCACCCAATCGACGGTGATCACCCCGAGCGGGATGCGACCGATCGGCCAGGTGAGCTGGACCTTCACGGACATGTCGAACACCACCCAGTCCATTCCCACGTGGGCAATGGTGTGCGCGATCGTATTCTTCTTGTTCTGCCTACTCGGGCTCCTCTTTCTCTTGGTAAAGGAGACCCGCACGGTCGGGCACGTTCAGGTCACCGTCCAGGGACATGGCTTCGTCCACACCACCCAGATCCCAGTCACGGCACTATCACAGGTCGCAGACATCAACGCCCGCGTGGGCTACGCACGGTCACTGTCGGCAGCCGCGCAGTGAGTTATTGGGCTCAGCAGGTCACAGGGCGGGCGCCTCAGTCTAGGCCACGGCCCACGTAAGAGGAGCATCGCCGAGCAGCAGGCTACTTGCGAGGCGAGGAACATCCGCTAGCACCCGTAAGAGGTCATTGAGGTGGGTGCAGCCCTTGGTTCCCCGCAACATCGCAGGTACCAGCTCGCGAAGTTCACCAACGGATTTGCCCTTCAGCTCAGCGACGTAGGCAATCGCGAGCGGGCACTCCGGGAATGGTAGGACCCTTGCAACCGGCTGGACTTCAAGGATGGAGCTGTCGCTGCGGCTCACCTCAACCGTGAGAGAGTACTCGTGCAGGACCACCTCCGTCCCATCGGGTTCACCATGGCTGTCGCGAAACATCGCATCCACCACAACAGCGGATGGCTCCACGCTCGTCGGCGACGGCCCGGGCGTGATGCCGACGTCTAGCCTACGGCGTCTCCGCATTCTTCCAGGTTCCAAAGGCGCGATCGCGTGCCATGCGCCAGCGTCGCCAGGGGCTTCAAGCGGCTCAGCTGGCGGACAATCCTGAAGCGGAATGCCGTCGCCGCGAGCAACGCTATCCATCGCTGTTCCACCCGCCCGCCAGCCCGCGCAAACGTCAGCGAGCATCGACACCGCCTCCGGCGGTATGTTTTTCCCCGGCGGCTCGCCCCGCAGGGCCATATCACGCAGGTGCATGTACGGTGCTATCAGCACCACGCCAGGCAGATCATCAAGGAGCAGTCCAGCTGGTGTTCCCGCAAGCTCTGGACAACACTCATGTGCCCGTGCCCGAAATCCAGAAGCTATCTCTGAGCCACACAGCTCCATTGAACCCGCAGACTTAGGATCAAGTTCTAACTCACGCAGGCGCTTGCCAGAGTCCACGTATGCCTTCACTGACGCACGTCGCAACACCTCCATACGATCCTGCGATGCGCGCACGTCCCTCGCAGCCCCACTCAGCATCAATGACGCACCATCCCAGAGCATCTCCAGGTGGGTGGTCCTGCGAACCCAACCCGCGGGCAGCAATGGCGTGGCGCTGGTCGGAGACCGTGGGGCTCCGCTCAAGCAAGTAGGGAGAACGCCAGGATGCACGCTCACCAGACTACCGGAGTCAGCGCCACGCACCTCGGCATGTGCGTATGTCCCGGGACCTCTTGGACATGGGCCTGGAACGTCAGACCTCATCCCGCCGCAAACCCCGCACAGCGTTGCCGCCAGGCCTCGACACGTTGGGATCGCCGGAAACCCACCACCGCCACGCTGCGCCTGTCGCGGGAGTAATGCCGATCCTCTCTCCCTGGCTGGGTGCCTCGAGGACAACCTCAGCATTGTCAGCAATCACGACCCCACGCTCACCTGTGACCAGATCAGCACCGTCAAAGGAACCATCCAGTCCGAACGCCTGGCAGAGCTTCGCAGGGCCGCTGCAAAGGTCCCTCTCGATGCGAGCACGCGGGCGGGACTCCCACATCTCATCGAGGCCCTGTTGGGGGGCGAGCGCCCTGAGCAGGACAGCACCAGCACGTTGCGCCGGCCAGCACACCGCATTCGCACACCAGTGCATCCCGTAGGTGAAGTAGACATAGAGGTGCCCTGGGGGGCCGAACATCGTCGCGTTCCTACGTGTCATGCCCCTGTACGCATGCGAAGCGGGGTCCTCGCTCCCCCGGTAAGCCTCCACCTCTACGATTCGCGCCGACCTTCGACCTCGAACAAGTAGCTTTCCCAAGAGTTCAGGCGCCACGACAAGCGGGTCCCGATCGTAAAACGCCCGCGGCAGAACTGTGAGTTCACTGCCACCTTGCCTCTTCGGACTTGCGTTGATCACCCGCGTCCGGACCCGCCACAGGCGCCAACCTCGACGTCAAGCGCGGCCAATGTCTCGAGTCGGTTGCGGTCGACGTCGAGACGCTCGCGGAACCTCTCCATCTGCCTTGCCACCGCAACAGGACCCGCGGCGCCCGGTGAGGTGCGCCTTGTAACCCCGACACCTGGATCGAGAAGCTGCAGGGCCTCTGGGCCAAGAAGTGGATGGGCGCTAACGAGCTCGGCGAAGACCTCAGGAAACAAAGAGCGCCCTTGCGCTGCTGCCTGCCTGACCAGCGAGCCTACGACCCGGTGCGCCTCGCGAAAGGGAACGCCGTTAGACACAAGAAGCTCTGCAAGGTCCGTAGCTGCCGAGCCCTCGTCGTGGGCAGCATCGCGCATGCGGTCCAACTGGAAGGTCGCTGTCTCGATCAGACCCTTCAGAGCGACGAGCTCGCGGCGCATGTTGTCAAGTGAGTCGAAAAGGGGGTCCTTATCCTCTTGAAGGTCACGGTTGTACGCAAGTGGCAGTCCCTTCAGCGTGGCGAGAAACCCGGTAAGGTCGCCAATGAGACGGCCCGCCTTCCCGCGGACCAGCTCCGCTATGTCGGGGTTCTTCTTCTGGGGAAGCATCGAGCTGCCGGTTGCGTAGGCGTCGGCAATGGAGATGAAACCAACCTCCTGGGTGGACCAGATCACAATCTCCTCAGCAAACCTGGACAGATGAACGCCAAGCAACGCGAGGTCAAAGAGCGCCTCCGCGACAAAGTCGCGATCGCCGACTGCATCCATCGAGTTCTCGAAGCACGACTCGAAACCAAGCTCACAAGCCACCCCTTCGGGATCAAGGGGAAGCGAGGAACCCGCGAGGGCGCCAGCCCCGAGCGGGGAGACATTCAGACGGACAACCGTATGGATAATGCGATCCACGTCCCGTGAAAGCGCCCATCCGTGGGCCAGCAGATGGTGGGAGAGGAGGACGCACTGCGCTCTCTGGAGGTGAGTGTACCCAGGAAGGTAGGCGCCGCCTGCCTTCTGCGCCTGTACAAGTAGCGCTTCCGAAAGATCTATCACGAGGCCAGCCACTGAGGAAAGCTCCCTTCTCGTGAACAGCCTCAGGTCTGTAGCGACCTGATCGTTACGGCTGCGCCCGGTGTGCAACTTGGCCCCCGTTACGGGTGCGATCTCGCTGACCCTACGCTCTACAGCGGTGTGGATGTCCTCATCGCCCTCGGCAAAGGCAAAGCTCCCCTCGCCCAACTCCCTCTCCACCTGATCCAGCGCCTGGATGATCTCCGCTGTCTCGTCGCTGGTGATGATTCCACCCCGCTCGAGTCCGCGTACATGGGCTCGTGATGCCCTCAAGTCGTCGGGGGCGAGTCGGCGGTCGAACGAGAGGCTCTCACTCAGCTCCATCAGTGCTCGCGCCTGATCGCTGCCAAGGCGTCCCTCCCACAGCGTCATCGCGCGCTAGCCTTCATCGCGCGCCGGCCGCACCTGGCGTGCCGCCCAGGTTTCTACGCCGAGGCCCCACAAGCGAACGAAACCCTCAGCGTCCGAGTGGCGAAACGAATCAGCGGCGTCGTAGGTTGCAAGCTCCCAATCATAAAGAGCCTCAGGACTCCGCCTGCCCACGACGTAGCACCTTCCCGGCTCACACATCAGTCTCACATCCCCACTCACATGGCGCTGGCTTGAGGCCATGAACGAGTCGAGCGCCTCTTTCAACGGAGAAAACCAGAGCCCGTCATAGACGAGCTCCGCCCAGCGAGGCTCCAGCCGGGCCTTCTCGTGGGCAAGATCCCGCTCGAGCGTGAGGTCCTCCAGATCCGAGTGTGCCATGATGAGCGCGAGGGACCCCGGGCATTCATAGACCTCCCGGCTCTTGATCCCGACCCTGCGGTTCTCAACCATGTCCAAGCGCCCCCATCCGTAGGAGCCGACGATGCGCGACACCTCCTCGATCAATTCTCTAGGTGGCAACTCCTTTGCGTCAATCGCCACAGGCAAACCCTTCTCGAAAGAGATGACCACCTCACGAGGCTCGGTCACCATTGGCACGGTGAGCTCGTAGACATCCTGCGGCGGCGCCTGCCAGGGATCCTCGAGCACGCCGCACTCGATCGCTCTTCCCCAGAGGTTCTGATCGATAGAGTAGAGGTCACCGCCAGCGGCCTTCTTCGGCGCAAGGGGAATATCGTGCTGGCGCGCGTACTCGAGCGACTGCTCACGTGTCATCCCCCAAACCCTCACTGGAGCAATGATCCCCAGATCTGGGGCAAGCGCTCGTACCGAAACCTCAAAGCGCACCTGGTCATTGCCCTTGCCTGTGCAGCCATGGGCGACCGCTCCCGCACCGTGCTCCCTCGCCTGGGCGACAAGATGCTTGGAAATGACCGGTCTCGACAACGCAGAGACAAGAGGATACTTGCCCTCATAGAGAGCGTTCGCCTTCAAAGCGGTAAACGCATAGTCACTTGCCATCTCGTCCTTCGCGTCAATCACGACACAGCTCGCGGCTCCCGCTGCAAGTGCCCTTGCTCGAAGAGCGTCCCAGTCACCGCCCTGGCCGACATCGACGGCCACCGCGACCACATCGACCGACATCTCTTCGATCAGCCAGCGCACCGCCACCGAAGTGTCTAGCCCTCCGCTGTACGCGAGGACCACTACATCTGTATTCGCAATTCCTGAGCTAGCTCTGCTCACAGCTCGACCTCGTCCCTTTTCGAAGCGTTCATTCCGTTCCTTTCATTCCGTTCATCTCACGCAAGACCTGCAAGGCTCGCTATCCGCTGTTCAATAGCTGGACCACCGATCTCCTCGGCTGCAACCACGATCACCGTGTCGTCACCCGCCACACTTCCAAGAACGCCATTAAGCCTCGCTCTGTCTATCGCAGATGCGACCACATGAGCCGAGCCCGGAGGCGTTCTCAACACCACCAGGTTCTGCGAACTTCCCACCTCGACAACCCACTCGCCGAGGACCCTTCGAAGGTGATCTGCTGGAGCCACCTGGTCCTTCGGCAGCTCCGGTATCGCGTAGGCTGTGTCGCCACCCGGCAGGCGCACCTTCAGAGCGCCCATCTCCTCGAGATCCCTCGAAACCGTAGTCTGCGTGGCGACGATCCCCTCAGCCGCCAAGAGTTCGACCAGATGAGCCTGGCTCCCGACGGACCGCGTCTGTAAGACCATGGAAATCCTATGCTGGCGTTGCTGCTTGGTAAGCGGCTTCGCCTTCTCTCGCACGGGACGGCCCTCAGTCTTCATGGGTGCTGACCATTGATAGTGGCAAGCCGCGCCCCGCACATCCATGCGAGCAACCCCCTCATGGCATGCATCCTGTTCTCTGCCTGCTTCCACACGAGGCTCGAAGCCCCATCAAGCACCCCGGCCGAGATCTCCTCGCCGCGGTGCGCTGGGAGGCAATGCAGTACCGCCGCGTTCGCAGAAGCTACTGACATGAGATCCTCGTTGACCGTGAAGCCAGAAAATGCTGCCCGGCGCTCACGCTCCTCGTCTTCTTGACCCATGGAAACCCAAACATCGGTATAGACGGCATCGGCCCCCGACACAGCCTCTCTCGGATCGAGCGTGACCACGAGCTCTCCACCTGCCAACTCACCAAGACGCCTAACGGCGTCGATCTCGGAATCGCTGAGCCAGTACCCCTGCGGGGACGCAACCGCGACCTTCATGCCAAGCATCACAGCGGCACTTGCTACAGACCGACAGACATTGTTGGAGTCTCCCACGTAAGCGAGATGGCGCCCGTGGACCGTTCCAAAGTGCTCTTGGAGCGTGAGCATATCCGCCAGCGCCTGGCATGGATGAGCGAGATCGGAGAGCAAGTTCACAATTCGGGTACTACTCGAGGCGGCATCGAGTGCTGCGGCCATCCTCACCAGCGTGGCATGGGAGACCACACGCACACACACGATTGAGTGATAGCACGCGAGCGTCCGAGCGACATCCTCAGCGGTCTCGCGAAAGTCGAGCCCCACTTCGTGGCCGGCTATGTAGACAGGATGGCCACCCAGCGCTACCACGGCCATCTCGGTCGCATTGCGGGTGCGGTTTGATGGCTTCTCGAACATCATCGCAACACCTTTGCCTTCAAGCAGCCGAGGCAGGTTCGCCATGCGCGACAGCCCCAGAATCTCCTCCAAGGCGACTCGGTCGATATCAACCAGCTCCAGGAAGTGGCCGCATTCCCGGCTCAAGAGAAGGCCTCCCCGATCGAGTCACGGAGCAAGTCAATCGCCTCTGCAATCTCCGCATCCGAAACGATAAGCGGGGGGGCAAGGCGTACCGCGTCAGGAGTAACCGCGTTCACCACGAGACCCCTTGCCAGCGCGGCCGCGGTAACCTCACGCGCCCTGTCGCGCTCCAAGACCATAGCGAGCAGCAACCCCTCTCCCCGCACGAGCGTCACGTACGGAAGCCCTTTGAGGCTATCTCGTAGAAGAGCGCCGGCTGAGGCCGCACGTTCAGGCGCCTTTACCTCCTCCATGACCGCTAGCGTCTCCCTCGCGGCCGCGGTCGCAAGCGGCTGGCCCCCAAAGGTGCTCGCATGGTCACCTTGACGGAAGGCTTGGGCCACCTCATCCCTCGCCCAGCAAGCGCCGATAGGAAAACCGTTCCCAAGCGCCTTTGCCATGGTTACGATGTCTGGAATTATGCGGCTGTGCTGGAAGCCGAACCACTCACCCGTCCTAGCCAACCCGGACTGGACCTCGTCGAGGATCATCAGGATTCCCCGATCGTCACAGAGCTGCCTCACCGCTGCAAGATACCCCTCCGATGCGCACACCACCCCTCCCTCCCCCTGTAGCGGCTCCAAGATGACGGCCGCTACCACATCTGGGTCCATCGCTGCCTCCAGTGCCGCTAGATCGTCGAAGGCTACGTGTCGAAAGCCTTGCGGCAGGGGTTGGAAAGGTTCCTGTTTTGACGGCTGGCCAGTTGCTGCAAGGGTGGCGAGGGTACGACCGTGGAAAGAACCGTAGGCGGATAGGACCACATGGCGCTCTGGGGCCCCCCAACGGCGTGCGAGCTTGATAGCGCACTCGTTCGCCTCCGCACCCGAGTTGGCAAAGAAGATCCTGCCTTCAACGCCTGCTGCGCCAGCGGTGATCAGGCGATCCAGCGTTGCGGCAACTTCAGGAGCCACTAGATTCCCGAAGAGGTTCGACACATGAACCAGCTGTGAAGCCTGGTTCGAGACCGCCTGTGTCACGCGCGGATGGGCATGGCCCAGCGAGCACACACCGAGCCCCGAAAGGAAGTCGAGGTACCAACGACCTGATGTGTCCATGAGCCTGCAACCTTGCCCACGAACAAAGGTCACGGGTGGGTCGGGGTAGGTGCGCATGAGATGGCTCCGATCCACCAAAGGGGTCACGTTGGTCATAGACCAACCATCGTTCCTGCGCCCTCACGGGTGAACACCTCGAGCAGGAGCGCATGGGGCACCGTCCCGTCGAGAACATGAGCATGGCCCACCCCTCCCCTGACCGCGCTCACACACGCTGATGCCTTCGGTATCATCCCGGCGGTGACAGTGCCATCAGAGACCAAGTCTTCGAGCTGGTCCACCGTGAGCCTGCTCAAGAGGGTCGCCGGGTCATCCGGCACCCGCCTGATTCCCTCCACATCGGTCAAGTAGACGAGCTTTTCCGCCTTGAGCGCAACAGCGAGTGCACCCGCAACCGTGTCGGCGTTGATGTTGTAAGCCTGCCCCGCGGCATCAGAGCCAATGGTTGCGACCACGGGAATCAACACTTGCGCAAGGAGATGTTCCAGGATCTCCGGGTTCACGGCATCGACCGTTCCTACAAACCCCAGATCGCCACGGTGAGCACTCGCGTTTATCAACCCCGCATCCTCTCCCGACAGCCCTACTGCAAGCGGCCCGTGAACGTTGATCGCTCCGACTATGTCACGATTCACCTTGCCGACGAGGACCATCCGCACTATCTCCAACGTCTCGGCATCGGTGACCCGCTGACCATCATCGAAACGAGCCTCCTTGCCTAATCGGCTCAGCATGTCGCCGATCTGGGGGCCACCGCCATGCACGACCACCGGCAGCATTCCAACAGAGCGCATCAAGACAATGTCCTCGGCAAAGCAGGCGAGATCCCCGCCAGGAGATGCCAGGTCTCGGCGCATCGCATTGCCCCCATACTTCACCACCACGACCTTGTGCCAGAACCTCCTGATATACGGCAGCGCCTCGACAAGGATGCCTGCCTTCGCTGCAGCGTCCAGGCCAGCGGGGCCTTCCTGCCCGGCCGAAAAACCGCCGGTGCTCCTTTGGATCACGAGGTGCCCCTATTCTCGTCTATGTATCCGTGCCCGAGATCACAAGATACGACCGCTGCGTCGCCGTCCCCAAGGCCGAGGTCGCATAGGATCTCCACCTCGCGACCCGACATGTGGAGCCTCACAGCTCCACGATCGTGATCTACTGCGACACCCCCGGCACATACGACAACACCGCCGTAGGACACGCTCACCCGGTCAATGTCGAAGGCCACCCCCGCAGACCCAAGCTCGCTCACGACACGCCCCCAGTAAGGGTCTTCGCCATTCAGCGAGCACTTTACCAGCAAGCTGTCCGCCACCCTTCGCGCAGCAACCAGCGCTTCCGACGAAGAAAGCGCTCCAATCACCTTCACATCAACAAGCTTCGTCGCTCCCTCGGCATCAAACGCCATCTGACGGGCAAGGCTCGCGCACGCGGCACCAAACGCATCTGCGAGCTCGCCCACTCCCACGGCCCGTCCCGATGCCATGCCACTCGCCATCGCGATCACGGTGTCATTGGTCGAAGTGCACCCGTCGATGCTCAAGTGATTGAACGAGCGCCCAACCGCGTCAGCAAGCGCCGCAGACAGCTGCGGTGGTTCAACAAGCGCGTCGGTGGTGAGAACCGCGAGCATCGTCGCCATGTTCGGAGCCAGCATTGCCGCCCCTTTGCCAATTCCGGCCACGGCAAAGCCATCGGCCTCGATGCGTACCTTCTTTGCGACGGTATCAGTGGTCATAATAGCCGTCGCTGCATCATCTAATGCTCCGGGCTCTTGTGTTAGCGCAGCCGACAGCGCCGGCACGGCCCCTAAGATGCGGCCGATATCCAGCGGGATTCCGATGATCCCGGTCGAGCAGACGAGAACCTCCTCTGGTGCAACGCCAAGGCAGCGCGCGACTTGCTCGCAGGTTCGCTCTGCATCCTCCCTGCCCTTTCGGCCTGTGGCAGCGTTCGCATTCCCGCTGTTGAGCACCACTGCTGCGATGCGGCCCCGCGTCGCAGCCAGATGAGCCCTCGAGACTTGCACCGGCGCAGCAGCAGCCCGGTTCGAGGTAAAGACACCCGCACACGGCACACCCGAGACCACCAAGCGCCCTCGCCGATCCCCCGGTTGGTTCCTCACGCTCGCTACCAGAGCTAGGTCGAGAACCCCATCGCCGCAAACCCCGGAGGAGACCGCGCTCGCCGCAAATCCCGCAACCGTCGTCCCGGTCATTTCGAAACGCTCCGCTGGACTGCTGCCTGATCGTGAACCCGGCAGCTGTCCGTGCTCGAAGCGCCGTTCTCCACCGCGGCGCTCTTCATGGATACAGCCCCGCAGCGGATAGACCCGTACACTCATCGATCCCGAGCGCCAAATTCGCACACTGGACAGCCTGGCCAGACGCCCCCTTGAGCAAATTGTCGAGTGCACAAAACACTACGAGCCAGCCAGTCCGGGGATCAGAGTGCGCGCTCAGGTGAGCGCAGTTCGAGCCAAGCGCTGCTTTCGTGGACGGAAGCCTCTCGCTCACAGTGACGAACGGCTCATCCTCAAACTGAGTTACCAGAACCTCGAGAGCCTCTTGCGTAGTGAGTTCTATCGCACTGCGCACGTAGCAGGTCGCCAGGATCCCTCTTGTCATAGGGACCAGATGAGGCGAGAAGAGCACCTTCGCTCCGATGAGCTGCTCCATCTCGGGTGTATGCCTGTGCACGCCAGTCCCGTAGGCACTCATGCCGCCATCCACTGCACAGAACTGCGTTCCCTCCTGGAGCAAGCGACCCGCTCCCGAAATCCCACTCGCAGCATCGATCACCACATCTCCCGCGACAATCCCAGATCGCACGAACGGTACCAGCGCAAGCCCTACGGCCGTCGGGTAGCACCCAGGTGAAGCAATGAGCCGCGCTCGCTGAATCTCGGGCCTGAACAGCTCTGGCAAGCCGTAGACGGCCTCGTCGAGCAGGTCAGGCGCAGAATGCTCCCAGCCATACCACTGCACGTAGCTTTCTGGGTCTTTGAGGCGAAAGTCCGCTGATAAATCAACAATCACCCCGACGGAACTGCGAATACCTGCTGCAACGCGGTGCGACTCCCCATGTGGGAGTGCCAGAAAAAGCACGTCCAACCCCTCTAGGTCGGTGGTGTTCGTGCTCTGATAACGCGTCCGCGGATACAGCGGAGCGAGACTCGGATACACCGACGAGACCTCATCGCCCTCGTAGCTGCGCGCGGTCGCGACCGAAACCTCGAACTCCGGGTGAAGCGCGCAAAGCCGCATCAGCTCTGCACCGGTATAACCAGATGCGCCAACTACTCCTACGCTGACCATAGTTGCAATCTTACTCACATCTCTGCATGCTTATGCAAACGCGGCTGACCAATAGCCAGAATTCTTGAGATCATTCGCGGCACTGGCCCACCCCCGCAAGGCCAGAATCTGGAGTGGCTCGCACCGTGGCTTCGCCGTGAGCGAGCTGAAGGTGGCCTGGACACCGCCAGCCGAACGCGGGCTGCACACCGTGGATCGGCGCACACGTCGACGGGCTCGCTACTGGACTGAGCGTCCGCCGAAATTAAGCAGTCTGGTCTGGTCGTCGGCGCCTGGCAACGGAGTGATCTTCGGGGCAAAGCCGCCAGGACGGCGAATAGCCTCGTCGAGCGGCTCAAGGAAGGCCAGGGCCATTACAACTGCCCCAGCATCGAGCGCCTCGCTCTGGCCCGTCGCACGAGCGAGATCCCAGGTATGAAACAGCGTGTCGGAACAGAGTAGGCGACTCACGAGCAACTCGAAGGTTTGCTCGCCAAACATCCCGGACACCATCATTGAGGACTGCTCTGGATCGCGCAAACGGTCGGCGACCGCCTCTGTTGCAAGCCTCCACTGCGCGAAGAGGTCACCGCCAGGGTCAACAGGGACGGGATCGGTCTTGCTCGCTGAAGCGACTACACGGCGGTGAGTTGTAATCACATGGACCACGAGCTCGCGCACATCCCAGTCAGTGCACGGCGTCTGGGCTGTCCACTGGTCCTGACCCACACCGCTCAGTCGGGCGCCGAAGCCGTCGGCAACGCGACCATATCGTTCGTGAACTTCGGACACGGCTGAAAGCGTATCAGCTTCCAAGAAAGCTCTGTGGCGCAGTCACATGTGGCTGGCATCCAGAGCCCTAAGCCGACTGGCGAACCCGCAGGAGAACGCGACCGGCATTGCCAAAGCGTTACAGCTGCACATCGAATTTCGACCACCCGGCGAATTCGACCACCCGGTCGCCCCTGCCAACGACCGGGAAAACTTCACCTCGACCACGATCTAAGACCTATGCGACCCGAGAAGCCTTAGCAAGACTCCATCAGCGGAAGGGTCAGGACGAATGACGCCCCAACCCCGCTCGTCCCATCACGGCACACGACGTCGCCGCCATGAGCACGAGCACTGGCCCGGGCAATGGAAAGCCCGAGGCCGCTTCCGGCCTGAGCAACGCGAGATAACCCCGACTCCGCGACGTCCGGCGATGCCAGCCGCACAAAGCGCTCGAACACCCGCTCGCGCTCCTCCACAGGGACGCCGGGGCCTGTATCGCTTACCTCCACAACTGCACGGTGAGCCTCCAACACGAGGCTCACCGTGATCCTGCCAGGCGATGAGGTCATCCGGACCGCATTGTCCATTAGGTTCGAAAGGGTTCTTGCCAAAGCAAGCTCGTCACCGCACACAATCGCGCTGACTTCAACCAAGGCATCAACGACGATGTCATCACGAAGACTCTGAGCCCGGGTCGCCTCAGCCCTGACCAACTCCGCCAGGTCAACCGGTACCACCCGCAATGGCGAGCTCCCGCCCGCATTGGCCGGATCGAGGCGCGCCAAGTCAAGGAGATCGTCCACCAGACGGCCCAGCCTACGCACCTCACGTACCAGAGCTACCTGGAGTTCCTCGCGCCGCGCTCGCGGCGGATTGTCACGTAGAAGAGTCTCCGTCGAAGCCTGGATGCCAGCCACAGGAGTCCGCAGCTCATGGGACGCGTCAGTGAGAAAACGGCGCATGGCGGCCTCCGAGGCCTCAGCTCGGATCGCGCTTCGCTCGAGCGAATCGACCATCATGTCGATTGCGGCCGCCATCCTGCCAAGCTCCGTGGTGGTGTCCGATGGTGCGAGACGCTCGCCCCGATGCCCCTGGGCCAGGCGAGTTGCCACCGTCACTACCCGTTCAAGAGGCGAGAGTGCGAACCGCACCACCCGGCCAAGAACCAGCGCGGCTAGTGCCAAAAGACCAAGCGACGCTACAACCTCAGCGAGGAGAAGCAAATCGATAGTCCGCCCAACACTCGCGTCACTCGTGCTCAAGAGCACCTGCTGGCCATGGCCGAGACTCTGGCGTAACGTCATCATGCCATTCACTTGATGAGTCGCTGCCACGCGCTCTCGCTGCGGCACGCCCGGCTTTGGTGGTCTCCTCGGTGACCCTACGGCGCGCGGCGGCGGGGGAACCGCTGGCACGCCGAGGTAGTGCGCACTCGAGTCGAGGATCTCGGCCTCTATGCCACCACCACTGAGACGGTTCGCAAGCTGCTGGGACGGGGGGCCTGGTGGAAGCGCAAGTGCGAGACGAGCTCGCTCGTCAAGCCGTTGAACCAGCCCGTCCTGAAGGCGAGAACGTAGGTTAACCGCGAGCACCACGTCCAGCAACGCCAACACGACAGCAAGAAACGCCAGCACAAGCCAGGTGACGCGACGATCAAGCGACACTCCTGAGAACGGAGCGTCGGATCGGGACTTGCTGGGTTGGGACATACGCACCTGCCGCGAAGCAGTTCCCCTCGTGACTTCTGTGGCCGCTGAGCCGGACGGCTTCACGGACTCGACCGCAGGATCTTCTCGCCAGCGCCATCGGGGCGTTCCAATGGTTGGGCGAGGCGGTATCCGAGGCCTCGGATGGTGTGGATGATGCGGGGCCCGTGAGCTTCCAGCTTCCTGCGAAGCGCGCTCACATGAACCTCCACCACGTTCGGATCGTAGGCATCGTATCCCCAGACCTGAGTAAGAAGCTGGAGCTTCGACAGAGTCCGGCCTCGATGGTGCACGAGGAAGACGAGCAATCTGTACTCCGTCGCAGTCAGGTCAAGTCTCTTACCACACCGCATCACTTCGCCGGATCCCTCGTCGAGGACAAGATCCCCTACGCTCACCGCTTCCGAAACAAGCCTGTTGTTCCGGCGCAATACTGCCCGCACCCGCGCCAGTAGCTCCTCAATCGCCACAGGCTTCGTAATGTAGTCATCTGCACCATGTCCGAAACCCCGCAGCCGGTCATCTAGAGCGTCGCGCGCTGTTAGAAAGATCAAGGCAACGTCACCTCGCTCGCACAGCAATCGAGCAAGTGCGAAGCCATCCCGGCCCGGCAGCGCCACATCGAGTAACGCGAGATCCGCTACAAAGGCAAGAATTTCCCCAAGGTCGTTCGCGTCGGCAAAGCTTCTCACCTCATAGCCCACAGACCGGAGTGCGCCGTCCAACGTATCGCGCAGTACCGGCTCGTCCTCGACGAGCAGGATCCGTGGTGGTGAGAGCGCGCTGCTCACCTGTCCATTATCCCCGCGACGTCAAACAGCGGCCCACCCAGGCACCCGGCGAAGTACTCGCCACCAAGCGCCTGGGTGGCCACCAGCCTCTATCTGGCCAGATCGGGCGCCTACCTGGAGGTGCCGCGACTGGAACTCGACTTGGAAGCGATGGAGCTTGGCGGTCTCAATAGCGGCGGGTGAAGAGGCTGCAAGCCCCCCGGTCCACCCGGTCCGGGTTGGCCAATCGCTACGAGCTGCGCAGCAAGCTCAGTGCCACCACTCGCAAGAGAGCCGAGTGCGCCAACCACCTCGCCATCGGTGACTGCGGAGCGTGAAACGGTGCTGGTTCCCTTGAGGTACCGAGTGCGGGACGAAGTAACGATGGTCCGCTTGAACCCCTGGAAGTCAGTGATCATGATTGTGCCGTTGCTGACACTGTCCACGATGCCGCTCACGTGGGACCGCACCACGTCAACCGCGCTGGCCGTCGGGCGGGATGAACCCGAACTCTTCGATCCGGAACCCTTTGGAAGAACCCTCACCGGGTCACCAGTATGAAGTTCGCTGCGGGAGATGGAGTGCCCACCCTCCGCATACGCCGTGGACGAGATCGTGGCAAAAGTTGTTGCCTTGCCGTTTGGCCCCTCAACCGTGATGCTTGATGAGCCTATAGCAGTGAGGAGCCCGCCTGGGGGAGGACCAGGGGCAGGCTTGACAGGGACCGCTTGCGCACCCGGCGGCTTTGCTGCCGGCGGGCGGGGCGGGACCCCGCGGGCGGGGGGTCCACCTCCCGGTCCCGGCATGGCCTGGGTCGTAGCCGATGCCGCTCCGTAACTGCCTGCTGCGATGCCGATAGTGACTGCTCCGCCTATCGCGAGACGGGCAAGCCGGCCCGAGAGCCTGTTCTTGAAGCTGTTGCTCTGCATGCTGCTCTAATCTCCTTCTCCCACACCGGTTGTGATTCGTCCCAGACACGCTGCCTGGTGAGAATGCGCCCGCCAGGTGCTTGTGCCAGCCCCGATGAGATGCACATTACGAGCCGAGACTGAAGCAGAGCTGAATTCGCCGGCCTCTTCAGGAACACTTCAGCTACGGGTGAGCGAGTACGCGGCGAGTGCTAATGAGCTCCATGAGCTTCCTTGTGTTTTTCTCATTTCTATTATAGTCTCAGTGTATTCTCTTCACATATCTGGGAAAGGCAGGAGCTTGGCAACGCGGGACCATCAGCAAGGACGTCAGATGCAAGATGAGGTATTACTGGAGATTGCCCAAGCGGTGCCGGAGATGACGAACCGGCTCCTCGACCTCGCGGAGGCCTACGATGACAGCCTGGAGCCCCACTGCGTCTACACCGAGCTCGCCGCCTTCGTCACCGATACCGCGCTTGCGGAGATAAACTGCCGAGAAGTCCTCGAACGCTGCCTGGGAGTGATCGAGTCCCATGCCAAGAAGCTCTCCGGCGACGACCCAGAACTTCTGGAGTGGGCGTTCCTCAGCTGCATCCCCCCAGACGTCCTAGCCTACTTACGGCCACGATTTGGCACCGCGACGCGCATACTCGCCCAACATCCTCCCGAATCCTAAATCCCCAAAGTAGCGGGGCGTGTCCTGCTCAGCTTACCGCCATGCCGACGATCGGAGCATTGAGAGGCTTTCCACCCATGGATCCGTAGAAGGGGGCCTTGAAGCTGAAGATTCCCCCATCCGAGGCTACGAACCAGTAGCCACCAGTCGCGGGGGCTGCCGCCATGCCGACGATCGGAGCATTGAGAGGCTTGCCACCCATGGATCCGTAGAAGGGGGCCTTGAAACTGAAGATTCCCCCGTCGGAGGCTACGAACCAGTAGCCACCAGTCGCGGGGTCTGCCGCCATGCCGACGATCGGAGCATTGAGGTGCTTGCCGCCCATGGATCCGTAGAATGTAGCGTCGCCGAAACTGAAGATTCCCCCGTCAGAGGCCACAAACCAGTAGCCTTTGCCATCTGGGGTAGATGCCATGCCGACGATCGGAGCATTGAGATGCTTGCCACCCATAGATCCGTAGAAGGGGGCCTTGAAGCTGAAGATTCCCCCATCCGAGGCTACGAACCAGTAGCCACCAGTCGCGGGGTCTGCCGCCATACCGACGATCGGAGCATTGAGGTGCTTGCCACCCATGGATCCGTAGAAGGGGGCCTTGAAGCTGAAGATTCCCCCGTCGGAGGCTACGAACCAGTAACCACCAGTCGCGGGGTCTGCCGCCATACCGACGATCGGAGCATTGAGAGGCTTTCCACCCATGGATCCGTAGAAGGGGGCCTTGAAGCTGAAGATTCCCCCGTCGGAGGCTACGAAGCGATAGCCGCTTGCTACTCCAGTAGGCGGGGGCGTCACCGGGACATGAGAGCACACATAGCTCTGCAGCGCTGCTCCGTTCGGCGTACCGAGACCAGACGCCATGTCATAGCCGCGCGTTGCGGGGTACTTGCCACCATGGTTGCCATACGAGTCGTTGTTGCCACTCGTTAGGTCGTTGAACACGCTCGGGTCGTTCTTCGCCGCCTGGTAAAGCAGAGGGTTCGCGAACCCGAGCTTCACTCCACAGCTCTCGTTTACCAGCGCGAGCAGCGACGCCCATGTTGGTGCGGCTGCGCTGGTGCCGCCGATCACGGTCCATGCACCCTTGTAGTAGATCACGTACCCATGGTTCGGATCAGCAGCGGCCGACACGTCCGGCTCTTGTCGGCAGTACTTCGCGGTTCCGATGGATTTCACGCATGGCGTTCCGCTCGAATAGCTGTTGATCACGCCGGTCACCCCGCTATTGCTCTGCCATGTCGGCATCGGCCATGAGCTCGATATGCCACCCGAGCCTGCACTTCCAGGGCCGTCATTCCAAACGGTCTCCGTCGGAGGAGGGCCGATCGCAGTCATGCTCGTACCGCCGACTCCGGTCACATACGGATCGCTTGCAGGCGAGCCTGGGGAGAGGACGTCGTCCACAACCGACGGGCCGGAGATCGGCCCGGTGCCGTTCTCTGTGATCGCATTTCCAGAGACGTCCACCGCGGCACAAAATGGCGCAGATCCGGTACACGACGCGGAGCTGAGCCCAGCCTTCGAGTCCAAAGCGTTCGGACCGGCCCACGAGCTCCCGTTATAGGTATAGACGTTCCCAGCAGCATCCACGATCGCACAGAACGTCGTACTCGAGCAGGTTGCCGAGGTGGGTGAGCCGCTGTCAACCGTCAGCACCGCAGTGTACTCGGAGCCATTCACGAACATGTACACGATGAAGTCAGAGTCCACCGCGACACAGAAGTACTCGCTCACGCATGACACCGCAGAGAACGGGTTCCCCGCTGGATCGATACTCGCCGGCAGCGACCATGTTCCGTTCAGGTAGTAGAGCTCGTCACCCTTCATGTCCACCGCCATGCAAAATGACGAGCTCGTACATGACACCGAGGTGAGGCCTCCGCCGTTCGGGTCCGCCGCATAAGGCTGAGACCAGGTCGCAGTGGAGGATCCAGCCTGGATGCTGTAAATAAGCGCGTTGCCAGAAGCGTCGACAGCGCCGCAGAACGTGGTCGACGCACACGAAACCGAGGTGAGACCGCCGCCCGCAAGATCGACCGGCTCCGGCGCTGACCAAAGGGCGCCACCAGGGTAGAAGAGCACGCGACCCGAATTGTCTACCGCCATGCAAAATGACGAGCTAACACATGACACCGAGGTGAGGCCACCGCCTCCCTGGTCAATCACGGAGGGTTGAGACCACGATGTGCCGTTCCAGGTCAGAAAGGCGCCGAAGGCGTCCACCGCTGCACAAAAGCTTGCGCCTGTACACGAGACCGACGTCATGGGGGTTGTCTTGCAAGCCGCCGATCCGCTATCGCCTGCTGCCACCAGCACCGTCTGGCCCTGGATGGCCATCTGTTCGAACAGCGTGTTCTCAGCCTTTACTGCAGATGAGGATGCGTGGGCGTCGCAGGTTCCCCAGCTGGACGAAACCACCTGGGCAGAGTCATCGATTGCTATCTGGTTGTAGCCCGCCACGGACCCCACGGCAGTGTTCGGCGCCTCGTAGACGTTGATCTTCGCCTGCGGGGCAAGCCCGATAGCGTCCTCTATGTCGAGCGTGTCCTCAGCTGACCCCCCCGTGCCGGGCGTCCCGCCGCCGTCCACAGGTATCGGAGTCACCGTGGTGCTCGTCCCATAGCAGGACTGATACTGCTGTATGTCGCTTACCGAGAAGGGGGCAAGCTCGTACAATGCTATGGTCTCTCCGCTTCCCAAGCTTCCCTTGCCGTAGGCGGCTGTGAGGCCGTACGCAGACGCTATCTGATTTGCCGTGTAGCTCGAGTTATTGCTCGCGGTGCTGGCGGCGCTCGGACACGGCGCAGGGCCCGATGAATGCGAAACGGGAAATGCGAGCTTGGGGCGCAACGACAACGAGTTGGATGGCATCGACCCACCGCCCGCTTCAGCTCCCTGCTTACCGCTCGCTCCTGTAACTAAACGCTTCGGCCAGGCAATCATCGGCCTAAGACGCGAAAGGTTATTGAGCCCCACTATACCCATCACATATGGTGCGATCGCTTCCGGAACGCTCGGCGCGGTCGTGTTCGCGAAGGCTATTCGCGAGCTGGCAAGCCTGTAGCGCTCCAGGTGGAGCCGAAACGCAGCCTCTGCGACCTTCGCAGTCGTCCTGATGGAGATAAGTAGGCCATTCCCAGACGTTGGTCCGAGTCGCAGGCCAAGTGCACTGAGATGGTTGCGCACGCTCCTGATAACACTTGTCTTAGGCCCGAACGTCCGAGCGAATGCACCCTTGTTTATGTACTTGCGGTACAGGGGTGACCCGGGAGTGGACACCTCTGAAGCGTAGCGAGCTAGCGCAGCAGGATCCCTCGGATTCAAGGCCACTTCAATCTGGAGAGGCTGAGTGGAAGGCAGCGGACCAAGTCGCATCGCGGTCGCGACCGATAGCGATGGCGCTCTCCCGATTCTCGCGAACCCAGTCCCAGAGAGCCGAGATGCAGTACCCGCTCTCGCCCGACCCGCAAGCATAGCGGGCGCGCTTGCAGGCACAGCGACTACTAAGAGCCCTCCTAGCGCACCAACCGTCAAGACGAATCGCGGAATTGCGCGCCCGCGTCGAACGAGCGAGGAAGACGTCGGCCATCGGAACCCGAACATCAATCGACCACCCACCCCCAGCACGATACCACGGCTTGCGAAAGTTCCCCCAAACTCATTCAGGAACAACGAAGCCGATCAAAGCACTGCGCCAAGGACTCTTCCAAGTCCATCTCCAATGTGAGCTGTTCACAGCGCTAGCCCGAAAGGTTTGCCTAGCCAGAGGCCATTCCGACAATCGGCTTGTTCAAAGGCTTTCCGCCCATCGATCCAAAGAACTTCGCATCGCCAAAGCTGAAGATGCCGCCATCTGACGCGACCTCCCAGTAGCCCTTGCCGTCCGGGGTAGATGCCATGCCAACAATCGGCTTGTTGAGAGGCTTGGCACCCATCGAGCCGAAGAACTTCGCATTGCCAAAGCTGAAGATGCCGCCATCTGACGCGACCTCCCAGTAGCCACCGCCGTCAGGGGTAGCGGCCATTCCAACAATTGGTTTGTTCAGAGGCTTGGCGCCCATGGATCCGAAGAAGCGGGCATCGCCAAAGCTGAAGATGCCGCCGTCTGACGCGACGAGCCAGTAGCCCTTCCCGTCCGGGGTAGCGGCCATGCCAACAATCGGCTTGTTCAGGGGCTTGGCGCCCATGGATCCAAAGAAGCGCGCATCACCGAAGCTGAAGATGCCACCGTCTGATGCGACGAACCAGTAGCCACCGCCGTCCGGGGTAGATGCCATGCCAACGATCGGCTTGTTTAGAGGCTTGGCGCCCATCGATCCAAAGAAGCGCGCATCACCGAAGCTGAAGATGCCTCCGTCTGATGCGACCATCCAATAGCCACCGCCGTCCGGGGTAGCTGCCATGCCAACGATTGGTTTGTTCAGACGTTTCCCGCCCATGGATCCGAAGAACTTCGCATTGCCGAAGCTGAAGATGCCACCGTCTGATGCGACAAACCAGTAGCCCAAACCGGTCTCGGTTACGGGACGACTGTACGACAGCACAAGGGTTTGATCAGCACCGTTCGTGCTCTCATGCCAGCCCGCTGCCACGCAGAAGGCGCTGCCAACACACGAGACGCCGCCGAGGTAGTTGTTCTGAGCTTGCGAAGTTGACAGCGACGGTGAGTCATTGAGCGACCACGTCATCCCGTTCCAGGTGAGGATGAGGTTCTGGAAGCTGTCGGTGTAAAGGTCGTACGTGAAGTAGCCATCTGCCACACAAAACGTCGTGCTCAGACATGAAACAGAGCCAGGGATGCTGTACGGCGCGGAGGCAGGGGACAGCGACGGCGAGTCATCGAGCGACCAGGTCACCCCGTTCCAGGTGAGGATTAGAAGGTGGTCAACGGTGCCGCTCCGGTTCCCATAGAATCCGGTTGCCACGCAGAAGGTCACACTCGTACACGCAACGCTTCCGACGTAGCTGTTCTGGATTGACGAGGCTGACAGCGACGGTGAGTCATCGAGCGACCAGGTCGTCCCATTCCAGGTGAGGAAGAGGCTCTGAGTCACCTCGACATTAGCTGGGTTGACATATGAACCGCCGACCACACAGAAGGTGCTCGTTACGCACGAGACATTACCGAGCCCGCTGTTCTGGGTTGACGAGGCTGACAGCGACGGTGAGTCATCGAGCGACCAGGTCGTCCCATTCCAGGTGAGGAGCAGGCCCTGGGTGAGATCAGCTGCATTGGAATAAACGCCAGTCGCGACGCAATACGAGGCGCTCGCACACGAGACGTCATAGAGGCCGCTATCTTGCGAGTTGGAATTGGACAGCGACGGTGAGTCGTCGAGCGACCAGGTCGTCCCGTTCCAGACGAGGAGCAGGCTCTGCCCCTCGCCGCTACTGTTGAAGTAGTATCCTGCGGCCACGCAAAAAGTCCTGCTCACACACGAGACGCCATTGAGGTAGTTGTTCTGACCTTGCGAAGGTGACAGCGACGGTGAGTCATTGAGCGACCAGGTCGTCCCGTTCCAGGTGAGGATGAGGTTCTTGGCTTTGTTGGCTGCGTTCTGGTAGTAGCCGACCGCAACACAAAAAGTCCGGCTCGCACACGAGATGCTGTTGAGGTAGTTGTTTTGCGTGGCCGAGGTGCTGGGCGTCGACATGACAGTCCAGCTACCCGTCCCAGCCGCAGCAGGGCGGGTAGGGATGCCTGTGGCCAGGAACATTACAAGCAACGAGACCAATCCCAGGGCGATCAAGCGTGTCAGTGCTTGGTCGAACACCCGGGGCGGTCTCCTCGCTCCACTGCCATTTGGTCCGGCTTCCTGCGGTCTGGATGTCGACGGCGGACATAGGCTTCTTTGTTGGGAGAGCATTATGCAATCTCCCAACTGCATAAGTGCGCCATTGGGATGTTGGACCCGTCCATGATCCTCTGTGTCACCAAGCACGCATAGCTGTCGTAATGATCGCATCTGCGTAGCAGCTGCTACTACTTGTTCCTGTGAAACTGTAAACGCCGGGGGTCCCCTGGATCGCACGAATTCCGCTAACAGCGCTCAAGGCCGCGGAGTGCTTACCTGAGTACCACGCGAACATCGGCGTTTCGATGTCGAGAACACCGTAACACCTGCTATTCACCGGATCCCACACCGCAGCGGCAAATGCGTCCGTGTGTGCAGGCGACAAGCCCCCAGTGCCCGAAAATGCATCAATACTGATAATCCGTGTATCTGAAGACCTGTGTGCGCCGTTCGCGCCAAGGACAAACCTGAGTCCTGGATCACTCGCGTGCAACGTGACTGGGCTCACCCCACTGAAGGTACTGTGCGCCAAAGCAAAGCTCCTCTTTGCGCTCGTAAGGACCCTCAGGAGTACCGACTGCGCACGTATCGCGCTGCGGCTGCGGGCCTTCAAGCTCGCCGAGGTCTGTGTTCCAGAAGGCCGCACACTCAACAGAATGGCCATGATCGTGCGATACGCAACAGCCGGGCTCGCGTCCAAAGGAGCTTGAGCTGTTGCGCTCAGCGCGACATCGTAACCAGCAAACTTTGCCGCGAGCGGCCACGTAATTATCGCTGAGCGAGAAATGGTTGTGGTCGTACTGCCAAGTACGGCCAGGCCAGTACGTACCGACCATCCGCCTTCGATAGTCATCGATACACCATGAACCGTCGTTGTCTCAGTGTGCTTGACCGACATCGAACCAGGCCACCACGATCCCATTCGCAGTACCTGGATCGTCGGCGCAAACGGATTGCCTACAGTCAATGACGCGCTGCAGGTCTCGTTCGTAGCTGGGCTCCCAACAACAATTGCAGGACCAGTGACTACGCAGTCGCCGTAACGGCGCCCAGGAAGTACGCGCCATGACGCTGGCACCGTGAACGCCAGCCCGTGATACCTGACTACTTTTCCAACGACAACCGCTTGTTGGTCGGGAAAGTAGTTGCCCACATTTGGCGTGTTCGTCCTCGTCGCGCACGACGAAACCAGAATGCTCAGTCCCAAGATCACCAGAGGAACGACTGGTCTCCGGGGACGACTGCAATGACCGTTGACCACGCCCATCGTCATTGGCAGGCTGCTCCGAAATAGTCGGTGAAGAGACTCGAAGCTGAGTTTCCAGACACCTGACCCGGCACAGCCAGCACCAAGTTAGGATTAGTGGGCCCAACGTTGGGCGGTCCGCCATTCTGGGTCATCACGAGCGGCACGTTGTTCTTGTAGTGCGGGAGATAGTGTCCGACCATGGGTGTGCTGTTGTTCTTCCAGTATGCGATCAATGGCGATAGCCATGTTGCACTACCAAAGTTGGCGAGGGGGGGATAATACCCTTTCGGACCCAGCGGCCTCTCGCTCACGAACTCAGCTGTATTCCCCGCAAAGTAAGGAGCCATGTTCGGAACGTCAAGGGACTGCGCTTGGCCGTCGCTCTGGTCGATTACCGCGAAGAACGCTGACTTCGATGACTTCTGGTACTGAACGGTTACCTGTATGCTGTCGAGAGCGTGGACCTTCACCTTTGAAAGAACAATCTCGTTTGGCCCCTTCCCATTCCCCTGCAGGTATTCATACCAGGCCGTGTAGTTGTATGTTGTTGTATCGTTTGAATGATTGACGGCGTCCATATTGGTGCCAGCTTGAAGGAGCCCCGAGTTATTCATTTCCCCTCCCAAGCCAGCCCACTGAGCTTCCTCCGCTCCTGGACAACTTAGTCCCGAAGTTCCCGCTGGTTGCATGAAGGTCCCTTGGACGAAGTCGAACGGATACCGCGTAGCACCATACGGCGGAACAGCATAATATCCCGACCAGTTGGACGTATACTGCGCACCTGACGGTATCGGCTCTACGGTTACGCCTACGCCGCCCGAGCTGGTTATGCCGCCCGAGCTGGCCCGTTGCATCGGTTGACCCCCGATACCATGGCCAGGCGGCACGGTCCAAAGGTCTGGAACCGGAGTGGTCCTGTACGCGGACCAAGTTGACTTCCATTCGGCAAGCGCTGCTGGATCAGTAGGCCTCGGTGGGAAGCCGTACTCCGCAAGTTGCTCAGCACTAGCGCTAAGCGGGTGAAAACCCTTCGGCGGCACAGGATACTCCAGCGTCATGCCGTTCACGTCGTAGACATAGAGCTTTCCCCCACCGGGCAGGCTCTTTATATTCCTTGAGACGTAGTGCCGGGCTCCCGGGACAGGCGCTACTGCGGCCATGACCACTGAGGTAGACGGCACAGGGGATGCCTTCTCCAGGGACTGCGAGACGCCAGCCACCCCTGCAAAGCCGCTCGCCCCGATCACACTTGCCAGCTTCCAGCGCTTCACTGACCCCAATGCGGACATTACTCCTCCATTCACATTCTTGTCTGTTGGTGTTTCCGTCTCACGCCACTGTCTGATCTTCGCCCCTACGGTGACCGGGTAAGTCCCGGCTCAACTTTCTCCCGTTTCTCCCGATCAAGATGCGCTCCATAGCGCACCACAGCTCGGTGAGACAGGAATTCGTCTCGGTATAAGCAGAGTACGTGCTGGTCCCATCGGCGCCCGTCATAGTAGACATGGTCCCTGAAGTGTCCTTCCTTATGGAGGTACCGCCGAATGGCTGTGCGAATCTGCGGAAGGTTGTACTCGATCACCTCAAGGTAAAGCTTATGAAAGTCCCATGTCTTGAGCAGGTACATGATGAACAGGTAGCTCGCTTCGACACTGAGGCCATTGCGCATCTCGCGCGGGTGCATCACGACTGCCAGATAGGCAATCCGGTTGCCAAGGTCAGCATTGTAAGCGACCACCAGTCCGATCGGGTTTGTCATACTGGTACGCCGACACACGACGAACTGCGTGTGGACGCCGGCCGCAAACGAACTGCAGAAGGCCTCGTAGCTCGGCACGGCTCCGCCATAACGCCAGCGCCAGAACACCTCCCCTGAACAGACAATGCCATAGAGTGCCGGTAGGTCGTTCTGTGAGGGCTGGCGGAGCCTGAGGCGCCGCGTCTCCATCTGGGGCGGTACCGGGACGGGGGACCTGCAATCACCTGACGCGTCGAGCACAACTGACTCAGCGCTTGCGGTCCCCAGTTCGTTCACGACAGCCAACCTACAACGGGGGGGCGAAGTCAACTCACGACCGTACTCCACCGCGAGGTGCTGTTTGCAGCAAGCTAATCGTAGACAACAAGATCACGATCGACCACTGAAACTGAAGTCACACAAGATCTTTGCGGGCCGACCAGCTCTTCCCTCTTGGCCCAAGTCCTCGTTGCAGCTGGCGGAGCCGTTTGTGCGACTGGTGAAAGCTGTGCCTGAGACCACCTGACGACGTCGCACCCTCCTTCGTGTTACTCGAGCTGGTGTTGCGCAGACCCGTACCCTGGTAGGACACGGGAGCCTCGGGAGCATCGAATTAGTGCCATAGAGCACGCATCGACTTAGTGCCATTGAGCACGAAGGTCAGATTCCGCTACACGAGGCCCCTGCAGGCAGCTCGAGTTCGATCGACGTCGAACCGGGGAGTCCGATAGAAGCAATCATGAACACACTCGTCGAACGCTTCTGCGGCCTCGACGTTCATAAAGACATCGCCGACGTCTCGCGTGCGCACGCCGGGAAGTTCAGAAGAAGCGCTCGACTGGGCTTGGAGCTGGATTCTGGCGCCCAGATTTCCCGCAGCTTCATGCATCGGGGTGCCAGTGCAAGATCGACTCGACGCAGGTGGCCAAGACCGATGCCCAGCGTGAAATTGGTCGACAGGACGAGATCCCACTTGATAAGGTTTCTTGTGCCTACGAACAAACCCAGAGAATCGCGATCGGGGGAAAAAAAGCCAACAGCGCCCGCTCGCCCGCGAAAGTCAAGCAACAAATCAACGACCCGAGCATCCGAAGGCATAAGGTCCGCAGCCCCTGAGCTAAGCCCGGACAAGGCTCCTGAGGTAGATCCCGACGTTATAGAGATTTTCGAAGATCTGCGGCGCATGATCGAGGCACCTATGTTCGGCTTCCTTGAAAGCGAAGACGACTCCGATGAGGAGGACGACGACTCTGATGAGGAGGACGAGTTCGACGAGACGTTCGATCTCGACCGGTGGGGCCGGGCCGCGGATGAGCTTTCCCACGCGGCAGCCGCAACACCTGCGATGACTCGCCTCCGGGAGATTGTCACGTTCGTCGGCAAGGGACGTGGGTGCACGAAAGCGGGAAACCTGCGTGCTATGGACGCTACGTCACTAGCAAAGCTGTTGGGTGTCGATACGAACATCAACCAAGAGATCCGCTCCATGGATGAGCTGCCAGACACGGCACACGACTACCAATGGGCATTGGCGGCAGAATTCCTGGAACAGCGAGGAAACAAGGTGGTTCCAGGACCGCACGCGTCAGGCCTCGATCTCGACCCACTTTCGACATGGATCATAGCCGTGACCACGCTTCTCGGTTCCGGATTGCTCGGCGGCTTCCGCAAGGGATGGCGTAAGAACTACGTCGAGCTACTTGACATGTCAATACCGAGCCTCCTTCAGGCAATCCTCGATGCCGATGGTACGGCTTCTATCGCCGAGATCGAGGAGAACGCCTGGACTATGGTCGCTGAGAACTACGACTACGCGATCAGCGACACGCGCGAGCGTCGTCACGTCGCATCTCTCGTCGGAGCAATGGTGGGCGAGCTTTCAGGTTTGGGAATTGCTTACCGCGACGACGATGATGATCTGATTCTCACCGAATTGGGAGAAACACTCGCGGCTCTTCTAGCAATGATCGCAGACGGCGAACCCGAGGATGTCGAGCTAGTCGACGCGGACGCGGAGGTTCTCCTCGTGCTTTGCTCCGATGAGATGGACCCCGCAGAAGCCACCGAGTGCCTGCGGGAATGGTGTGACTCGCGATCAGCTGAGGAAGCTGTCGACGATTTGTGCGAAACACTACTGCACTGCAAACAGCCTCGCATGTTGGAACTTGGCTTTGAGGCACTCGCTATGCTTCCCCCAGCTTTGGCAAGACCTGCAGTCCAGAGCCTCCAATCGCACCCCAAGTTGGGTCGCTTGGCTACCGACTGGCTCGCCCGAGACCATCACTGAGCCTGTAAGAGTCGATCCGTATCAACGACCATGGCAGCGTTTCGCCTTTTGACCACTCCCGCATGGACACGGTTCGTTGCGTTGCGCTGAGGCGAAGAGCGCCATGATCTCCCGAGCTTGGCGGCCGCTGTTGACCAGAGTCGCCATGAGACGCATCGGAGCATCAATGTGGTGAAAAAACGCCTTATAACCCGCGCAAAGGTAGTTGAGGCCCGTCTCACCGTCTTGGGTCCGAGCGAAACGATTCTTCGGGCACTCTCCATTACAAGCGAACCGGACATCACAGATCAGACAGCACCTCGGAAGCGCTCTGCGCTTCGCCTCGCCAAAGCTACGTTGGCTCGGTGAACTGACCAGGTCCGCGAGGTCAATAGCTCCGACGTTGCCTAGAAGGTGATCGCAGTCTACGAAGTGATCACAGGAGTAGACATCCCCGTTGTGTTCCAGCGCCACGCCGCGACCGCATACCTCGGCAAACACGCACATGGTGGGGGGCATCCCCATCCAAGAAGCGAGCGCCGTCTCGAACATCTGGACAAATACCCTGCCAACATCCCCGTGCAGCCACTCGTCAAACACAGCGATCAAGAATTGGCCCCACTTCCCGGGCGTGACTGATCGTACGCTCTGTTCGCCGTGGCTACAGTCGGCGGCTAGCAAACGCTTCTCGACGATTGGGATGAACTGGATGAAGCAAGCACCGCAGCTATCACGAAAGAACCGGTAAACCTCAACGGGGCTGTCCGCATTCGCTGCGTTCACCGTGCAGAGGATGTTGAAGCGTACGCCGCTGTCCTGAAGGTGCCTCATCCCCCGCATGACCTTGGTAAACGTAGGACCACCGCGCTTGTCACGGCGAAAGGCGTCGTGTAGGTCGCGTGGACCGTCCACGCTAAGGCCGACGAGGAAGTCGTGCGATTTCAAGAACCTGCACCACTCTTTGGTGAGCAGGGTCCCATTAGTCTGCAGGACATGCTCGATTTGCTGGCCAGGCTGGCGGTATCGCTCGGCCAAAGCCACGGCGCGGCGAAAGAAGTCAAGGCCCATCAGGGTGGGCTCTCCGCCCTGATACGCGATTGCGACTTTCCGGCCATTGTGAGAGCGAATCATCTGACGCAAGTACGCATCGAGAACACCCTCTGACATCCGGAAGCGACCACCTGGATAGAGAGACTCCTTCGATAGGTAGAAGCAGTACTCGCACCCCAAATTGCATATCGCGCCCGCTGGCTTCGCTATTACCTGAAAAGGCTCCAGCGTCGCCGATCGCCCCCCGATCGGCCGAGTGCCGTCAAACGATTCCACAGCTGACGCTTCCTATCGACGACGTCTAGGCCCGCTGGCACGGTGGGAACCACCACTCGCTGCACCATGGGCCGGCACGATCAGCCTGTGCGGCCAGACCATGACTTGGTAGGGGCCCACGACATAGACGTGCTTCGGAATGCCAAACGTAGCGTCCGCGGTTGCTGACGTGACGTTCCCCCACGGACCGCGGTAGTTGTACACGAGGAAGCGGAACGGCTTTGCGTACCAGCTATTCGCAGACTCCCGGGCATACCTGACCAGATGGATGTTCGGCGTGTTCCCTGCAGCGCTGCCCAAGGCAGCCTTGCGGACACCTGAACGGAACTTCTGGGGCGCATGACCCACAGGGCGGGCGTTGCTCGTACTCGCAGGCTCCAGGTAGGCCGATATGACCGGGCGCACCTTGACCTGAGCGTGCGACACGACAGTGACAATTGAAGCTGACCAGTAGTCGCCAATTCCACGCGTGAGACCATGAGCTTCGAGAAAGCTACTCAACCGTGAAGCTGGTTGTTGCGGAACTGGTTGGGAGATGTTCACGACCAACCCCGCGGCAAAGCATGTGACCGCAATCATGCCAACCGCGATGCATGCCCGGATCGCCCAACCCGTAGCGGGAAGAGCCTTTACGAACCTGCCGACCATGCGCCCTGCAAGGATCGTGCCAAAGATCACCCCACCGGTCAGGTAACGGCTGTACTTCATGTCGGGAGCGAGAGCAAGCAGGACAAACGTGACAAAGGAGGCGGTTGAGGCTATCAAGAGCATGTCATCAAGGTGCCAGGCGTCATCACGAGATCCGGCTCCCACAACCGTCGGCCTTCCTCGCAGCGCCCCCATCAACAACGCCACGCAAGCTCCCGCAACCGCCACGAATATGACGGCAACTGCCAACACGTGCACCCAGCTGAGAGGATCCGGCTCCCCGCCTAGGCCCAGATAGCTGGAGCCGACTCCGAGCAGAACGGCCCCTTGATGAAGGCCGTGGGCGACATTGGAGAAGATCTGTGCAATCGGTGGCCTTCTGTTCGGACCACCAACAGCGAATCCTCCGAGTGCGACCACCACGGCCCGTCCGATGACCGCGAGAACAACTGCGGCTCCCGCAGCAGCAAGCGCGGACAACCCAGCTCGCAAATCCCTGGTTCGCATCATCGCCACCAGCCCCGCACCGACGATAGGCGCAATAGCGAGCGGCACGATCATGAGATCGCCAAGAAGTCCGGCGGTCAAGACGAGCACCGCGACCACCCAGGCCCACCCGAAAACACGCTTTCGCAACCCAAGAAAAGCAATCAGGGCAAGCATGGCAGTCGTCACATGCCACCCGCCATGAACAAAGAATATGGAAAGCACGTGGCCAGGTAGCCCCAAAATGGCCACTACAGTTGCCCCAGCTGCTACAGCAGCTGCGCCTTGGCGCTTCTCGCATGCCATGAAGACGCCAATGCAAATGATCACAACGGCGATAGCGGCCGGAACTGCAAAGATGAGCGAGCCTCGAATGCCACTAAGTGCCGTGGCTACAAGATAGAACGGCGCGTCTACCGACCAGAACGAGTCAAGAGACAGTTCCCAGCCATGAAGAAGAAGGTTGCCATGTGCCATCGCCTGGCCCTCGAGCACCACGCTCGCGCTGTCCGAGTCGCCGGGGTACGCGTGGACAGCTGCTATGAACAGGACCGCGAACAGACCAGCCGCGGCGATCAATAACCCCACCAAGACAGCGGACCGCTTCACAATCCCGGTTGGCACATCCGAACGATAGCTGCTGAGGCCGAGGCAGCGGTAACCAACGCTACCGCTGCCTCGGCCTCACATAGCGGGCGCCTAAGAGCAAGAACGCGCTGTTAGATGTCGTAGTAGAGCATGAACTCCCACGGATGCGGGCGGAGCCGTACCTCGTCGATCTCATGCAGCCTCTTGTAACTGATCCAGGTTTCGATGAGGTCGTCCGTGAAAACCCCACCCGCCTTCAAGAAATCCTGGTCCTCCTCGAGGGCACACAAAGCAGCTTCCAGCGACACTGGCACCTGCGGGACATCGGCCAGTTCCTCAGGGGCAAGATCGTAAAGGTCCCGGTCCACCGGGTCCGGCGGCTCGATGCGGTTCTGTACTCCGTCAAGGCCCGCCATCAACATCGCAGAGAACGCGATGTAGGGATTACATGCTGGGTCCGGGCAGCGGAACTCGATACGCTTCGCCTTGGGGCTCTTGGAGTACAGCGGCACGCGGCACGCGGCAGATCGATTCCGTTGCGAATACACGAGGTTCACCGGCGCTTCGTAACCAGGCACCAGACGCTTGTACGAGTTGGTCGTAGGCGCGGCAAACGCGAGGATCGCGCTGGCATGCTTCAGCAGGCCTCCCACGTACCAGCGGCCGATGTCAGAGAGTCCCGCATAGCCTGTCTCTCCATAAAACAGGGGCTCGCCGCCCAACCACAAAGATTGATGGGTGTGCATACCAGAGCCATTGTCCTGGAACAGCGGCTTCGGCATGAACGTAGCGGTATGACCCGCGGCGCGGGCAACACTTTTCACCACGTACTTGTAAAGCATCAACTTGTCCGCCATCCGAAGCAGGGTATCGAAACGCATGTCAATCTCAGCCTGACCGCCCGTGCCAACCTCGTGGTGCTGAACTTCGATCTCGATTCCGAGTTGCTCCATCACGAGGATCATCTCAGAGCGCAGATCCTGAAAGTGATCCATCGGGGGAACAGGGAAGTAGCCCTCCTTGTACCTGGGCTTGAAGGCAAGGTTCGGCTGCTCATCGCGAGCCGAGTTCCAGATGCCCTCAACAGAGTCCACCTGGTAAAACGCTGAGTGCTGATCCTGGGAGAACCGGGCGTCATCGAAGATGAAGAACTCGGCCTCGGGGCCGAAGTAGGCCTTGTCCGCTATGCCGGTCGAGACCAGGTACCGCTCTGCCTTGAGCGCGACGTAACGCGGATCGCGGCTGTAGCTCTCACCGGTCACCGGGTCACGAACAAAGCAGTTGAGGTTCAGGGTCTTGTGCTGGCGAAAAGGATCCAGAACGGCGGTTGCCGGGTCAGGCATCAGCAGCATGTCGGACTCCTGAATCTCCTGGAACCCGCGAATGGAAGAGCCGTCAAACCCGAACCCTTCCTCGAATGACCCAGCGTCAAGCACGTGGGCTGGAACCGAGAAGTGCTGCATCAGTCCTGGTAAATCGCAAAAACGGAGATCGACGATCTCGACCCCGCTATCAGATATGAGGCTTAGCACCTCAGCTGCCGTTTGTTCCTGCACATCTCCTCCTTCGACTTCAATCCTGGTCTTCGTTCGACCTCAATCCTGGTCGACCGTCCAGGTGCCCGAACGTACGCGGCTGCGTGCGCGTGTTGCGTAAGCTTGCCACATGGCAGGGTAGTGCCGTCCAGTTTCGCAATCGTTGCAGCTATGTGAACGCCGTGTGAACATAGGTGCGCGGGCGAGTCCTTGAGTCTGCGTTGCTGCAATAATGTTCCCAACGCGCAACTCACGAGACTCGGATGCCATCGTAGGGGTGGTTGGGAGCAGGCGAGCATTGACCGGGGATGCAGGGAAGTAGTGGGCGCTGCTGCGTCGGGACGGACCAGAATAGCTAAGGAGGACAGGTGATTGCGGACCAGCGTGATCAGGACCAGCGTGACTACGTACTCCGGACCGCCGAGGAGCGCGGTGTCCGCTTCATTCAGCTCTGGTTCACCGATGTGCTCGGGATCCCCAAGATGTTCAGCATCACCCCAGCGGAGCTCGAGGGCGCTCTCGACGAGGGCATAACTTTCGACGGTTCGTCAATCGACGGTTTCAGCCGCATCCAGGAAAGCGACGTGCTCGCTTGCCCTGACCCAAAGACATTCCAGATACTTCCATTGCAATCCGGCGACGGCGACGACGACGGCTCCCCGGTGGCCCGGGTGTTCTGCGACATCTCCAACCTGGACGGCTCAGCGTTCGAGGGATGCCCCCGCAATGTCCTTCGCCGAGCACTCGACAAGGCTCGCGAGAAAGGCTACAGCTTCTATGCAGCACCGGAGATCGAGTACTTTTACTTCGCGGACTCTGACCCATCCCGCGTCCCATGCCCACTCGATGCAGGCTCGTACTTCGAACTCACGGTCGGCGATCTCACCACCGACATAAGAAAACGAACGCTCCTCACGCTGGAGGACATGGGCATACCAGTCGAGTACGCCCAGCACGAAGATGCACCGAGCCAGCATGAGATTGACTTGCGCCATACAGACGCTCTCAGCATGGCAGACGCGATCATGACGGTCCGCCTCGTCGTAAAAGAGATAGCCCAGAAGCGAAAGGCATACGCCACGTTCATGCCGAAGCCCTTAGCGGGGGTTCAGGGATCGGGTATGCACACACACTTCTCGCTCTTCGAGGGCGATAGGAATGCCTTTTACGACCCCGACGACGAGCGTGGGCTATCAGACATCGCCCGCTGCTTCATCGCAGGCCTGCTCCAGCATGCCCGCGAAATTACCGCGGTGACCAACCAGTGGGTGAACTCTTACAAACGGCTAGTGGCTGGCTACGAAGCCCCTGTCAACGTATCGTGGGCGCACAATAATCGCTCTGCACTGATACGCGTACCCGTTGCAAAGCCCGGCAAGGTAGAGTCCACACGCATCGAGTACCGCGCCCCTGATCCAGCCTGCAACCCATATCTCGCGTTCGCGGTCATTCTCGCCGCTGGGCTCGACGGCGTCACGTCCGGCTACGACCTACCGGCTGAGGCAGCAACCAATCTGTACACGATGACCCCCCAGGAACTGGCTTCTGAAGGCATCCGCCCACTTCCCTCAAACCTCGAAGAGGCAGTTGCACTAATGGAGAGCTCCGAGCTTGTCGCCGAAACCTTAGGCGAGCACGTCTTCGAGTGGTTCATACGCAACAAACGCTCCGAGTGGTCCGCCTACACGCGCCAAGTCACCCAGTTCGAACTGGACCGATACCTGCCAACCCTGTGACACAGCACGTACGCCAGCGCGTACTGTGTCCGCGAACAGCACCGGGAGTGGTCTCGCTCCGCAAGCATGCACCGGCACCCTCCTTCCAGCCGATGTAGCACAGAACCAGCTTTCGATCCGCTGGCAAAATTGCGCGTAGCGACGGGGCGCAAGTGTCAATAAAGGACGCGGGAGCCGTTGGCAACCGCTTGCGGCAATAGCGTCCTTATGATATCTATAGATCTGTGGAACAGCAGATAATGCATCAAGGACGTACAACCCTCTACGAGCAACTGGCACGTATCGGCAAGGTTGTGATGCACCCCAAGCGGATCGAGCTCCTTGACCTGCTTTGCCAGGGAGAACGGGCCGTAGACGCCTTGGCAGGCGCCACAGGCCTCAAGCTGGGCACAGCTTCAGCGCACCTGCAAGTAATGCGTCAGGCTCGGCTTGTCGAGACCCGCAGGGACGGAACACGGGTTTACTACCGCGCGGCTGGCGAGGAGGTATGCCGGTTGGTTGCCGCGCTTGGAGATCTGGCCCGCGCTCGCCTAGCCGAAGTGAACCAGATTCTCGGGGAGATCGGAGCCGGCGCGGCTGAACGCGTCACTCGGGCGGAACTACTCGCGCGGGTACGGGCGGGCGAAGTGGTAGTCGTCGACGTGCGACCTACCGAAGAGTACGATGCCGGCCACATCCCCGAGGCGATCTCGATCCCGCTGGAACGCCTGGAAGCACGCTTCGCCGACTCGCACGAGCTAGACGTGTTCACGGATCTCGACCCAGACAAGGAGATCGTCGCCTACTGCCGCGGCCCGCTCTGCCTTCTCGCACCCCAAGCCGTGGCCGCTCTGCGAGAAAGGGGATGGAGCGCGCGTTGCCTCGAGGACGGCATGCCGGAGTGGCGTCAGGCCGGCCTGCCGGTCACGAGATCGAGAGGTGCTAATCACCCCACGGTTGAAGCGACGAACCAGCTGGCGCGAGGACAGACCGCCCAGATGGCATCTTCGCCCATCAACGGGCTCAAACCTTCCGCACGAAAGTCCCCGGACCGCACAGGCACCCCAGCTACAAGTGACTATGCAGTAAGCCAAAGGAGTAGCTGATGAAGATCCTGGTCATCTTGAACGACCCACCCTACGGCACCGAGCGCTCCTTTAACGGACTTCGCCTTGCGGGATCGCTGGCACGGCGTAACGACACTGAACTGCGGGTTTTCCTCTTCGGCGACGCGGTTGGCTGTGCTCTCGCAAATCAGAAGGTGCCCGACGGCTACTATCACCTCGACCGCATGGTGACCGCGGTGATCCGCCACGGCGGAGAAGTTGGCTGCTGTGGAACCTGCATGGACGCCCGTGCATTTGCAGATGGGGCACTCGTCAGCGGTGCGAGACGCTCGAGCCTGGATGAGGTGACGGAGTGGACAATCTGGGCAGACAAGATCGTAAGCTTCTAATGCTCTCTCCCTTTCGACGCTACATACCCTGCAACCGCGGCAGTAGCGCAGGCATGCGAAACACGAGGCTAAGCCAGCACGGCTTGCGCACACTGCCAAGGACCACAGCATTGACGCTCGGTGCCACACTCACTGCTCATGAGAGCAACACTGGAGCTCGCGAGGAACGCACATACCCCGCGTCGGCGACATTGGCATCCCGCGGTCCCGCAAGGAAACCCGTAGCGAGAAGCGCCGGATGAACAGGCAGTCAAAGCGCGTGAAGATAGTGGTACTCGGCGGCTCGTTTGGTGGCCTCACGACCGCGTACACGCTCCGAAGACACGTGCCTGCAGAGCGAGCTGACATCACCCTTATCTCGAAAGAGAGACGGTTCACCTTCATACCATCGCTCACGTGGGTCGCAATTGGCTCCCGCACGGTTGACCGGATCTCGTTCGACCTAGCTGCGCCACTTGCAGCCAAGGGTGTAACGTTCGCCCACGAAACCGCGACCGCGATCGACCATGAACGCAAAGCTGTGATCACGGAGCGAGGTGAGCATCCCTATGACTTCCTCGTGATCGCAACCGGCCACCGCAGCGCGAACGAGGCAGTCGATGGTCTTGGGCCCTTTGACGGACCAGGTCATTCACCAATGTCTCCCCCAGAAGCAGAAGAGCTTGCTGGCGCGGTTCGCGCCTTGATCGCAAACCCGAGTCCGGTCGTCATTGGAGCTGCACCTGGAGCGAGCTGCATCGGGCCGGCTTACGAGCTCGCGTTCGAACTCGACCACCTTCTCCGCCAGCGGAAGCTGCGCCACCTTGTGCCGATGAGCTTCGTCACGCCTGAGCCGCACCTCGGCCATATGGGAATGGGCGGCGCCGGCAAGATCCGCCAGCTCCTCGAAGGTGCGTTCGAAGAGCGTGACATTACCTACCACACTTGTGCTGCTGTCACGAAGATCACCGCTGACTCCGTCGAGGTGGATGCCGGTACGGCAATCCCAGCAGCGCTGTCAATCGTGATCCCACCGCTCGCTGGCGTGGAAGCTGTCGCGAAGAGCCCGGGGCTCACAAACCCCAAGGGCTTCGTCCCAGTTGACGCGCACTACCGGCACCAAAGCGCTGACGGCATTTACGCTGTCGGAGTCGCGGTTGCGATGGCTCCAGTCGCCGAGACGCCGGTCCCCATTAATTTTCCAAAGACTGGTCATATGACCGACCAGATGGCTGAGATCGCCGCCGCGGACATCATGGCAGCGCTTGACGGACACGAGGGGCCCACCGCTGATCTGTCGGCCCGCTGCATACTCGACATGGGAAACCGCGGCGCCTATATGGCGGTCGATCCGGTCCGGCCACCACGAAACAAAATCCCCATCGTTTCTGAGGGTAGGCAGTGGCTGCTCGCAAAGCGTGCCTTCGAACGGACCTACCTCTGGCACGCCCGCAGGGGCAGGCGGATGCCAAGCTCGCTGGGATGGTGATGTGATGCCGGGCGGCGCTCACGGCACAGGCGATGCGGATGCGCTCTCTCATGCGCTCCGATCCACGAGCTATGCCCCCCCTGGCAGTTGGAATTTCCCAAAGGCCTGGCTTCCCGGCGTCAACGAGGCACTTGCGGTCTGTGCCCATCCCGATGACGAGTCCTTCGGGCTTGGAGGAGTACTGGATGCTCTGTCGACACAAGGAACTCGGGTACGCACCCTGTGCTTCACCCACGGCGAAGCCTCAAGCCTTGGCAAGACCACCCGCCCACTTGGCGAGGTCCGGGCAGAAGAACTCTCCGCTGCCGCTGGCGTCCTCGGAATAGACGATGTCAAGCTTTTTTCGTACCCTGATGGCCGCCTCACTCAATCACCCCTTGCAGAACTCGCACTGCTCGTCGACAACGCTGCCAGAAGCGCTGACCTCCTCGTTGTCTTCGACGAAGGCGGCATCACCGGCCACCCTGATCATTGCCACGCGACCGCTGCAGCAGTTCTCGCCGCCAGCTCGCACCGTCTGCCGGTACTCGCCTGGACAGTGCCAGCAGACATCGCCAACCAGCTGAACGAAGAGTTCAACACCACCTTCGTTGGAAGATTAACTGAGGAGATAGACATCGTGGTGACGGTCAACCGCAATCGCCAGCGAGCCGCAATTGCATGCCACGCAAGCCAATCCAGCGAGAATCCAGTCCTATGGCGACGCCTCGAGCTGTCGGGACATGACGAGCACCTGCGCTGGCTTGCACACGGGCAATAACCCGGCATAACTCGTCTGCTCCCACCAAAACGCCCATAAAGTGAACCAACGCCCGCATCAATAGGCCCCTGGACCTGAGACGAGAAGGGCGGTGAACTCAGGAGGAAGCTACACCACGCCTCTCGGATCGCTACAAGCGCAGCGGAACACACTCAAGCAGCAATAACAGGGTGGGAAACACTATATCGACCAAGACACCCCACACGACACGTAAAGCGACCCACCAACAGCCAACTCGGGTCGTAGGCCCAATCGCTCTCAGTCTGTGACGTCTGCGCCGCCAGCGACACCCGAGGCGCCGGCCATCTCGACTGCAGGCGGCTCGAAGCTCCCGATCACCTTGAACGCGATCTCGCCGTTCTCGACATCCACCACAACCGTCTCACCCACCTTGACCTCCTTCCAGAGGATCCGCTCCGAGAGCGGATCCTCGACGAGGTGTTGGATCGCACGCCGCAGTGGACGAGCGCCGAGGGCTGGGTCGTAGCCCTTGTCAGCCAGGAAGGCCCTTGCTGCAGGAGTCATCTCAAGGGTAATCCCCTGAGCCTCGAGTTGCCCGTAGACACGCTTCATCATGAGATCCACGATCTCGGTAACCTCTTCGCGGGTGAGCTCGTGGAAGACGATCACCTCGTCGATACGGTTCAAGAACTCAGGCTTGAAGTGACCCTTGAGCGCGTCATTGACCTTCTGCTTCATCTTCTCGTGGCTGACCGCCTCCGAGGTCTTTGCGAAGCCAACGCTGGTCTTGCCCAGCTCAGCGGTTCCAAGATTCGAGGTCATAATGAGAACGGTGTTCTTGAAATCCACCGACCGGCCCTGCGCATCGGTCAGGCGGCCATCCTCAAGGATCTGCAGGAGTGCGTTAAACACGTCTGGGTGAGCCTTCTCGATCTCGTCGAACAACACGACCGAGAACGGCTTGCGCCGTACAGCCTCGGTGAGCTGTCCGCCTTCGTCATAGCCCACATACCCTGGGGGCGAGCCGACCAGCCGGCTCACTGCGTGCTTCTCCATGTACTCGCTCATATCCAGCTGGATGAGCGCATCCGAGTCGTCGAAGAGGAACTCAGCAAGCGTCTTCGCAAGCTCTGTCTTGCCAACCCCGGTCGGCCCGAGGAAGATGAACGAGCCACTCGGCCGCCGCGGGTCTTTCAGTCCTGCCCTGGTACGGCGAATCGAGCGCGAGAGCGCCTCCAGCGCCTCCTGCTGGCCAACGACACGCTTGTGAAGCTCGTCCTCCATACGCAGGAGCTTCGCTGTCTCCTCTTCCGTCAGCTTGTAAACGGGTATACCCGTCCAATTGGCAAGGACCTCAGCTACGACATCCTCGTCCACAACATCGAACAGCTCGACGCCCTCCGCTCGCCAGGCCTTCTCCATCGCTTGCTTTTTCTCGAGGTAGTCCTTTTCCTTTTCGGCAAGCGCCTCAGCCTGGTCGGCACCCTTGCGCTCGGAAAGCGAACTCCTCTCCCTGCGCACGCGCTCTAAGTCCTCTTCGAGTTTCTTGTACTCCGGGGGCGTGGCCATGCGCTTGATACGCAGCCGGCTCCCGGCCTCGTCGACAAGGTCAATAGCTTTGTCGGGGAGGAAGCGGTCGGAGATGTACCTGTCCGCAAGGTTTGCGGCCGCGATCAACGCCTGGTCGGTGATGGTCACCGAATGGTGCTTCTCGTAGCGGTCGCGCAGGCCTTTGAGGATCTCAATCGTCTGCATGAGCGACGGCTCCTCCACCTTGATCGGCTGGAACCTGCGCTCTAGAGCGGCGTCCTTCTCCAAGTGCTTGCGGTACTCGTCAAGTGTCGTAGCGCCGATGGTCTGGAGCTCACCGCGGGCCAGCATGGGCTTGAGAATCGAGGCCGCATCGATCGCACCCTCGGCGGCTCCCGCGCCAACGAGAGTATGGAGTTCGTCGATGAACAGGATTATGTCCCCACGAGTGCGGATCTCCTTCAGTACCTTCTTGAGGCGCTCCTCGAAATCGCCACGGTAACGGCTTCCCGCGACAAGTGCTCCAAGGTCAAGCGTGTAAAGCTGCTTTCCCTTGATGGTCTCAGGGACATCGTCCTTTACGATCTGCTGGGACAACCCTTCGACAATCGCTGTCTTGCCCACACCAGGCTCGCCAATGAGAACCGGGTTGTTCTTCGTCCTCCGGGAGAGCACCTGCATCACCCGTTCGATCTCCCGCTCACGGCCTATGACGGGATCGAGCTTGCCGTCCCGAGCCAACGCAGTGAGGTTGCGTCCAAACTGGTCGAGAACCGGGGAGCCGGGCGGCATGTCGCCAACCGAGGACCCAGGGCCGGCACTCACCGCTTCCTTGCCCTGGTAGCCCGAGAGAAGCTGTATCACCTGCTGGCGCACCCGGCCGAGATCTGCACCAAGGCTCTGGAGCACCTGGGCGGCAACGCCTTCGCCTTCGCGCACCAAGCCAAGAAGCATGTGCTCGGTTCCGATGTAGTTGTGACCGAGCTGGAGAGCCTCGCGCAGCGACAGCTCGAGGACCTTCTTCGCTCGGGGCGTGAACGGTGGTGAGCCCGTCGGCGCCATGCTTGCAGGGCCGATCGTCTCCTCAACCTTCTCGCGGACCGCCTCCAACGAGATGCCGAGCGACTCAAGAGCCTTAGCGGCTACGCCTTCCCCCTCGTGAATCAACCCCAACAGGATGTGTTCAGTCCCGATGAAGCTGTGGTTCAGCAGGCGCGCTTCCTCTTGAGCCAGCACCAGGACCCTACGGGCCCGATCAGTGAAGCGCTCGAACAAGTCAAAGCCTCCCCGGCTACTCGCCACTCGTGTTGGTTGCGTACGTATGTGTCACTTACCTGAATCCTAAATACTTATCTATCTCTTGCTCGTTGCTCTACTCTTCTTCGCCTTGCACTTGCTAGAAAGTCTACCCGTGAATGAGGCGCTGTCGATACCATCTTCGCCCCTTTCGGAAAAACCCCAGCAACCAATGCCAGACTACCTCCGAGCGAGCGCGTTCAATAGCACGACACGTCACATTCTATTGCCCCGTTGTGAAACTCCGACCGCGGAGCGCCAAACTGCTCGAACGAAGCTCCGAGTAGCGCGGTTTTCCAGCAGCCTTGAATATCGCCTATCCTGCAAGATCGGTGAATGTTACGAAGCTACTCGGCTTGGCATATGTCGAAGAGGACCTGGCTCGTCTCGAGAGGAGGCTCGCAGAGGAGGTCCGCGTAGGAGACCCATTTCTTGACGAGGTCACCACGCACCTCATATCTGCAGGGGGCAAGCGGCTCCGGCCTGCGTTGCTCGTGGCATCAGCCACCCATGGTGCTGCTCCCGCCTCAGACGACACCTTGATGGGTGCTGTCGCGGTCGAACTCGTCCATCTCGCATCCCTTTACCACGACGACGTGATGGACGAGGCGGTGCTTCGAAGGAACGTCGAAAGCGTCAACTCTCGCTGGGGCAACCTGATCGCAATCGTCGCAGGAGACTTCCTCCTGGCGCGCTCTGCGGAGATAGCCGCCACACTCGGCGCTGAGGTCGCTGGGCTCCTCGCCGCGACCCTGGGGCAGCTCTGCCAAGGCCAGATCAGCGAGGTACAAACTGCGTTCCAGCCAAACCGGACCGAAGAGGCCTACCTCGCAACAATCGCGGGCAAGACCGCCGCACTCATGGCCACCGCCTGCCGGATCGGGGCACTCACCGCATCGCTCGATCGCGCGAACGTCGACGCGTTGACCAATTTCGGCAGACACTTCGGAATGGTGTTCCAAATTCGCGATGACATCATGGATGTGATCGGGAGTCCCGAGGAGCTGGGTAAGCCGGCTGGACAGGACCTTGCTGAAGGCATCTACACCCTCCCTGTGCTTAGGGCCCTGTCAGACCCAACTGTCGGACCCGAACTGAGGGCCATCCTGGGAAGGCCCCTCGAACAGCCAGAGCGGGACAAGGCAAGGGAGATGGTCGGCTCGTCAACTGCAATCTCCTCGACGATGGCAGTCGGGCGTCGCTACGCTGCGCTGGCGAGAGATGCAGCAGCGAGCGTTAAAGTCCCAGGGCTGACCCAGGGACTCAGCGCTATAGCGATGTCACTTCTCGAAGACATCCCGGTCGCGGTCTGAAGGATCCTCAAGCGCGCCTCCAGTGCCGTAGCTTCGAGAGCTGTGGAAAGGCCGGAGGGTGGGGAAAGGGATCACCTCCCGGATGCTCTGGGCATCCACTAAGAGCATTGCCAGGCGATCCAATCCGATCCCGAGCCCCGCAGTCGGAGGCAGGCCTTCCTCGAGCGCACGAAGGTAGTCCTCGTCGAGCACCATGGCCTCCTCATCCCCCGCTGCACGCAACGCCATCTGAGCTTCAAACCTGGTCCTTTGATCATCCGGGTCCGTGAGCTCCGAGAACGCGTTTGCTAGTTCCCGCCCCACTAGGATCGCCTCGAAGCGTTCCACAAGCACCGGATCATCCCTATGCTGGCGCGCTAGCGGCGAGACCTCTTTCGGATAGTCACAGACAAACACCGGATCCCACAGATTCGCCTCGGTCGTCTTCTCGTAGATCTCCAGTACCACCTTGCCCGGGCCCCAACTCGGCTCCACCGGCACGCCGAGGTCATCAGCGATCCGACGGAGCCTCTCGATCGGCATCTTCACGGAGACATCGACGCCAGCATTCTCAGCCACGAGCTCATACAGCGTCGCCCTTCTCCACGGGGGTCCGACCTCGACAATCCGGTCAGCGTAGATGAGCCTCGTCGAGCCGGTTATCTCTTGTGCGAGGTACGCAACAAGCTCTTCCGTCAGTGCCATGAGGTCCCGGTAGTCCGCGTACGCCTGGTAGAGCTCGAGCATTGTGAATTCCGGGTTGTGGCGCGGAGAGATGCCTTCGTTGCGAAACACCCTACCGATCTCGAAGACGCGCTCGAAGCCACCAACTACCAGCCTCTTTAGGTAGAGCTCCGGAGCAACGCGAAGGTAAAGCTCAGCACCAAGAGCATTGTGGTAAGTGACAAAGGGCCGAGCCAAAGCTCCGCCTGCAACAGGATGGAGGATCGGAGTCTCCACCTCGATGAAGCCTCGCTTATCAAGCCATGTACGCAGCAAACTGACCATCTTGCTACGTGCTCTCAGCTTCCTCCTGCTCGCCTCGTTCACCCACAGGTCAAGCTCGCGATGGCGGTAGCGAAGCTCAACGTCGGAGATCCCCTTCCACTTGTCCCCTAGACCACGGCGCGACTCAGCAAGGAGAACCCAGTCCAGCACCTTCACGCTCAGCTCGCCCCTCTTGGTGCAAACCACCTCGCCACTAGCACCGATCCAATCGCCAAGAGACAGCCTACCGAGCTGTTTCAGGTCACGAGCCACCCCCTCCACCCCGAAGAGCTGGATGGTCCCGCTGGAGTCCCTCAGCTCGATGAATGCGAACCTACCCTGCGGTCGCGAGAGCATGATCCTACCTGCAACGCTCACCATGACACCGGTCTCTTCGCCGGGGCCGAGCGCGGGAAAACGCTCGCGGATCTCAGCGGTGGTGGCCGTCACCTCGAAGCGATAGGGAAGGTCCGCGATCCCGCTCAAGACCCCAGAACCTCTCGCTGGAGCAGGCCTCGGATCCCTGTCACGCGGGCCAGGCCTCTGGTGGTCCCGATCCCACGTTGCGATGGTAGATCAACCTCAGACCGTGCAGGGTGAGCCAAGGCTCGCGATGCTGTATGCGTTCTGAAAGCGGGGTTACCAGCTCCGCTAGGCCACCAGTCGACACGATCACACTCTTGCCAAGTACCTTCTCGAAACGTTCGCACAGACCATCTATCTGAGCAGTAAAGCCGAATACCGCGCCAGACTGCATCGACTCGACAGTAGACTTGCCAATTACACTGCGCGGAGCAACGAGTTCGATACGACGTAGAGCCGCAGCGTGCTCGAAAAGTGCATCGAGGCTGATCTCGATACCCGGAACGATCGCTCCGCCCAGGTACGCTCCCGATGGCGAGATCGCATCGAGCGTTGTCGCGGTCCCGAGATCGACGACGATACAGGGACCTCCGTACAGGTCGAACGCTCCCACTGCGTTCGCGATGCGATCCGCGCCGACCTCCTTAGGGTTGTCGTAAAGGATCGATACGCCGGTGCGCACCCCTGGCTCTACGATCACGGTCGGAACGTGAAACCTCCTGCGTGACATCTCCCTGAGCGACCCCGTGACCCGAGGTACGGAAGACGCGACCGCAATACCCCCAACACAATCCGCGGCTTGGAGTCCTTCAAGCGCGAGCAGTTGCGTGATCAAGAGCGCATGTTCGTCCGCAGTACGATCGACGACCGTCGCGACCCGCCAGTGGTGGACCAGGCCAGGCATATCGCCTCCAGGCTGGTATCCTCCAGCCAAGTCGTTTGATGATCCATGACCATCGAACAGCCCCATCACCGTCTGCGTATTGCCAACGTCAATTGCCAGCAGCATGCCTGGTCCTCGGTCATCCAACAGCGTGAATCGGCCCCCCTCGTTTTCTTGCATCAGCGCTTCGAACCCGGGGCTTTGCCCGAAACATCGATATCGAGGCCAAGGTCGAGCGCCGGCGCAGAATGGGTTAGTGCACCCACCGATATAGCGTCAACACCCGCGCCCGCATAGAGTGCCACCGTATCGAGGGTCACGCGACCTGACGCCTCCAGGATGACCCGGCCTGCACCCTGCGTACCCGAGCTGTAAGAACGCGCGAGGCGCACGCAGTGGCTTGCCTCCGCTGGGAGCATATTGTCCAATAGGATCATCGTCGCGCCCGCTCGGAGCGCCTCGTCCACCTGCTCGGGGGTGTCGCACTCCACCTCCACCATCCGGCCCGGCCACCTCGACTGCGCGGTGGCGACTGCCTCGGCTATCGTGAGGCCACCCCGATGGTTGTCCTTTACCAACACAGCCTCCGAAAGGCTCCCACGGTGGTTGAAGCCGCCACCGGCCCGCACCGCTGCCTTCTCCAACGCACGCAAGCCCGGCGTCGTCTTGCGAGTGTCTAGGATCCGCACCTCGCGAGTACCGTCCGATCCTGTTGCTGCCTCCACAAACCTGTTCGCAAGAGTAGCCACGCCAGATAGATGGCACATGAAGTTCAAGGCAGTCCGTTCAGCAGTGAGCAGTGAGCGCAAGCGCCCGCTGACGACACCGACCTCGTCTCCAGCAGCGAGGCGCGCGCCGTCCGTCACCCGCCACTTTGAGGTGATCTCCGGATCCACCTGAGCAAAGGTCTCGATCGCGCATAGCCGCCCAGCAAGTACGCCAGGCTCGCGCGCTTTGATGGCCGCGGTCGCTTTCCGCTCGATGGGCACCAGCGACGCTGTCAGGTCCCCGACCGGCAGTATGTCTTCAGCCAGCGCTCTCGCTACGATCTCCCTCACCGCTCCGAGCGGCGGATCAACGTCGTCACGTACTCCTAAGTCACTCACAAACCCCTCAGCGCTCACCCGGCCTCCTCGTGCTCAAGCAGCTGCAGCGCAGCTGTTTCGCCGAGCGCTCCGTGCACTATGCGCACTCGCCACTTCGGGTCCTCGGTGGGAAAGTCTCGCCGGTAATGTGCCCCCCTGCTCTCCTGCCTGCAAGCAGCAGAGTCAAGCAGCGCCCCGGCGACTGTCACCATGTTCGCGAGCTCCGCAGAGGCTACGTCCGCGGGCTCTGGCTGGCCGAACTCGTACAAAAGGTCACGCGTGCGCTCAAGCGATCGGCCGTCACGCACCACCCCCGCATTCAAGGTCATTGTCGCCTGAAGGGATCGGCGCAACTCTGCAATCTCCTCCCCACCCACAGATGCGCGATCCCTTGGGCCTACGACAGGAGTACTCGTTGCAGGCCAGCAAGCCAAGTGCCTCGCTTCTTCAAGCGTCAAGAAAGCCAGCGCACCTTCCCTTGGGATTGCATCAGACAGTGTTGCCTCGAGGAGTACCCGCATCACGCCGGTTGAAGATGGGCCGTCCACTCCGTCCTCAATCGCACGAGCAGCCCTAGCCGCAAATACCATCCCTTCGAGCAGTGAGTTGGATGCCAGCCTGTTTGCCCCGTGAGCTCCAGTACAGGCGACCTCACCCACCGCCCACAGCCCGTGCACAGCCGTTGCTCCATCCAGATCGGTCAACACCCCCCCAGACATGTGGTGAGCAGCCGGTGCTATCGGCAGCCAGTCAGTCGCGGGATCAAAGCCGACATCAACAAGGACGGCATTGATGCTCGGGAAGCGCTTCGCAAAACCATCCAGGCAGGTGGCATCCAGCCAGAGGTGCTCAACCTCTTCCTCCCTCATGCGAAGCGCTATCGCCCTGCTGACGACGTCCCTCGGCAATAGCTCGTCGACGAACCGTTCGCCATGGGCATCCTTCAGGAGAGCGCCATGACCCCTCAGCGCCTCCGAAAGCAACGGCCGTGGCATCACCGGATGGTGCAGCGCGGTGGGGTGAAACTGGACGAACTCGATGTCTGCTACCGGCACCCTCGCTCGCAAGGCCATTGCAAGCCCGTCACCAGTCGACTCCAACGGGTTGGTGGTCACAGAGTACAGCTGCCCAGCTCCACCGGTCGCGAGAACCACGTGCTGAGCCTTGACGACACGACGATGCAACTGCTCGTCCATAACCAGCGCTCCGGAGCAACGGCCCTCGCTGACGAGGAGATCCAGGGCAAACCAGCCTTCGAGTATGGTGATCCCGGTCATATGCGCAGCTTGAATAAGAGCGCGCTCGATCTCCGCACCGGTTGCGACACCGCCAGCGTGTAGCACGCGTGCCCGTGAATGGCCACCTTCACGTGCCCGTTCCAGATCACCGCCGGCCTCACGATCAAACACCGCCCCAAGCGATAAGAGCTCCTCGACCCGCTTCGGGCCCTCCTCGACAAGGACCCGCACCGCATCCAAATCGCACAGCCCACCCCCCGCTGCAAGCGTGTCCGCGAGATGAAGTTCCGGTGAGTCACTTGGATCACACGAACCACTTGCCTTCTCGCTATCAAGAGCCCCGACGCCTCGCGAAGCGGACGCTGTGTCCAATACTGCAGCTACACCACCCTGTGCCCACCTGGTAGCGGAGTCGGACAGATCCGCCTTGGTCACCAGCGCGACTCGCACGCCCGTCCTGCGTCCAAGCTGCACAGCCAGCGAAAGTCCCGCAACACCGGAGCCAACGATGAGCACATCAAAGGAGGCCGTAGCGCTCGCTGCGCCAGCCGCGGAATCGACTAATTGGTCACGAGGGGCGGACCCACCAGCTGGCTCAGCCACTACGAGAACAGCCCGGCCGCGTCGACAGCAAGACGGGCCGTAAGCTCGTCGACCGGCCGGTTCAAAGAGTCGACGTGGACGACCCTCAGGGAGTAGTCCTCCAGCTCTGCTTCCTCGTAATCAGCGTAGGTCAGCACGATCACCTTGTCCCCTTGATGCACCAGGCGAGCGGCTGCTCCGTTCAGACACACCTCGTGGTCCCCGCCACGTATAGCGTAGGTCTCGAAACGGGCGCCGTTGTCAATGTCCAACACGGCGACCTGCTCGTACTCACGAATATCTGCTAGCTCCATGAGTTTCGGATCCAGGCTGATCGAGCCTACGTACGCGATGTTCGCACCAGTAACGGTTGCCCGATGAACCTTCGACTTCAACATACGGCGTCTCATCTCCAGCGCCTCCTTAGTCCTCTCGTTCTTCTCATCTCTCCTGCCTGTTAACTTGATGATTTGACTTCACACCCGCGACCCCACTTGCCTGCTCGCCAGCTTGGCCGACCCCGACCAGCACCGTGGCTTCCACAGGCTCGAGTTCGCGATCCTCGACACTGCAAACACCAAAGGTGCCCTGCTGAATGCGGGACACTTCCGCAGTGGTAGGCGCTATCACGCCAACATTGTCGATCAAACGCACCGACCCGACGCGCGCCGCAATGATCAGCCGGACGTCCCCAACCAGCTTTTCAGGCACTTCAAGCGTCCAAGCATCGACCGCCGCTGCATATTCAAGGCTTGCCAGCGGTTCGCCCAAAACGATCCTTTGCATCTTCTCTACGACGCTATGCGGCTGAGTCTCGCCTGACTGAACATCTCGAGCGCCGTCCAAGAGCGCGCGGCTCAAGACACATGCGGCCCTTCGCTCAGGTCCACTCAGTCTCACGTTCCGACTAGAGAGCGCGAGCCCGTCCGGCTCACGAATCGTTGAGCATCCCACCACTTCAACCGGGAAGAGGAGGTCTCTGGCCATCCTGCGAATCAGAAGGAGCTGCTGATAATCCTTGTCACCGAAGTAGGCACGGCAACGCCCGACGAGCGCGAACAGCTTTGCCACAACCGTCGCGACACCTTCAAAGTGACCCGGCCTCGATGCACCTTCCCACAACTCAGAGATCCCACGCACAAGAACGGTTGTGGCCGTAGCGCCTGAAACGCCGGCCGCGACGGGTTCCGGGTACATCTGCTCAACAGTTGGCACGAACACAAAGTCAACTCCTGCATCCTCGAGCTTCGTGAGATCGCCTTGAACATCACGAGGATAAACATCAAAGTCCTCACCCTCGCCAAACTGCAGTGGATTCACGAATATCGTCACTACGACGGAGTCGCATTCTGTCCTAGCGCGCTCAACCAGCGACAGGTGGCCTCGATGCAGAAACCCCATAGTGGGAACGAGGCCTACCCGGTTGCCAGAACGTTGCAGCGACTGGGCAATCTCAGCGAGCTCATCCGAGCGCTCTAGCACCTGCATTGGATCACCCCCACGCGATTTCCTCGCCAGCTGCCTCTGACCCACCCGGAGAACCGTTTGCTAAGTACTGGGCTAGCTCCGCACAGGCATCGTAGGCCGCGAGATCAGCCGAGGCGAACCCGGACGCAGACATGACCTCACGGTGCCGGTAGAGGGTCTCGAAATCGCCTCGGGCTGCGGGTCCTGTAAGCGCACCAGCAGGGCCAAGGGATTGCACATCCTCCAGCGAAGCGCACGCAAGCTCCAAGAAGTCCTCCAGGTGTAGGCCCGCCCTGCTGGCCAGCCTCTCGACCTGCCCAAGTAGGGCAACCAGGTGATTCGAAGCCACGCAGGCCGCTGCATGGTAAGCGTCCCTGTCCGCGTCGGCAACCTCGATCACCTTCCCTCCAAGAGCCCCAACCATCTCTGCTGCAAGGGGGTCGCCCGCGACAGCAAACCGCACCCCCGAGAGCAGCCTCTTTGCACCAATTCCCGGAGATGGGAGGGGAACCAGGGGGTGCATCGACGCAACACGCTGATGGGGAGAAAGAACTTCCAGCCCGAGAGAGCCAGAGAGGTGCACAACCACAGTGCTGCCTACCGGGTCCACCGCCGATGCGACCCTCGACAGCGAGTCGTCGGGAGTGGCGATCACCAGTAAATCCGCACCCGAGGCAGCTCCAGCGAGAGAATCCGCGCGCGACAACATGGCGATCACTGGCCAGCCGACGCTTTCCAGCGCCGTGGCAAGAGACTTCCCGGCCCGACCGGGCCCTATCAGACGCACTGAGTGCAATTGATTCTCCACGTTCCAGCCCCTCCAGCAAGGGTGCCGTTCGCTACTTTCTTAAAGTCTACCAGCGACACGCACGCTGCCAACAACATTGCCCCCGAGGCCAACAGAGGCGAGTTCAGGAGCCAATTCGTAAAGGGGTTCGAGAACAAACCTGCGTTCCCACATTCTCGGATGAGGCACCACGAGGTCCCGGTCATTATGACGTTCCGCACCGACGAGCAGCACATCCACATCCAGAGTCCTCGCACCCCAGCGGACCGTGCGGACCCGACCTGCAGCGTGCTCGAGCTCCTGTGCGATCTGAAGGAGGCTCCGTGCAGACAGATCCGTAAACAGCGCGATAACTGCGTTTAGGTATGCACGCTGGCCCTGCGGGCCTCCCACGGGCTCGGTTTCGTAGACCCTCGAAACGCCCACCACGTCAGGCATGGCAAGGACCGCTCGACGAAGATGGCCCATCCTGCATCCCAAGTTCGATCCTATAGACAGGTAGGCCAACCTTTTCACACTGTGACTAGCGCAATGCTCGACCGTGTCGCTCGCGACACCACGTGAGTTCATTGATGCGGGCCGTACACCGGGACTACGTCGCTGTGCATGCTTCGCGCCTTAGGCGCACCCCGACCGAGCTTGCATCATAGGGCATGGGTGGCCTGAGCTTTCGAATTTCGACCGTTATGGCCTCGACGTGTGGAAGATCAAGCACCACCTTCGCAATGGCTCCAGCGAGAGATTCCAGCAACCTGTAGCTGCTAGAAGAGACGACCTGGTCCACCTTGGCCGCAACAACTGCGTAATCAACCGTGCAGTCGAGGTCATCACGCGTGCTTGAATCCGTGAGGTCTACCTCCAGCTCTACGTCGACCTCAAAGGGTTGCGCGAGCTGCCGCTCTTCATCGGTGACCCCGTGGCAACCCAGCACCCGCAGTCCGTTCAGAAGTACGCGATCAGAAGTGGCCATCACCCGCGAACAACGCCAATTTCCCGCAGCAGGCCAGTACCCGCGGTCTCGGTGCAACACATTATGGTGCCGACGCCACCTAGCGCTGCGAGCGTGACGCGTGCGCTGCTGTGGCAATTGCCACTAGTTCACGACCATCCGGTCCGAGCTGCCGTCGGGTCAAACGCTCGATTGCAACTATGGCCTGGGCGGGCCCTGGAACCCTCCGAGACCAGAGCAGATAACCCGCAGCCACGCCCGCGACCTCATCGTCCATCTCCTCTGCGTGGATGAGAACCTGCCCGCCGCCGAGGATACAGCCGTGGAGCTCCTGGTACAGCGAGACAAGCGCGCCGGCTCGCTCCGTACCGCTGCCAAGAGGCCTGTGCAACCAAGCTAACCCCTGCTCGTCATAGGCATGAAGGTTATGGGGTGAAGCCAACAGCGAGATCACCATAGTGAACCCCTGCACCTTCAGCCAGATTATCTCCTCGTGACGACGCACCTTCCGATGGTTCCTGGAGTAGCCTCCCGGACGTTCGCTCACTGCGAGACCATCCCTCAGCACCCAGGTGAAATTGCGAGGGGGAATCCCCTCAGCCCACTTCCCCTTTGGAGTGGTCACCATATCGACTTCGCCAGCGGCCTCACCAGCGTCGCTGCCTGGACCGTTGCCGCTACGTCATGTACTCTAACCATTGCTGCTCCTTGCGCCATAGCCCAGACCGCGGTTGCGAGCGAACCCTCCAGACGGTGCTCAACCGACGGAGGAGCCTGCCCAGGCGCCGAGGCCAGGAGACCTATAAAGCTTTTTCGACTTGTCCCCACAAGAACGGGCAGCCCCTGTGCCACCAGCTCGTCGAGGTGATACAGGAGAGCCAGGTTGTGTTCGACCCGCTTCCCAAAGCCTATACCAGGATCCACCCAGACCTCCTTGACGCCTATGTCAAGCGCTGCACTGGCCTTTTCCTTCAAGAACGAGACGACCTCCGTGACGACATCGCTATAGCGAGGATCCTCTTGCATGTCACGAGGCGTACCCTGCATATGCATCGCCACCCAGCCGACTCCGAGCGACGCTGCGGTGCGCGCAAGGCTGGCAGAGATGTCGTTGATAATGGACGCACCCGCCTCCACCGCGGCCTCAGCCACCGAAGGCTTCATAGTGTCGATTGAAATCCGCTGCGGGCAGCCCTTCAAGATGCGAGACAGCTCTGCGATAACCGGCACAACACGCCGGCGCTCCTCCTCCTCGCTCACCGGCTCAGCGCCCGGCCTGCTCGACTCGCCGCCGACATCGACGACATCTGCTCCCTGAGCAAGGATCTCGAGTCCTCGAGCCAGTGCGACGTCACGATCAAAATAACGACCGCCGTCTGAGAATGAATCCGGGGTAATGTTCAACACCCCCATCACAAACGGCCGTTGCAAGAATCGTTCAGACATCGCGGATGAAGTGCATCGCCTCAGCCCGAGTTGCCTGATCAGAGCGAAATAGACCGCGCACTGCCGACGTAACGGTCAGTGCTCCAGGTTTCTTCACCCCCCTCATAGACATGCACAGGTGCTCAGCCTCCACGACTACGAGCACCCCCCTTGGTGACAAAGCGTTGTCTATCGCATCGGCTATCTGCGTCGTCATGCGCTCCTGAACTTGGAGCCTCTTGGCAAAGCCATCGACGAGCCTCGCAAGCTTGGACAGGCCCGTTATCCGCCCATCTTCATTGGGAATGTAGGCGACATGGGCCCTTCCCATGAAAGGAATCAGGTGATGCTCGCAAAAGGAAGCGAAGGGTATGTCCTTCACCATGACCATCTCGTCATGGCCTTCTTCGAACATAGCGACTAGATGGCGCTCCGGATCATCATGGAGACCCGCAAACAGCTCCGCATACATCGCGGCAACCCTGCTTGGAGTCGCCCTGAGACCAGCCCTGTGCGGATCCTCGCCAATCGCTGCCAAGATTTCTGCGATTGCACTCTCGATTCGTCGGGCGTCTACCGCCATCGCATTACCCAAGAATCAACACTGAACATCAGCACCACCTGCGCTCGAAGAGGCTCATGCCCGCTTTGCCCGATCACTAGCAGAGTCCTCGTACACCCTGATATCAGCCAGGTTGCGATAGCGCTCCGCTATGTCGAGACCGTAGCCCACCACGAAGGCTGGCGGGATGGTGAAGCCCACGTACCGGATGCCCAAGTCCACCCTCTGCTGGCCCTTTTTCACCAGCAATGCGCACACTTCAAGACTCTTCGTATTCCGCACGAGAAGGTTACGCCGAAGATATGAAAGCGTCAGGCCGCTATCGACTATGTCCTCGACGACGAGCACATCTCTATTCGACAGATCGGTGTCGAGATCCTTGACGATCCTCACGACGCCACTTGACTTCGTAGCGGTCCCGTACGATGCCACGGCCATGAAGTCGATCTCAACAGGCAGCTGCACAGCCCGAGCGAGATCGCTCATTACTACAAAGGCTCCCTTCAAAACCCCTACAAGAAGGGGGGGACGATCTGCGTAGTCTGCGGTGATCTGCGCGCCCAACTCACGAACCCGCTCAGCGAGACGATCGCTTCCAACCACCACATCGCCCAACCGGGGATCGTCCGATACCTCCGCTTGTGGCCGCGCTTCGCTGTACATCTGGGTGAGACTATCCAGCCACGGCTTCGGAGTCCACGGCGCTGGCGGAACTGTTGAGTGTTGCGCGAGCAACCCCCTGGCTGGCCGCTGGCAGAGAATGCTCTAGGAACAACCGGCAATGTGACCTGCGAACGCGAATGCCGGAGGAAACCTCTGCCGCGCTTGCTTCACCGCGTGCCACCTTGAGCACACGTTCGACGGCTGCCAACGATGGGGGGTGCCCATCCGCCAGCGCGTCCCTGAGCCAGATCCTGATTGTGCGCCGGGCAAGGACATGCGGCACCTGCGCGACAGCTCGAGCATCGGTCGGATCCACCGCCCTCGCCTGAGAGTCCAGGAAAGCAGCCTCTTCAGCAAGAACCGACGACTGCCTCGCGATTACTTTCACGACATCGCGTCGCGCGATCGAGGCGCATAGCGGCATCAGCTCATGGCGGACCCTGTTGCGGGTCCAAGAGGGGTCATCGTTGCTCGGGTCCTGGACCGGCTCTAACCCCATGCTTTCACACAACGCGACGGTCTCAGACCTGCGCAAAGCAAGAAGGGGATGTCGTGGCCCAGCACGCATCGCAGCTAAGCCGTCAATCCCCGACCCCCTTAGCAAGTTCAGCAGAACAGTTTCAGCTTGGTCATCAGCAGTATGGCCAGTCGCAACGTCAGGTGGGAGCACTGAGTACCGCGCCGCTCTGGCGCGGGCTTCAAGGTTCGGGCCCGCAGGGACTTCAACGCGTCTGGAAACGAAGCACACCCCGAGATCCCTCGCTGCATCCGCTACCACGTCGGCCTCGTCGCTCGAGCCATCCCGCAAGCAGTGATCCACGTGAATAGCGGTGACCTCACAGCCCCAGGCATGCGCCAGCATCATCAGAGCCAGGGAGTCCGCACCGCCAGATACAGCACATGTAATAGCAGATCCCTTCTCAGGAAACCCGCAGCGGTCAAGGAGGTCCTCAACCACCACTGAAGCTCTCCCTCCTGCCACCTTGCTGCCCGGGTGAACCAGGCTACCTGAGAACCCTTTGTTCATCCCGAAGCCTCGATCCTCGTCACCCAGCGGAGCGGTTCTTGCACTTCCTCGAGCGACGGAAGGTTCTCGGGGCAATCCCAGACGCGTGCGAACAACTCAGGCCCACCAACCCGTTCCAGAGTCTCGACAAAAGCCTGGCCCTGCTCGTACTGGCGCATCTTCACGTCGAACCCCAAGGCACGCTGCACGAACTTTGATACCGGAGGAGGTGCGTTCCGCCGCGCCCTCAGCACGGCGTCGAACTCGGGCGCATCACTTACCAGATCGGAGCCAACCCGGTTCATCACGAAGTTCCCGTGTCCCTCTAGAAGGCTCATGATCCCCTGGATCTCCTTCATCACGACCAGTTGATCTGGGTCCGCGATGAGTCCCATGATCCCGAGATCACCGCCGATCGCACCCTTTCGCGCCCACACTTCTCCTGCAATCCTCCTTGCCGCAGTAGCAAGCTGCTCAGGGTCTGGAGAGAGAAATGCCAACCCTTTCCCGATGAGCGACATCAGGTGGTCCACCAACCACGGCGCGTTGGAGAACTGCAGCCAGTGAGTCACCTCATGGAGAGCGATCCAGAGCCTGAACTGCCTGGGGGGGAACCCATGACGTTTCTCCAAGCTCACTACGTTAGGTCCGACATAGTAGATGACCCCTCCCGCCGCGGGCTGTGTCAACTCCTTGTCCGCCTCGGGTGAAGCTACCCCCACCAGCAGGTCGTACTGGCCAAGCACTCTCTTCGACATCCAACCCAAGACCGCGCCTACCTCAGCTCCCAGGACATGGCGGATCATCGGAACCTTCCCTCCAGATGCATCTGCGATACCCTGGCCGGACCCCTTGGAGGAATCGGGCAAGGAACGAAACAGCCGATCGAACGATTCGACGTTCGCACTTATCCAAGCCGGTCTGTCGAGAACCTCTGACCTGGCTGTATGCCCGCCCGAACTCATGCGAGTGTAGGCACAGACCATCTCCTCCGCGTGCGCCGTCGAGGCCGCGAAGTCACTTTCCAGGCTGCGATAATGATAAGAGCCCTCGTGAGGCGTCCTTCCACTTACAGCGGAGGCCACCCTCTCCGCGGTGCTCCAGGAGACCTCTGGGATCACTTGGAGACCGCCGGTAGTGAGCGGCCTTGAGACGCAATAAGCTCTCCCGAAAAGGAACAGAGCGCCACCACCAATTGGTTCAATTGGTTCGAGCTAGCCCGGCATGAATGAGCCGCTCGGAACAACGACTGCGCGCTTTCCTCACGCGCTGGCGTGAAAGAAAAACCGCCGTTCAAAGCAGCAGGAACGTTTGTCACTCTCCCATCGTAGAAGACATTCAGCCTTTGGACTACACAAGCAGGCAAGAATGCGTTCGCAAAGACTCGCCAACGCAACCAGCCGCGTCGATATTGCAGGCCCTCGAGCCTGCCGTCAGGTCAAGTCTGACCTACGCAATCTTCTTGCCACGGATCCTGACGGCCACCATAGGCTCGTGCAGATAGCAATGCTGGTTTGAGTTGTAAATCGAGAGCCTTGTCCCGCAACCCGGGTGGCGACAAACCCTGCCCTCTCTAAAGGTTTGGGGAGGACGTCCGTGGCTAGCCAGGGGCGTAGCTTGAACAGAGCGCTCGCTTGACCGTTGTTCCATGACTAAGTCAACAACTCCCGCCATGATGATATTCCGCCGTCACGGGCTCTACTCAAGATATCCCCTTCAGGAACCTTCCAGTGCTTCGTGCTCGATCGCCTGGGCAACCCGCTCCCTTAGTCCGGCTGGGATTTCATCGCGGCACTTGCTCGCGATGACTCGTCGAAGCTCCATCTCAAAGTCGAATGCATCCAAGCATGGTCCGCAGGCATCGAGGTGCAGCTCGATCATGAGTCTGGTCTCATCGGTGAGCTCACCATCCAGAAAGTGGTAGAGGCGATGAAGCGCCTCTACGCAATCAGCATCGCTACCGAGACAGTCCATCGATCACACTGCCCTACCCGCATCGCCCCTGAAAGGATGCGTCGCCTCGCCAATCTCCAACGCCAACGAAATCTTCACCCTCAAACCCCCGGCAGTGCTTTCAACGTGTCTTGAAAGTCATTCGATCTGATCAATTTGCCCTCACTCGGACGTCCCGGCACGCTCGCCAACCTTCAGCAGTACATCTTCGGACACAAGCCCGTTTTCGGCCACAAACTTCAACAACGCCTTTTGGAGCGATCTTCTTCCACGATGCAGGCGACTCATTACCGTACCAATCGGAACATCCATGACCTCTGCAATCTCGCTGTACGAAAATCCCTCCACATCGGCGAGCAGGACCGTCATGCGAAACGACTCCGGCAGCGACTCGACAGCCGCCTTCACCTCGGTGTCCGTAATGCGCTCCAGCACCTCGTCCTCGGCACTTCTCCCCGCGGCCGGGCCACCTTGGGTCCCCCTGAGGCGCTTGTACAGGTAGAGAACCTCCACGTCCTCTACATCCACCTCTTGCGGCCGGCGCTTGCGAGCTCTGAAGGAGTTGATGAACGCGTTAGTCAGAATCTTGTACAGCCAGGCCTTGAGGTTGGTCCCCTCCTGAAAGGTGCCGAACGCGCGGTAAGCACGCAGGTACGTCTCCTGCACCAGATCCTCTGCGTCGGATGGATTGCGAGTCATACGCAGTCCTGCAGAGTAAAGCGCGGGCATGTACTGCATCGCCTGATCCACGAACTTGGTCTGATCGGCCACAACTAGCACCCTACAGCGTATCGACAGGATCGGAGCGTAGCCTGAGTACGAACTCATCTGCATGGCCAACTTTGGCGCTCAATCTTTCGCCACAAGCGCTCTGTGGCGGATTGACTTGCTCTCGCTGGGGGGGGGGGGGGGGGGGGGGGTGTGGAGCGCTAGGGG
>JAJZXF010000002.1:0-13627 GCA_021802485.1 Actinomycetes bacterium | reverse complement strand
CTTCTGGCCCCCGCCCCCCCCCCCCCGGGGGGGGGGGGGGGGGTGTTGGGGGGGGGGGGGGGGGGGGGGGGGGGGGTAATCTTAGAGCCTTAGCATCGGGGTTAACATGCCAAGACCAACGTGTGCACGGCACGGGAGGAGGTTGAGATGGGACGGTTTCACACAGCGATGGGGCTTGCAGCTCATTCGGGCCTGACGGGCGTCGTCGCTGCTGCGCTGGTGATGTTTGGCGGAGGCATCGGCGCAGTCGCAGCACTTGCGACCTCGCCTGCGAGCGCGACTACGGCACACTCGTCGCTGCCGCCAGTAAATGTGAGCGTTGCCAACACCCCGACGGTTAAAGTGGGCAACCTAACGACGAATAGCGTCGGGCGGCTCCGCGTGCAAAACCAAGCAGACACCTCTCACGTCACGATTGGTTTTCCATGGACGAGCGTGCCAAACGGCCAGTGGGTCACGGTTGACAATGTGAGCGGATCAGGCAGGGTCACGGGGCTCCAGGTTGCAAATGCGATCCCCGGCGGGAGCTGCAACTACGTTGGTGACACGTTGGTGGTCGTCACTACAGACGGCAACCAGGCGTTCCGCGGGTGGGTAAGCCAGGCCACGGACTGGGGAAACGAAAGCTCCATCTACGGTGGCGCAGGTCCGTGCCAGGGCTACGGCCCCTGGTTTTCCCTGCACTACTTTCCACCAGGAGGCATCCCGTTCCAGAACTCGATGTCCGTGCAGATGATCACCTTCCCGAACGGAAACGGTCCGATGCCTCAGCTGTGGTACAACATTTACTACCAAACACAGGCAGGGAGGTAGCAGGTCTATTCGCTCGGATTGCCATTCTCACCACGGCTACAGCGACGCTTCGGTACTTGGGAAAAGCACAGCCAAATGCCCTGATCATGGCAACGCTGGAGTGTACGAGCCCGGGAGGAGACTTGAACTCCTGACCTGCTCATTACGAGTGAGCTGCTCTACCGTCTGAGCTACCCGGGCTGGACCACCAAGGTTACCGCGTCATCATGTCACGGCTGAGTGGAAAGGTCCATCTGCACGTCTCACCGACCCAGTAGCAGATGTTGCTTACGGCCCTTCATCTCTCTCGGATAAGTCGGCCATGGGCTTACGCTCGCGTTTCGGTCAGTGCGATAAGACCCGCAACGTGAGCGCCGGGGTCTCGTCAGTCGCCAGCAGAACTGCTTAGTTTCACAAGAAGCGCTTGAAGCAAGAGAGGCTCGTTCGGGTTGCGGACAAGGGCCCTCGACGCGGCGTTCACGCTGGCAACACTTTTCAGGAGCCTCGATGCATCAGGGTTCACGACTAATGAATCCCGATCGCCGATGATCTCGACCAACCGGTCCCGGCACGCACCCGCAAGCGCGCCCAAGCCCGAGCGGATCTCGTCAGTCCTCCACCTGCGCTCCTCTCGGTGATGGCGTTCCTCGAGCTCCTTTCGCCCTCTTGAAGCCGGCTCGCCTATAGCAGCATTCCGCCGCGACAACGCCTCGATCTCGCCAGCTTGCCGGGTTCGCAGCACCGATAAGGACTCCTCGGATGCTGAAAGCAGCTGATCGGCAAGGTGCGCGGTAGTCGCGCCGGTGGCATCCAACTTGCCAAGCACGGATCTCCACAGGTCATATCTAGCGACAGCTCCCGGATCCTCAGCAAGTGCGGACGCCCGCTTTGAGCTGCCCTGAGCCATCAGCGAAACCTTTGCAGCGGTATCCTGATCTGTCCCCCGCGACACAAGCCACGCTGATATCGCCTCCGGCCTCGCAGGACGGAACGCTACCCTTACGCATCTACTTGCAAGCGTCGCGAGCCCGGGAGGCAGCGGCTCACCGGTGAGGACAAACACCGTGCCTCGCGATGGCTCCTCAATAGTCTTCAACAACGCTGGACCTGCGACCCGTGCAAGATGAACGTCCACGATAATGACGACCTGTCGCTGACCCTCGGGCGGAGACGTCGAAGCCAGGCGTATTACCTCCCGCACGTCATCGATCTCGAGGGCCGCGCTCCGGCGCTCGACCACTGCCAAGTCAGGGTGGGACTCAGAAAGGGCCTGCCTGCAATCCCTGCACGCCCCGCAACCACCTTTTCGACACAGCAGCGAGGCCGCAAACGAAACCGCTCCCGCGCGCTTTCCGGTTCCAGCCGGTCCGACCAGGAAGTACGCGTGCACCGGGGAAGCGGCCGCTGACCGCAACTCCTGGACCGCAGCGTCTTGGTCCACAAGGTCCGCGTAAAGCTCAGCCATCGGTCGACTCTTTCTCCTCACGAGCGAGGAGTGCGCGCTTGTCCGGCGCCAATCCGAGCCGCGCCGTCACAACTGCGAGAATCTCCGATGCCACTTCGTCAACGGAGCCGGAGCCAGCCACCACCTCCCAGTGCTCGGGGTCCGAGCGGGCCAGTTCCCGGTACCCACTCAGAACACGCTTGTGGAAGTCGCTGCCTTCGATCTCGAAACGATCTCGGGTTCCCCCCCGGGCGCTGACCCGGCGCTCGAGCAGTTCCGGAGTGATGTCGATTAGCACGCTGAGATCGGGAACAATCCCACAGGTCGCCCAGGTTGACACGCTGGCAAGCTCTGTCAGGCCAAGCTGCTTACCGTAGCCCTGGTAAGCGAGAGTGGACCCCACGAACCTGTCTGCGACCACCCACCTGCCCGCGGTTAGGGCCGGCAAGATGAGCTCCGACACGTGCTGGGCGCGGGCGGCTAGGAAAAGCAACGCTTCAGCACGAGTGTCGAGATTACCCGCACCTTGATCCAAGAGGAGTCTCCTGATTCCTTCACCCAGCTCACAACCGCCGGGCTCCCTGGTGAGCACGGCTCCCAAGTGCTTAGCTAGCAAGACGGCCTGGGTCGACTTGCCAGATCCCTCCCCGCCTTCGAGCGCAACTAGACACCCCCTCATGCCATCCTGGGTACGCTCAGAGCGTGTTCGGCCAAGTGCAGGCGTCAGGCACCACCTCCGCGCTTAGTTGCACTGCGCTTGTTTGCAGCTGGCGCTTTCTTTGCAGAACGGACAGCTTTCTTTGCAGCTGGCGCTTTCTTTGCCGAACGGACAGCTTTCTTTGCCGCTGGCGGGGGACCCGAGGCTCGCTTCTCAGCAAGTAGCTCGCTCGCTCGCTCGGGAGTGAGAGCCTCAACTGTGTCCGCTCCGCGAATCGAGACATTGTACCCACCAGAGGTAAGATACGGACCGAACCTGCCTGACTTGACAATCATCGGCTCGCCGGTCTCGGGGTCCGGCCCCAACTCTTTCAGCGCGCTCGCGGACGTACCCCAGCGCCCGGAGCTCTTTGGCTGAGCGAAAAGTGCCAACGCCTCGTCCAATGTAACCGTCATCAGTTGCCGTTCGGACCCGAGGCTCCTCGTCTCCGTACCCCTCTTCAGGTAAGGTCCGAAACGTCCGTTCTGAGCAACGATCTCCATACCTTCTGCGCCAGGATCGACCCCTACCGTTCTCGGCAGGCTCAGCAGTTCGAGCGCATCTTCGAGCGTAAGTGTCTCGGGTGACATGTCCTTGAACAACGACGCTGTCTTGGGCTTTTTCGTTGACGACGAGCTCCTCGATCCAGAGCCCTTCTTCGAGACCGCGTCTGTCGACTCCCCGGGGGCGTTCCCTCCAAGCTGGACGTAGGGGCCAAAGCGACCCTCCTTGAGCAGCACGGGCTGACCGCTCTGCGGATCAACTCCCAAGGTTCGCTCGATCTGAGAACTCGACGCGAGCATCTGCTCTGCGCGTTCAACGCTCACCTCGTCCGGGCACACGTCAGCTGGCAGCGAAACCCGGTCGTCCCCACGCTGGAGATAGGGCCCGTAGCGGCCGACGCGCACGACGATCTCCCCACCGTCACGAGAAGTGCCCACTGGAATCGAGTTGATCTCCTGTGCATCGATCTCACCAAGGCGTGTAGCGACCGCATCCCTGAGACCTTCGCTCGACCCGTGCGAGGGTATCGATGGTTCCCCCGAAGCCTGATCACCGAAGTAAAACTTGCTCAACCACGGAAGTGCTTCTCTACGTCCACCTGCGATCTCGTCCAGATCATCCTCCATGGTCGCGGTGAATCCGAAGTCAACAAGGTCGGCAAAGTAGCGCTCCAGCAGACCCACAACCGCAAAGGCCATGAAGGACGGCACGAGCGCCGTTCCCTTCTTCCATGCATACCCGCGATCACTGATGGTGGAGATGATGCTCGCATACGTAGACGGCCGTCCTACGCCGAGCTCCTCCATGGCCTTCACCAAAGAAGCCTCTGTGTAACGTGGAGGAGGCTGCGTATCGTGCGATCTCGCATCCATCGCCAACGCCTCTACCCGCTCGCCAACTTGAAGGCCGGGGAGCCGCACGTTCGTAAGGTCTCTTCCGGCGTTCGCAGAGCTGTTCCCGTTGGAGCCGGCTCCCTCGGCTTCGTCGTTTCCTTCCACGTACGCCTCGAGGAAACCCGGGAACCCGATCACGCGGCCGGTTGCGAGAAACTCCATCTCGAGATCTGAAGAACTCGGCACCACGTTGCCCACAGCGCTGATCACCTCACGCTGCGCCAAAGAACGTATCGCAGGAAGCACCTCAGCCAAGGCTTCGAGTCCTCCCTGCCTTGTGCCCGAGAGACGAAGCTGCGCGCTGGTTCCTGAAGCGTCAGCCATCTGCGACGCGAGCGTGCGCCGCCAGATCAGCTCGTAGAGCCTCGCTTCGTCCGCACCGGTGACGCGCGCAACCTCTTGTGGCGACTTGAACACGTCACCAGCAGGGCGGATAGCCTCGTGAGCCTCCTGGGCATTGCGAACTTTTCTCTTGTACACCCGCGGAGAGCTCGGTAGGTACTTGGATCCGTAGAGCTTTGCTATCTCCTCGCGCGCCGCGCGAAGCGCAGTGTCTGATAACACTGTCGAATCGGTACGCATGTAGGTGATGTAGCCCTGCTCGTACAGACGCTGTGCTGTCTGCATAGTGCGCCTGGCAGTAAAACGAAGCTTCCGACCCGCCTCCTGCTGGAGAGTGGAGGTCATGAACGGTGGCGGCGGAGATCGCTTGAACGGTTTCTCAACAAGTGAGCTGACCGCGAAATCGACGCCATCTGCCTGCTCTACCAGCCGCCGTGCCGCGCCCTCGTCCAGCCAGAGAGCATCGCTCGACCCATCCTGCAAGCCACCCGACTCGGAGAAGTCTTTCCCGGTAGCGATACGCCTTCCAGCGACGGAGACGAGCAGGGCTTTGAACTCCTGGCCATCTCCCACGAATGCACCCTCGAGATCCCACCATGTAGCCGAGCTGAACGCAATCCTCTCACGCTCCCTCTCCACGAGCATGCGGGTTGCGACGCTCTGCACCCGACCTGCCGACAGCTTTGGCATCACCTTTTTCCACAGAACTGGTGACACCTCATAGCCGTAGAGCCGGTCCAGGATACGGCGAGCCTCCTGGGCATCAACAAGCCGGCGATCGAGATCCCGCCACTCGTGCAGCGCCCGCTCAATAGCGGGCTTTGTGATCTCGTGAAACACCATTCGCTTGACCGGGACGCGCGGCGCGAGGACTTCGAGGAGATGCCATGCAATCGACTCGCCCTCGCGGTCTTCGTCTGTAGCGAGGTATACCTCGCTCGCATCCTGAACGAGCGACTTCAGCTTCTTAACCTGGCTCTTCTTCTCCGCTGGGACAACATAGAGCGGCTTGAAGCCATTCTCGACGTCCACCCCAAGGTTGGCCCACGGCTCCGACCTGAACGAGGCCGGTATGTCCTTTGCTCCCCTTGGAAGATCCCTCACGTGACCTATGGAGGACTCAACCAGGTAGGACGGGCCAAGAAACCCGGCGATCGTCTTGGCCTTGGCTGGAGACTCAACGATCACCAGAGGCTTCGCCACAGCTGAACCAATCTATGCGCAGGCTCGAAATGCAACCAGTGACCCAATCATCAGCTCGCGGGGCTAGCAGCTGGTGCTGGCGCAGCCTCAGCTGGCGCCTCTACGTCCATGCCTGAAGCCTTGCGCTTCGAGAACAGAATCGCGCTAAGCAGGATCACAAGTGCCACGCCGGCTATTGAGAAACGCACCGGGGTATTGTGCCTGAGAGTGATAACGGCTGGCAGCACAAGCAGCGACACCAGGTTCATCACCTTGATAAGCGGATTGAGCGCTGGGCCAGCAGTGTCCTTGAACGGATCGCCGACCGTGTCGCCAATAACCGCAGCCTTGTGTGCTTCAGATCCCTTGCCGCCCTCATGGCCGTCTTCTATGTACTTCTTAGCATTGTCCCACGCTCCTCCCGAGTTGGAAAGGAAGTTAGCCATGAGCTGACCGGTGAGGATCGCGGCTCCCAAGAAGGCGCCCAACGCAAGGTAGTTGATCCCGAAACCCACGATCACAGGGGTCAGTACCGCCAGCAGGGCAGGAGTTACTAGTTCCCGCTGCGCAGCCGCGGTGCAGATGCCGATCACACGACCGTACTCGGGCTTCTCGCTGCCATCCATGATCCCGGGGTGCTCCCTAAACTGCCGTCTCACCTCCTGGACAACGGTCCCCGCGGATCGACCAACAGCCCGGATTGCAAGGGATGAGAAGAGGAAAGCAACCGAGCCCCCGATCAAGAGGCCAATGAAGGTCAACGGGTCGGCCACATTGATCTTGACCGCGTTGAACAGCGAGCCATTCACGGGGGCAAGGCCTAGACGGGATCCGATCGTCTCGACGAAGGAGGCGAAGAGGGCCACCGAGGCTATGACTGCGGAGCCGATCGCGACTCCCTTTGTAATGGCCTTTGTGGTGTTGCCAACCGCATCAAGGCTGACCATGATCCGCTCTGCCCCGCCAGTGAACTCGCCCGACATCTCCGCGATGCCAGCCGCGTTGTCTGCAACCGGACCGAAGCTGTCCTCGGAGACGACCATGCCGGTAGTCGAGAGCATGCCGATCCCGGTCAGCGCAACCAGGTACAAGGAGAGCTCAACGTGACCATGACCGAGACCGATAGCCACTGCGATCGCAAGTGCAATCGCAAGTATCGCCCATACGGTTGACTCGAGGCCTACGCTCATGCCCGAAAGGATCGTCGTAGCCGGACCGGTTCGTGCAGACTCAGCGATCTCGCGTACCGGTGAGCGCTCCGTCGACGTGAAGTGCTCCGTGATCCTGCTCGCGACCTGGGCAAGGACCACCCCTGAAAGAATTGCCCAGAACGGCCGGAGGTCGTGGAGGTAGAACTGCGATACGCAGAATGTGCCCAGAACTGTGACAATACCTGCAGTAGCAAAACCACGGTTGATAGGAGCCATTGCGGTGCGATCACCCTGCCTGGCTCGCACCACGAATATTCCAAGCGCAGATGCGAGGATGCCTATACCCTGAACGATCAAGGGGAAGATCACAAAAGGTGCTGCGTTGCCATGTGGGTGGATCGAGTGGAACGCTGCATACCCGAGGATTAACGAAGCGATGATCGTGATCTCGTAGGACTCAAAGAGGTCCGCTGCCATTCCTGCGCAGTCACCAACGTTGTCACCCACATTGTCAGCGATCGTCGCGGCGTTGCGTGGATCGTCTTCGGGTATTCCAACCTCGACCTTGCCCACGAGATCCGCGCCAACGTCCGCCGCCTTGGTGAAGATCCCACCTCCGACTCGCATGAACAGCGCAAGAAGAGAAGCCCCGAAACCGAATCCGATCAGTACGTCGGTAGCGGTGTTCTGGAAGATAAACGCTATCGTCGTGGCCCCCAGGAGACCGAGGCCGACACAGAACATGCCGGTGATGCCACCCGTGCGAAAGGCTACCTTCAACGCGTCAGCAAGAGAGCCGTCTCTCGCGGCGGCTGCAGTTCGTACGTTCCCCCGCACGGCCAGGCTCATGCCTATGAACCCAGTCAAGCCCGAACACGCTGCTCCGGCAAGGAACGCGATCACGCGGAACATGCCCGAACTCGCGAAGCTCAAAGCTATATGACCGTGAGGGCCAACCACCTGTGTCGCTGTGAAGAAAACGAGGATGGCGAGCGGCACAACGATCACAAGGATCGTCTTGAACTGGCGGCGCAAGAACGCCTCCGCTCCCTCCTGTATCGCCAATGCTATAGAGCGCATGGTGCTGGTCCCCTGCTCAGCGGCCAGGACTCCCCGCATCAGGACAACACCTACACATATGCCTATGACTGCTGCGATCAGGGCGAACACAAGCCAAAGCTTTTCCGTGCCACCCAGTGTGAACGCCTGGTACCCGCTCTCTGCGGCCAGAGCGTGGATCATCGCGACTTCTCCCTTCGTGTGCCAACTGCTCTCGAACTGGGCAAGATAGTTTTCACTGCCCGATAGAGCAAGCTCGGCCCTTCGCGGACGGTATCCCCTGCAACACCGGCGCGTGCAAAAGCAAGCGCCGCTTGGAGCAGTACCGTAGCACCATCGGAGCACTTCCCGCGTCGTGGACCCAGAAACTGACGCTCCGGACTAGGTGTGCGCCAGGTCCAACCCGATTCAAGTTATCAGCTCAGCGGCCACATCCCTTCCAGGCAGCTGCTCCAGACGACTCATTTTCCTACGACGGAGCGTAAGACCCAATCGAAATCGCTCGCCACGATCAGCAACAGAAACAATTCAGCTCCGACGATCATCGGTGTCCGAGATCGCAAGTTCGTAATGAGGATCGAGAATAGCGAACCTTTGGTCGACGGAGCTGACTACGCCTTCTGCGGTCAAGATAACTCCAGGCTCCAGCCCCGCGACCTTGCGCTGTCCTCGGAACACAAGGTTGATGCCGCCTGTCGAGTCCACAACGGTACACTCAACGCTCTCTTCGCCAGAGCGTGGCCTTAGCGTCACCGACTCGACGCGACCAGTCACTCGAGCCCACTTCCTCCAGGTAACGTTACCGATTGGCGTCGTGGGCTCGTTAGTCGCCCTGAGGGAAGCTGATGGCTGCGCTAGAACCGTGCCACTGCCCTTTTCGCCAGGGTGGAACTCCCCGCCTTCCTCGACGGCGCTTTGGTCGCCAAGCGCATCACTCGCGACTGCGATCGAGCGCGCCTCGGAAGAGCGCGAGCGATCCTCGGACTCAGGCTCGGCCCTGTTGCGACCCCAGGGGACCTTCGCTGCGCCGCCGATCTGGTACGGCACGATCGTCGCGGTCGCATGATCAAGGGTGCTGACCAAGGCCGCTATGTGATCAGCAGTTCGATCGTGAAAGAAATGGCCCCAAACCCACCCGTAGCGCCGTCGTGGTAGCACTACGGTCACCTCTGTCTCACCGTCTCGAGTCTCGCGTGCCGCTACCTCGAGCGCTGCCCTTCCCAACCTGCGATCTGGACAATCCACAACATCGAGCGGCAGCCTTGCCAGTTCGAGATTGCTCCACCCGCTTTCCAGCTCATCAGCCACGCGGCTATCCAGCACGAAGTGCACGGCCCTCAAGTCATTAGCCATCAGTCCTCGCGCGTACCTGATGGCCTTCGCTGTCGCTAGATCCAACCGGTCGACGAGCACGAGAACCACATGGCGACGCAGCACCGGCTCAGAGCACGCTCGCTGTGCACCCTCTTCCAGCTGGGCGTCTTCCCAGGCATACCTCTTGTGCAAGCGAATCAGCAAGAACACGCCGAGCGGAAGCGCAACCACCACCACCCAGGCGCCCTCGGTGAACTTCGTGACCGCAAAGACTATGTCCACGATGAACGAAAGGATCGCGGCGCTCGCGTTGATCATCACCTTTCGCAGCCATGCAGGCTCCCTCGTTACAAGGTGGTGTTTCACCATGCCAGCACCTGCCATGGTGAACGACGTAAAGACCCCGATCGCGTAAAGTGGAATGAGTTTGTCCACTTTCGCCCCGCTGACAAGGAGTAACGCCACCGACACCGCAGTAAGCACGAGCACGCCATTGGAGAAAACGAGCCGGTGACCTCGTCTGGTGAGCTGCTTCGGAAGGTAAGCATCCTCGGCTGCGAAGCTGGCAAGATACGGAAAGCCCGTGAAGCTGGTGTTCGCCGCAAGTACCAGGATCAGCATCGTCGCGGCCTGAATCAGATAGTAGAGGATCGCCCCCAACGGGCCACTGCCGTAAACGTAGCGTGCGACTTGCGAGATCACCGTCGGGGTGCCGCTGATGAACGGAATGGGATGGACGATGCTCGCAAGCGCTGAGATGCCAATTATCGCTACACCAAGAACAAGGCTCATGATGGCGAGTGTCTGGCGAGCGTTACGGGACTCAGGCACCCTGAAGACGCTGACGCCGTTGGAGATCGCCTCGACCCCGGTGAGAGCTGAGCCTCCTGATGCGAAAGCTCTCAACACGATGAACAACGACGCTCCAAGAAACAGCCCCTCGCCTGCATGGCCGGGGTGAAACGCTCCAGCTGCATGCAATGAATGGGCGTGCAGCATCCCGAGTGAAGCCTTCACCACCCCGACCACAATCAAAAGTGCGACGTTCGCGATGAAAAAGAACGTGGGAGCCGCGAAGGCCTTCCCCGCCTCGCGCGCTCCCCTTAGGTTTCCGAAGGCGATCAGCAACACGAAAGCCACCGAGATACCGAGCGAGTACGGCACAAGCACTGGGAATGCCGATGTAAGTGCCGCGGTTCCCGCAGCAACAGAAACTGCCACCGTGAGCGTGTAGTCGATCAGGAGAGATACGGCCGCTACCTGCGCGACGTTGAGCCCAAAGTTCTCCCTGGCAACTACGTAAGAGCCACCAGCCTTGGTGTACACGTTCACAACCTCTCGGTACGAGAGGGTCACGAACGCGAGGATGACCACCACACCCAGGGTGATTGGAAGGATCATGGCGAATGCAGCAGCTCCCACTGCGGGAACAAGCACGGTCAGCATCGCCTCGGTCGAATACGCGGAGGACGAGATGCAGTCAGACGAGAGCACCGCGAGCGCCGTCGGCTTTCCCAACCGCTCGCTGGAGAGTTCAACCGTATTCAGCGGTGGACCCAGTAGCTTGTTCTTTAGCTTGTAGCCGAGTGACTCGGGCAGCTGCAGTGACTCCAGAGACTCCAGCGCCGAAGGCTCGCTAGGCATAGACATGCGCCTCAGTTCTCCAGTTCGTCCAAATAGTCTTCACCAGCATCACCGCGTCAATACTGAAGCCGTATTTCAGATAATAAGCCTGGCGCTCGCACGCCTGCAGGCTCTCGCTAACCGCTTGGACGGCATCAGCGAAAGATTCGAGACCACGCAGCTGCTATTGTTGGAGGCATCGGCGATGGAGCTCGCCGCTATGTGCTTGGTGCTGATGGCTCCTACTCCTGTTCAAGGCCGGCGCGCCGGGAAAAAATGGAGGTAGTAGAGCCTGGTGGTAAGTGAGCTTCAAGAGCTGGGCATGCGAGCCGAAGAGCTGACCCGCGTTGTCCACAGTCGCCCGGAAGCAGAACGTGCTCGCCGCCTCAGTGCCCGGCTCGCATCAGAAAAGTTCCTGGTTTCAGTCGTGGGTGAGTTCAAACGTGGCAAGTCGACGCTCGTGAATGCTCTTCTCGGCGAAGAGGTCCTGCCGACTGGCGTACTCCCCCTCACCGCCGTCTCCACCGAAGCCGCTTACGGAGACCCGGAGGCATTCGTCGATCACGACGACGGCACTAGGCGGGCAATCGGCCGTGAAGAGATCGTCGACTACGTGACCGAGGAGCGCAATCCGAACAATGAGCGCCGTGTGCTGCGAGTCGAAGTGCGGGGACACTGGCCGTTGCTCGCACAGGGAATGGTCCTCGTCGACACCCCAGGGATCGGCTCTGTCCACCGGCATAACACCGAAGCCGCCCGCGCTGCACTCCTGGATGCCGATGGAGCAATACTCGTACTGTCGGCCAGCGCGCCAATGTCCGAGCAGGAACGCGACATGCTCGAAGTTCTCGCAAACCGGCGTTCACCAACTTTCTTCGTGCTCACAAGAGCGGATGATCTCTCGACAGCGGAGCTCGCAAGAGTTCGCCGCTTCGTCAAAGACGTCGTTCGCGACGTCATGGGCCAAGAGGTGGCCGTGTTCGCAATCAATGCCCGTGCTTCACTCGCCAAAAGAGCTGGATACCCTCACTCGCCGGCAACCTCAGCGCTTGAATTCGATGGCTTCAGAGCAGAGCTGGAACACTTCGTAGCTGAAGACTTGGTAGCCGCTCGGCTTGCAAGCGCACGCGCCGAGCTGGCCCGCATCGCGAATTCGCTCACCGCCTCGCTGGCTGTAGAGACCGCGGCCCAAGACCTCGAAGCGGCAGAACTCTCCCAGTTGATAGCTGAATTCGAGGGCGAAGCAGCACGGCAACGTTCTGCGTTCGAAGATGATCGAACGCTACTCTCCCGTGATGTCGCTCTGATCGTGGACGAAACAGGAAAACGCCTTGCCGGCTTTGCGAAGAATGCCACCAGCGAGTGCGCAACGCTCCTAGAGGAAGCTGCCCGCACTGCGAGCAAAGCCCACCTCGACAACGAGCTGCAGCAAGCTATCGAGACCAGTGTTCGGAACTCCTTCGAGGCGTTCCGCCAGTCGGAGGAGTTCCGGGTGGAACAAGCCTGGCAGGCACTTGCGTCAGGGTTTCGAACCCGCGTTCAAAGCCGCGTTGACGCAATCCGCGATGAAGCATCGAGGCTCTTTGCAGTTGTGCTCCCAGACGCAGAGATCCCCGCTGTCGCAGAACAGACAGAGCGCTTCTTCTACCTCTTCCTCAGGATAGGGGGATCCGGTGACTGGATCGAACGGCTGCTCAGAATGCTGATTCCCGCGAAGCTGGCTCGCCGCAGGGCTCTCGCCAGGGCACTAGCCGAGGTGACACGAGAGTTCGAAAAACACGCTGGGCGCGCTCGCTGGGACCTAGCTCAACGCCTCGAAACCGTCCGAAGACATTTTGACGAGGCGATGCGAGCAGAACTCGATGAGACAATAGATGGCATCGCCGAAGCAGCAGCACGGGGTCGTGAATGGATGCGTGCAAGCAACACGGAGCGATGCAAGAAGGCAGCGGAGAACGAGCAAGTCCGCACCATTGCGACTGCCTTGGCATCGCTCGACGCACAGCCCTCGCGGGCCAACTTGCGCGAGGCGCCTCGCTAGAAAACCTCGGGTCAGCTCTGGTCGAACGAACCAAAGAAGACTTTGAGAGCAAACGCCGTTCCCACATGTGCGAAAGTCCGCACCGAAGGAGTTGGGGAGTCGAGCCTGAAGTACGGTTGTTGAGCGACAGGTCATTTGATCACGACAACGACACAGAGCGCGAGGATGGAATCCATCGCATGGACGCCCACATCGTCGCCGACGAGGAAACTGTCAAGGCCGCAGACGACCCTCACATGCTGGACCTTCGGCCTTGACAGGAACGAGAGGCGACGCACAATGTGGCCATGGCGTTGGTGCCGGCCGTGCTCACGTCGAATGTCTCCCCGTGCTCATTTAGCGTGGCGGTCGACAACGGTTCGCTGCACTGGGTTTGATAACGCTGAGTCTTCAAAACGCTGGGATTGAAGCCTCCCGGCCCTAAAGGGCCAGGATTCCGTGTCGACGCCCTGTCTCCCGCCGATACTGCTGGCAGGCCGTAGGGAGCGCCTGGTTCCCGAGGCATGTTGTTCATGCCGCCACCGATGTAGCTGTGGTGGCGTGGACCGGTACCGGAATGCCGCCGAACACCTCTGTCGCACCACG
>JAJZXF010000052.1 GCA_021802485.1 Actinomycetes bacterium | reverse complement strand
ACGCTCGAGAGCGCTCTCGAGACAGTATGTCCGCGTGGCCGTATCGTTCTCGTGGGCATGCCCGGGACCGTAAAGGTGGATCTTGCCCCGCTGTGGCACCGTGAGGTCAAGCTCTTGGGAACTTACGCCTACGGGACCGAGAGCATCGCTCGGGAGCACACATCCCCGGGGCGCGCTACAGAGAAGTCCAGCACCTTCGATCTGGCTTTCGATCTAGTCACATCTGCATCTCTCGAAAGGTTGGTTTCGGCCACTTACCCCCTCGAGCGCCATGAAGACGCGATAGCTCATGCCGGATCGGCTGGAAGCCGAGGTGCGGTGAAGATCGCCTTTGACATGCGTTCTGGTATGCGCAGCCGCGCGAAGAAACAACGAGAAGCTTCCAGAGACGGTGCCGCAAGCAAGGCAACCACCAATCCGCAGACAAAAGACGAAGGAGACCTTCACCCATGAGCCCCAGACCGGGATTCGTCTTCGAGACTGACCACTCGAGCCCTGCAACCCTGTTCTGGCATGGAGAGGGATTCGGACTCGAGCGGCTACCCGCCGGAGCTAGGATCATCTATCCCCCGGAGCCGGTTGATCCAATTCAAGATCCGCGAACCGCCATCCGGAACGCGTTAGAGAACCCGCTAGGCGCCAGCCCCCCGCTGAGCGCTTTGCTAAAGCCGGGGATGCGTCTCAGCATCGCTTTCGACGACGTGTCGTTGCCATTGCCACCCATGCGCCGACCGGACGTGCGCCAGCTTGTGATCGAAGCTGTCCTTGACGCGGCGGCGGAAGCAGGTGTGGACGATGTCGCGCTCATAGCGGCCCTTGCTCTTCACAGGCGAATGACGGAAGCCGAGCTGCGGCATGCGCTCGGAGACAGAGTCTACGATGCCTTTGCCCCAAGTGGGCTGCTAACCCAGCACGATGCCGAAGACCCCGAGAACATGGTTCATCTCGGGGTTACCAGCGAAGGCGAGGACGTCGAGATCAACAAGCGAGCTGCTACGAGCGACTTACTTGTCTATGTGAACGTGAACCTGGTCGCGATGGACGGGGGTCACAAGAGCGTAGCGACCGGTCTTGCGAGCTATCGCAGCATTCGCCATCACCACAATGTGCGCACAATGCAGCACAGCCGGTCATTCATGGACCAGAACCACTCCGAGCTGCACAGCTCAAACTGGCGCATGGGCAGGCTGATAGCTGCCAACGGGGTGAAGGTATTCCAGGTGGAAACGACCTTGAACACCGACACCTTTCCCAGCCAGTTCCGTTTCCTCGAACGCAGAGAGTGGGAATGGTCTGCCAGAGACCGGGCAGCCTTTCTTGCCGCGTCATTTGCAGTTGACCGTGCCCCAGCAGGAACAACGAGGAAGGTGTTCCAGAGGATTCACTCTCCCTACGCTCTGTCCTCTGTCCAGGCGGGTGAGGTCGAAGCTGTGCACGCCGTGACAACGGAGAACGTCTACCGGCAACAACTGGTGGACGTCGAAGGCCAGACCGACATCCTCACCATGGGGTTACCATACATTTGTCCGTATAATGTCGGCTCGATCATGAACCCAATACTTGTGGCTTGCACTGGCCTTGGGTACATGTTCAACATGTACCTGGGCAAACCGCTCGTCAAGCCAGGCGGAGTTCTCATCATGAGCCATCCCACTCCATGGGCTTTCAATCCGGTCCACCATCCGAGCTACATAGACTTCTTCGAGCAAGTTCTCCCCGAAACGACCGACCCCTTCAAGATCGAGGCCACCTACGAGGAGTCCTTTGCCCGGGACCCCTGGTACATCCACCTCTATCGAACCGGGCACGCGTACCACGGTGTTCACCCCTTTTATATGTGGTACTGGTGTGCTCACGCGCTCGATCACCTTGGGGCTGTGATCGTAGTCGGGGGGGATCCAGCGGCGGTCAGGAGACTTGGGTTCAAACCGGCATCGACCCTTACTGATGCCTTGGAGATGGCAGAGGACGTGGTTGGTAACCACCCATCCATTACTCACCTGCATTCGCCGCCACTTCTTCTTGCGAACGTACACTAGGGAGCGCAACATGGGAAAGACCTCGCAGAGCAAGAGCGAAGGCAGCGAACGGATCGCCGGATCTTTCTCGACGGGATCCGGGGGGTCAGATGCATCAATGCGCCAGTTGCGCCGGATCCTGAACCTCAAAGAGCAGGTTTTATCAGCGGCCCGGCGTATGCCGCTTTCAAGCCAGCGCTTCCCCTGGGCTGCGCCCAAGTGGCCCGCTTCGGTCGACCGCCCCGCGAAGGAGAGCCGCACCGGCTTGAATTTCGACACGGAGTGGTCGCGAAAGTACCCTGCTCGCCTTGCAAGGGCCGTCGTTCTCGACAGTCTCATCGGACCATTAGTCACAGCACTTGCCCTTCCCGAAGTTAGCGGTCTCGATAGGCTGCTGGATGCGCCAACCCCACTCATCTTTGCAGCAAACCACTCGAGTCATCTCGACACGCCCCTGCTGCTTGCAAGCTTGCCGGCCGAGATCCGCCACCGCTGTGTGGTCGCTGCTGCTGCCGATTACTTTTTCGATCGGCGCTGGAAGGGTGCTCTGTCATCGGCAGTGCTCTGTGCAATCCCGCTGGAGCGCGAGCGGGTAAGCCGAAGATCTGCAGAATCGGCAGCCGGGTTGCTCGAGGAGGGTTGGAACATGATCATCTTCCCGGAGGGAACGCGTTCAACCGACGGATGGGCCCAGGAATTTCGCGGTGGAGCGGCCTACCTGTCTAAGCGCACTGGCTCGCCTGTGGTCCCGGTGTACCTGCAAGGGACGAGGACCGTGTTAGCAAAGGATGCAAGGCGGGTGAGTCCCGGCCGCACACGCGTGGTTTTCGGCCCCGTTCTTCGTTGCAGCGAAACCGAGGATGCCAAGCGCTTTGCTCATCGGATCAAAGACAGCATCGCCGAGCTGGCCGATGAGGCGTCGAGCGATTGGTGGAGCGCGCGTCAGCGTGCCGTCCGGGGTGAGACTCCAAGCCTTGGCGGGCCTGAGGCGTCAGCATGGAGACGGGCGTGGATGCTGGACCGGCACCATACTTCACGGCGCCGCTAGGCTTACCTCATGCCCCAAGTCGCAGCCGAAACCCCAACCGAGCTTGTACAACGCGTCTATGAAAGGCTACCCGCCAGGGTTGAGCTGGCACGACGTCGACTCAACCGACCGGTCACCCTTGCGGAGAAGATACTCTTCAGCCACCTTGGCGAACCAGAGCCTGCAGAGCTGGCAAGGGGAAAGACCGAGATCGGGCTCTATCCAGACCGAGTCGCGATGCAAGACGCCACCGCTCAGATGGCGCTCTTGCAGTTCATGACAGCAGGCTTGGACGAGGTCGCGGTGCCGGTGAGCGTCCACTGTGACCACTTGATTCAAGCACGCGCAGGCGCCAGCGCGGATCTCAGTGCCGCGCTCGATGCCAACCAGGAGGTTTACGATTTCCTGAGGACTGCATGCGCTCGATATGGCATCGGCTTCTGGAAGCCGGGCTCGGGCATCATCCACCAGGTAGTGCTGGAGCAGTACGCGTTTCCTGGCGGCATGATGATCGGCACCGACAGCCACACCCCGAATGCAGGAGGCCTCGCGATGGTGGCGATAGGCGTTGGCGGCGCGGATGCGGTGGATGTGATGGTCGGCTCCACTCTCGGGCTGCGGTGGCCGAAGCTGATAGGCGTTCACCTGACCGGTTCGCCGCGTGGATGGACATCTGCGAAAGATGTGATCTTGAAGGTGGCCCAGACCCTCACTGTGTCAGGCGGCACCGGCGCGATCATCGAGTACTGCGGTCCCGGGGCCGCATCGCTGAGTGCGACCGGAAAAGCGACCATTTGCAACATGGGCGCCGAGATCGGAGCGACCTGCTCGGTGTTCCCGTTCGATGACCACTCGGCATCGTATCTAGAGAAGACCGGAAGGCGGGACATAGCGCGCATGGCCAGTGATGTTGCAGCTGAGCTACGCGCTGACGACCAAGTTCTTGACGAACCGCACCGCTTCTTCGACCGGGTGATTGAGATCGACTTATCAACGCTTCAGCCACACATTGTCGGCCCCCACACTCCGGACCGTGCACGACCGGTGTCGGACATAGCTGCTGACGCCCGGGAAAACGGGTGGCCTCTCGAACTCTCGCAGTGCCTCGTCGGCTCCTGCACCAACTCTTCCTACGAAGATGTGAGCAGAGCGGCCAACGTCGCTCGGCAGGCAGTAGCAAAGGGGCTGCGAGTGAAAACGCCCCTGCTCATCACCCCGGGTTCGGAGCGGGTACGGGCAACAATAGAGCGCGATGGGCTACTCGCGGACCTGGAGGCAATAGGCGCGACCGTGCTCGCAAACGCTTGCGGTCCGTGCATCGGGCAGTGGCAGCGCGGTGACGTGGAGCCTGGACAGGTGAACTCCATCCTCAGTTCCTATAATAGGAATTTCCCGAAACGCAACGATGGAAACCCCAACACGCTTGCCTTCATAGCCTCACCCGAGACGGTCGTCGCCTACGCGCTCGCGGGTACGCTCGACTTCAATCCTCTGGAAGGCACCATCGAGGGCATTCACTTGGAGCCTCCATTCGGGGATGAGCTTCCTTCCATCGGCTTCGCCGGGGCCGGCGATGGATTCATAGCCCCGTTGGACGGCCATCCAGACCGTGCGGCAAGAATCGAAGTTCAGGTCCGACCAGAAAGCGAGCGGCTCCAACTACTCGAACCGTTTAGCGCCTGGGACGGCAAGGACCTCGTGGGGCTCAAGGTCCTCATGAAAGCATCCGGCAAGTGCACCACCGATCACATCTCGCCAGCGGGTCCCTGGCTTCGCTACAGAGGGCACCTTGGGAACATCTCAAAGAACCTGTTCTCCGGTGTCGTGAACGTCTTTACGAGCGAGCCGGGAACAGGCCGCTGCCCGATCGACAACGAGGTGGAGCCGCTTTCGGATGTTGCACGTCACATCCGGGACTCAGGCGAGCGATGGATAGCGATCGGGGACGCTAACTACGGGGAAGGATCTTCGAGGGAGCATGCTGCTATGGAGCCTCGTTACCTTGGTGGAGTCGCGATCCTTGCGCGCTCGTTCGCCCGCATTCACGAGACGAACCTCAAGAAACAAGGCGTGCTTCCCCTCACCTTCAGCGATCCAACCGCCTACGACCGAATCGGCGCGGACGACACCTTCTCGATCCTGGGTCTAGCGGATCTCGAACCCGGAAAACCGGTTCGATGCGAGATAACCCATCCTGACTCGAGGATTGAGGAGATCGCCTGCGTGCATACTCTGACAAGAGAACAGATCGCATGGTTCCGCGCCGGGGGGGCGCTGAACCTCATTCGCCTGCAACGCCAGAACGCCTCCTGAGTCCGAAAGGGCGCTTGCTGAACAGGGACCTGCGTCGACGAGCCCGTCTCCTGTCGCCGACCCCAAACAGCACCGATTCCCTGAGTGACCCCGTCTCCTCCTCGATCTCTCCCTCGATGGGATCCAGCGGACCCACAATCCAGCTAAGCAACAGGTCTGCTAGAGCTGGATTGCGCGCGAGAGCGGGTCCGTGCATATAGGTTCCGATCACTCGTCCTGAAATCGCGCCCTCCTCCGAGGCTTGCGACCCGTTCCCCACACCTCTTAGGACCTTTCCGAGAGGCGCTACGCCAGCCCCGAGGTCGCTGTGGCCTGCGTGGTTCTCAAACCCGGTGAGGATTCGCGACATAGAATCCACGCCCAGATCCTCGGATGCGAACGACGCCAGTTCGCCTACCGCTCGGAGGCCGGGCCCCCTGCGGGTACGCATGTCAAGGATTGCAAGTCCCTGCTGGCGCTTCCCATCCGGTCCAGTGAAGGACTCCCCGATCAACTGGAAGCCAGCGCACACTGCAAAGAGTGCTGCTCCACCAGATATCGCGGATGCAAGAGCCCCGTCACTGCGCAACTCGAGAGCTGAACGCGCCTGCGGGCCATCCTCTCCACCGCCTAAGCAATAGATGTCGCCGCCGCGAACCAAAGGCTCCCCGGACTTCGCCTCTACGATCTCTGCTGGTATGTCCCTCCAGAGTGCTCTTTGAACGAGAACAATCGCGTTTCCAAAGTCGCCGTAGGTGCCAAGCAGCTCGGGATGAACTGCCACGACTCTGAGAACGGATTCCCTCACGCCTGTATCACTCTTTTGAACTGCGATCCTCAGGATCGGTGCCAGGATGGTCCGCGATAATCCCTGGAAGAGGACTGCTTGTGCTGGTAGCAATGGGAGTTTGGCTGCTGGTATTCCCTAGCACCGCGGGGCGCCTACCAGCGAGATACCTCCGCAAATCCTGGAAGGCAGTGTAATTGCCTGCAAAGTCTATTGACGACCCGTCGGTGGACAGTAACGCTCTGGACAGCTCCGGTACCGTAGTGTGGGGGACATTGGCATATGTCAGCCGGACTGCGAGATCCCAGCAGCGATCTCCACTCGCAACCACGAAGCGGTCTGCCAGCCGCTCGAAGGGCACATCCCACAACCAGGAGGGGTCCTGACCATCTGCTAGACGCGCGTTGATCGCAATAACGCTGGGACGCTTCGTCTCTTCCAGGAGCTCCAGCAGTTCCATCCATCCGGCCGGGTTTTTTGCAAGGAGCATCCGTACCTGCACCCCGTCAACCTGAACAAGACTGTACCTTCCGGCAACCTCGGAAATGCTAGCTATCGCGGAGAGAGCCTCCTTGACCCCAGCGCCCATGAGCGCCGCAGCCGAAATCGCCATCGCCGCGTTCGAAAGATTGCATCGGCCAGGTAGCGGCAAGCGAATTGGCCAGGCGGCAACGTCGTCGCCGGAAAAACCCGGACGCGAGCTCTTCATCCGGAGTACACCGTCTTCTACCCAGGCATCCGGTTCAGGGCGCGAGAAGCCACAGCCGCACGCCCATTTCCCGGAGTCGTAAATTAAGTGGCCGTCACAGCTCGGACAGCCGGCAGAGTCTCCCCGCCATGACTGCCCCCCAGCTACCCAGGTAACACTTCCCGCTGTTCCGGCCGCCCACACGACAAGCGGGTCGTCGCAGTTCGCAACCACCCGCGCCGATGCGAGGCGCGATAACGCGGCGCGCCACTTGTCCGCCTGCATGCGTACTTCGCTTACGCGATCAAGCTGGTCCCTGCTCAAGTTCAACAGCACGATAACGTGAGGCCTCGCGACCTCGGCGACCATGCCTAGATATCCTTCATCGACTTCGAGAACAGCAGGAACTCCACGGGACCCGCCCGCAAGAGCGGCAACGAGACCACCGGGAAGGTTCGCACCTCCTTCGTTCGTGACAACTCCCGAGAGCGTCCCCACCGCTGCCGCCAGCAATTTCGTGGTTGTTGTCTTGCCATTTGTACCACTAACCAACGCCACCAGCCGACCGGCAGAAAGCCTGGCGAGAACGTGCGGATCCATGGTCAGCGCCACTTGCCCTCCAATCACCGTTCCGCTCCCCCTGCGCAAGGCCCGCGACGTGCCGGCAATCAACATCGCAGAGCGTGCAGCGCAGCGCGTGCGCAGCGACAGCTTGGTGGAATTGCCCGAGACAAGCTGCAGGCTTTCACCTTGAGGCACACTTATCGGCAACTCGGCAGCCAACTCATTCTGGGTCCTGGCCTGCGCCCGGGGTTTCCTCTGGATGTCACATATTCCAAGCTAGCGCCAATCAACGAGGGCACCACAGCGGTCCAACACCCGACACGACTCTGCTCGATGCAACTTGAAATACCGTAGTTTCAGTTAACCTCCGTGCTCTGACGGACGGGGCTTGTCACCCCGCCGTCTGGCTTGGGTTGCTTGACATTACGCACGTCACGCCACCGTGAGCAACGGGTCTAGCTCCAAAGAGCTGGCGGACGGGTTAGCAAGGAGACGATGCATCGATAGTGGCAAAGGGGCTGGTAGGGGGGAGACCAACCCCTTTGCACTGATAGACCAACCAAAGCAGCGGAAGGGGGATTCAACTGCCTTGTGGTCTAATAGATATTTTCCTACAGGACTGCGAAAGCTGTCAAGCCGGATCCAACTTGGCGGATACCGGCGACACGTCGATAATACGGACGGCGTGCTTAAGCGTATCGAGGCGATAGATCAGCCGGTACCCGGCTATCCTCATCGACCAACGCCGAGCGAGCGTGGCACGGAGTTCGGTTCCCACGCGGCGCGGATCGTCAAGGAGCGCTCCAAGCAGAACCGAGAGGATCTGTGACCGAAACGGTTCTGCGACACAGCCAAGCTCACGCATCACGGGACCCGCAATGACAAGATGCCAACGCTCCTGAGCAGGGTTTGCGGCGGGACCGGGACCGCCACGGGCTTGACCCTGCGCTTGCATGCCTTCGGTAGCAAGGCTGCCGCGAGAACCAGGCGGCGGACTGCCCGCAATCCCTGCGATCTCGCGCTGGCTGAGGAAGTCGCCATTCTGGATCGCGTTATCGCCAATCTCGATCCGCTTCAATGATTCAGCGTCTCCGAGAATGTCGAGGGTGTCCTCGAACGCGTACCAGAGACCACCTGGGACTATGAACACCAGCGAGTGATTCTCGTCAAGTACCGGCACCTTCTCCCAGGTGCTAGCGACCCACTGAACTATCGCCGGCAGATTTGCCTGAGCATGCCCTACGTCCAGTGGATCCATCCCGGCTATAATACCCTTCCCATCGGTTCGCTGCCCGGAATCGCGTCCGATCAGGATCGCGACTCTCCAAAACAGTTGCAACTCTCGTTCTGCTGGTTCTGCTGGTGCTGCCTGGCAGCAATCTATGCGAGATCGAGTGCGGATCGCCTCGGTCAACACCGATTCCGAGGTCGCGTGACTTGGCGAACCTCGCCCGCGCTGCGAACAGCCGCCCCGCGTGACGTTCAAAGCGCCTGCTGTAGCGAACATGGTCGGGCGCGTTCTCGACACTATTGAGCATGTCACCGCGATTCCCCAATACGAAACAGCGTTATCCACAGGCCGAGAGGGTCGACCGCCCATACTGACCTGCTCTTGTATGGAGGAGTACCCCCAACGGGATTCGAACCCGTGCTACCACCTTGAAAGGGTGGCGTCCTAGGCCACTAGACGATGGGGGCGCCTCGCGTGTACCAGGGTACCGGAACATGAGGGTTCGCACGCCAGTTCTGGGATGTGCGATGTGCAGATCGCCGAGCTGGCTAGGCCGCAAGGGCAGTAAACCACTCTTCAGCATTTTGGTCAATCGTTCGGCCTACATCATCGGGCCGTGCTACCCGGTCAGGTGCCGACGGCTCGTATGTTGTTAACGCGGGAATGCCACAATGAGATCAGATCGTTCCAGGTTTCGATCCCAGGCATATCCCAAGTGGTCCCAGTTGCGGCATCGTGAACACGCATTCCGAGTGAAACAAGGATCTCCCGCGTCGCGTCGGCCTCTTTCCAGCGACTCTGGAGGCGAGCTGCTTCGCGCAAACGCAGCACCGCTTCGACTACCGGCGCAAGTACAGCGTGGGGGTCTTCGAGGCTATAGATCGCAAGCATCGCAAGGCTCTGGATCATGTGCCTGAGACTTGCCCTCGCGCGATCCCGCTCGTCCGATTGCGTTGTATCAGCAGACCAGGCTTCGAGGTGCTCTTCGAACTCTAGGACCGTTCTCAGGGCCTCATCGAGATTCCGCGCGTCGATCGCTCGGCGAAACCCCTCCTCGTGCTCGTAAACCATGGCAAGGAGCGGCGACAGCTTCGGCCTTGCCGGAAATGCCTCCCCGCCGCGAACTCGAGCAGAATGCCCGGGAATTAGCTGCTCGTCGGGCCCGCCCGGGCCATCCGCCGTGCTAACACCACTCAGCGGGCCGCCAGTAAGCCCCGACTCCTTCTCGCCTAGGCCAAGACGATGAGGGCTGCGTCTGTGCGTAAGATCGGACGCGATATCTGCGATCTCCGAAATGGTGGTGAACGCATCAGCCGCGATGACAACTTCGGAGCCTCCTGCCCTGATGGTCAACCCACCGAGACCGGCCACCCTGACACTGCCCTGGCGGAGATCCATCAAGCAGGCCGTATGCTCGTCAACGCCCAGAACGAAAGCTCCCTCGGGCAACTGCGCCTCCATTAAACGAAGTCGCTCTTCTCCAAGGTAGCAGTAGCGGGTGTCATGAGTTCCACCTTCCGCGTTGTCGAAATGAGGAATCACTGCAGCTCGCAGTCCTGCGAGGTTCAACAGGTCTAGTCCTTCAACCCAGTGAGGGTCTTCGCCAACCTTGTAGATCTCGTAGACGGGAACAGTAGCGACTCCAAGGGTGAGAGCTGCGGCACTCGAAAAGACCACGGCTCCTCCCGAGACCAGCTTCTCGGCCAGGAGTTTCGGGACAAGCGTTCGCGTCCAATTCCGCAATGCATACGTCGGGCTCCCCGGACCAGCAAACACATAGCGTGCAGAGATGATCGCAGAATGCGCTCTGTCAAGCTTTGCTGGATCCAGTTGGTCAACATACTCCAGATGGCTGATCCCAATGTCAACCCCAACGCTCTCATGAAAATATTTGACCGCTCGCGAGGAAATTTGAGAACAGTTCGTCTGGAACCCAAATGGAGTATCTATGAGGACTGCTGGCACGGGGGCAGGCCCCATTGCAGCGAGGACCTCACGGTGGATCCGAGCCATGGTCGGGCTAGTCTCGCCAGAGCCCATAATGACAAGGAAGCGTGCTGGCCCAAGCGCTGCCACATTGGCCTCTTCGAGCGCCTTGTGGGGCACGGGAGCTGGGCTCATACCGTGCCGAATGTCCGCAGTGCCGTAGCGGGCGTCACTCTCATGGGGAGGAGTCCAACGAGGGTGGCAGCGATGCGGCCATTGCATCGACAACCTGCCCTTCCAGCCAGCTCAGATAGGCGTACGCACTCATCGCAGGCGATTGGGCATCATCTTGAGTTGTGATGTCATCGAGGTTCTCAGATACGTCGAGGTGAGTACCGATGACGAGACGGAGTGCGTTGAGAGCTTCGAGGAACGATTCCATCGTCTCCTCGTCAACTTGATCGGAATGCGTTACGTGATTTACGGCGTCCAGCGCTCTGCTCCGACGCGCAAGGAGGTCTTGGCGGACAAGCTCCTGGTAGTTGCGCTCTGCGTGTTCATCATCGACATAGGCGGGAGGAAAGAGCCTTCGTAAGCTGGGGTCTGAGGATGGTTTGTCCGAACTCAACATCGTTACCAGCTGCGTCGACAGAGTCATCAACAGCAGGCGTTCCGTCATCGGCAGCCGGACCCGGTACCGTCCTGCGGATAGCCGGCGCACCCTGCGACGGGGGTTCACTCTGTCTTCTCCATGGTCGCCCAAAGCCCATGAGCATGCAGCCGGTATACGTCCATCTCGGCCCGCTCCCTCGTACCGCTCGAAACAGCAGCTCGGCCTTTGTGATGGACATCCAGCATCAGTCGTGTGGCCTTCTCCTTGCTGTAACCGAAGAGCTTCTGAAATACGTAAGTCACATAGGTCATAAGATTGATGGGGTCGTTCCAGACGATTACCACCCAGGGCCTGTCAAGATCAGTTGTCTTTCCAGGCGAAACGTCTTGAGCACTCTCCGGACGGGTAGAAATTGATGAAGCAGCAGCCATGTGATCAGCTCACAGTTGGCGATGATCAGCGTCGATCCGCGACGTGGATGCCAGCGCCTCGATATCACAAGTGGTGTGGATGACATTCATGATATCCCGCGCAAGCCAATAGCTGGCTGCCGCGCACAACGGCTGAAAGAGGTTCGAATGCTGAAATCGCATGACGACCCCAATGTTAGGGCGATTCCGGCACGAGCGCAGTGCGATCCTTGGAGCCGGCCCACTTGCACCTAGTCCACCAGGCAAGACGTCTTCTCAAACTGCTTTCTTGGAGCCAGCGCATCAATGACCCGCTTTGTGTAGGTTCGTGTGCCGGCCTATGGTCAGCATGTGGCTCTATCCGCTTCATCCCCCAAGAGCACCTTGCCACTCTTGGCCAGCTCGATTAGATCACGCACGTCTCATGCTGCAGAGTTCGTCGCGCTCACGAAGCCGCGCATCATTGAGCTTCTGCTGGTCACAACCCTTCCCGCGATGGTCTTGGCAAGACGAGGCGTCCCCTCCGGCTGGTTAATCCTGTTCACACTTGTTGGAGGCACCCTTGCAGCCGGCGGGGCGAACGCCGCGAACATGGTCGTGGATCGCGATATCGACAAACTCATGAGGCGGACTCAGCGGCGACCGCTTGTCACAGGAACCATAACTCCACGAGCTGGTGCTAGCTTCGCTGTACTTCTGGAAGTGGCTGCATTCATAGATCTATGGCTGGCGGTCAATCTTCTCAGCGCACTAATCGCACTCTTGGCAGCCCTGTTTTATGTGTTTGTGTACACGATCTGGCTGAAGCGCACCTCCACCCAGAATATCGTCATTGGGGGCGCTGCGGGAGCAGCTCCCGCGCTCATCGGTTGGGTTGCAGTGACGGGCAGGCTCTCTTGGGCACCCGTGATCTTGTTCGCAATTATCTTTCTTTGGACGCCGCCGCACTTCTGGTCACTCGCCGTTCGCTACAAAGACGACTACCAGACCGCTCGGGTGCCAATGCTGCCGGCAGTGGCTTCGATCAAGAACACGTCTCGCCAGATCATCGCCTATACCGCAGTGATGTGGGCTGCCTCCTTGGCCCTCGTGCCGGTGGCGGGCATGGGTGCAATCTACCTTGCCTCAGCAGCTCTTCTAGGCGGGGTTTTCATGGGTTATGCACTGAACCTTGCACGTAGCCGCTCCCCCGAATCGGCCATGAGCTTGTTCCGGTACTCCATCATCTACCTGACGCTACTCTTCGTAGCCGTAGCGTTGGACGTGCTTGTTCGACATCCGTGAGCCCACCTCGCGCTCGCAGTAATTGGATTTCGAGCGGCTATACCCAAGCACTTATCGGTTTGCTCGTCACAGTTGCCGCAGTGCTCACTTTCGCACTGCTTACTCCCGGCACGCACATTGATGGCAAGGTCGCGCCGGGTTTCCAGCTCCGATCCCTAAGTGTCCGAGGTTCGTCAGTCTCGCTTGCGACCGACAAAGGCTTTCCGGTTGTTCTAACCTTTTTCGCTTCGTGGTGCGAGCCTTGCCGGACGGAGTTGCCCATGCTCGCGAAGGTCGCACAAACAGCTGGCCGAAAGGTCAGGTTTATCGGAGTCGATGTCGCGGACTCGCTGCAGGGTGGACGCCAGCTCGTGAGAAGCGCTGGAGTAACCTACCCCGTGGGCATAGACAAAGGCTCAAGAGTCGCTGACGGCCTTTACCACCTCGCCGGGTTGCCCGACACGGTGTTCGTCAGTGCAGGTGGACGAATACTGCATGTGGCCCAAGGCCAGCTCGACAGAGCACAAGCGCTACGTTGGGTCCGCAAACTCCTTTGACGACTCCGGCCTGTGAGCCACACCTTCCTCGCCCTGACCGGTTCGCAACGTACGGCATCGTCACCGTGAACCTCCCCGCCATGGCGGACGAGCGCAAACGGTTTCCGGAGCCGTTGATCAAACAGCGCCGCCCCGACGGCTTTCGCGGATGAAACCAACCATTGCAGTGAACACGAGCGAGAAGCCCGGCAGTGCAGTCCAGAGGCCAAAGATGAGCGCCAAGGCGACAAGCGCAAACCCAAGGCCAGCTACAAACGGCCAGAGACTGGTGCTAGGAAATGCGCCAATCACCGAAGCGCCTGAGGCGATCGTGGCGTCAGAGCGATCCTCGGGGCGCGGAGACATCCGCCGGGACCACCAGAGGTAATAGCCTCCTGGCAGCAGGCCCAACAAGGCAGTTCCCGCAAGCATCACACTTCCGGCATCCTCGTAGGACAGAAACCAGTATACGGCCCCCACCAGGCCAAAGAACACAGCTAGACCAACCAGGAACCAGGCCTCAACCTTCACAAAGCATCACCTCCAGCAGACTTCAATGATGCACCATGGCTAGTGAGCGCCGCCTCGGGATGGTTCGCGTCCCAGACAGGACGTTCAGAACGGATCGGGGGGAGGCTGTTGAAGTTGTGATGTGGTGGCGGCGAGGTCGTGGCCCACTCGAGGGTGTGAGCGTCCCACGGGTTGTCGCCAGCAGGAACCGGCTTTCGCCATGAGATCCAGAAGTTCCACAACAGCAAGAGCGCTGAGATCGCAATCAACATCGCGCCCGCTGAAGAGACGAGGTTCAAGGTCGCGAATCCTGAACTCGCTGGGTAAGTGGCTATACGCCTCGGCATACCCCGCAAGCCGAGGAGGTACTGCGGCATGAAGGTCACGTTTGCTCCAATGAACATAAACCAGAAGGTGGCCTTGCCGAGGGTTTCGTTCAACATCCTGTTCGTGATCTTCGGGTACCAGTAGAAGATCGCACCCACGCCAGCCATCACAAGAGCCATTACGACGCTGTGAAAGTGGGCTACGACGAAGTAGGTGTCGTGAGTTGCAAAGTCGATCGGCGGAGACGCAAGAAGAACGCCGGTGAGGCCTCCCACCAGGAAGGTCAGGAGAAATCCGATGCAAAAAAGCATCGATGCCGTGAAGCGAATCTGACCTCGCCACATCGTTGCGATCCAGTTGAAGAATTTTATCCCGGTTGGTACCGCTATCAGGTACGACATCAGGCTGAAGAAGGGGAGGAGAACAACCCCGGTCGTGAACATGTGGTGAGCCCAGACGCCGGTAGAAAGAGCAGCTATCGCCATCGTCGCGAAGATCATTCCCTTATAACCGAAGAGCGGTTTGCGGCTGAAGACAGGGATGATGTCGGTCACCATCCCAAAGTACGGTAGCGCGATGATGTACACCTCGGGATGGCCGAAGAACCAGAAGAGGTGTTGCCACAACACCGGCACCCCTCCCCCTTGGACCTCGAAAATATGAGTCCCAAAGTGCCTGTCTGCAAAGAGCATGACGAGCGCACTGGTGAGCACCGGAAACGCTATGAGGATGAGGATGGCAACGACGAGCATGTTCCAGGTGAAGATCGGCACCCGGAACATGGTCATCCCCGGCGCTCGAAGGTAGAAAACCGTTGTGACGATGTTGACGCCAGTAAATATTGCGGAGAAACCGGTCAAGATCAGGGCGATGATCCACATATCGGCTCCGGCGCCAGGTGAGTTTGTGGCGTTCGACAACGGAGCGTAAGCTACCCAGCCGAAATCGGCTGCACCACCGGTTGTGAGGAAGCCGGAGATCATGATCAGCCCTCCGCTCAAAAACAGCCAGTAAGAGAGCGCGTTGAGCCGGGGGAATGCCATGTCAGGTGCCCCTACCTGGAGCGGAACAAAATAGTTAGCGAATCCAGCAAAGGCAAATGGCCCGGCAAACAACAAGAGCATGATGCTGCCGTGCATCGTGAAAAGCTCGTTGTACTGGTGCTGGCTCACAAGTGCATTGTTGGGAGAGGACAGCTGAGCTCGGATCACGAGTGCCATTGCTCCGCCGATGACAAAGAAGATGAAGGAGGTGATCAGGTAGCTCTTGCCGATAACCTTGTGATCCGTGCTGGTCAACCACTTCAGGATTCCCGAAGGACCCTCGTCATGGTGCACGTCTGAAGGGAGATCGCCCCGGCCAGGAGGCCTTTCCAATACAGCCTGTGTCATGCGGCCTTCCTAACTCGCGCTGGCTGAACACTTACGGCACCCGCTGAGGTCTTTGTCCGCGGTAGGTGCGCCTGACCAACACCTGACGCAGTGGCGTTGTGACTACCGGTGGTCACGGTGTTACGAACTCGTGTGTCACCTGCCTTGGATATCAGCCAGGCTTGGAACTGCTGTGGCGTCACTGCCTTGACGGTGAAAAGCATCTCGGTATGGTACAAGCCGCAGAACTGGGTGCACCGACCAGGGTAAGTGCCTGCATGACGCACAGTGAGATCGAACCTGTTGGTTACACCTGGAAGTGCGTATCGACTGAAGTCGAACGCTGCTACGTAGAAGCCGTGGACTACATCGTTCGAAACTAGGATAACGCGGACCGTCTGACCAACGGGAAGCACCAGCTCGGGCACGTTCCCTGTGACGTCATTGCCCTCCACTACGACATGGTGGCCGAGGTAATGAAAACGCCAGCCCCATTGGAACGCGGTTATCTTCACCACGGCTGCAGGATGGGGCGGCAACGCATCTACCTGGTTCTCAGTTACCACCGTGAAGTAAAACAAAACCGCGACAATGATGAGCGGTATCACAGTGTAGGCGATCTCAAGAGGAAGGTGATACTGGGTCTGCTTGGGTATCTCGTCACTCGTTTTCCGGTAACGAAAGACGGCCCACATGATCAGCCCAAGAACAAGTGCACCCACCGCCAAGGCAGCGATTACGGAGCCTTGCCAGAGTTTGAACGTCGCATGCCCCTGTGTGGTTGCGCCGCGGTAAGCGCCAAAGGTCGGCGCATTGCAGCCCGCAAGTAGTAACGCCGCGGCTGCCGCGGTGATGTAGACAGCTGACCTTGCTTCAAGTGGCCGCACGAGACTTCGAATTATCCGCCGGGAAGAACTGATTGGCATGCCTTGCACGAAGCCGGTCTCGGGCCTTGCTCGCCGGGATGAGTCCATGTTCACGGAACAGAATCTAAAGGCTCCAACACTTGGTATGCCAGCCGCGCACACGATGCATTGAAAAGACTCGTGGTCTCCTGCCCAACCAGCGCGTCCAAGAAGACACCCAGCTGCTCGTTGCACAACCGCGGAGACGCACTGGCCACCCGGGATCTGTGCAAATTGCGATCCAGGGGACTACCGGTTGCCGCAAACGGAACCTGCCGACGCCATCTCTCTCGATTGCCCAGCGAAAAACCTGGTTAGTCTGCGTCCCCGGTCTGGTCGGTACGCGCGTTCGAATTGCCGTTGACTCCCTCGGACCCCGAAGACTCGTGTTGATCGAGCTCCTTGGCTCCTTCCTGCGCGCCCTTCTTGAACTCGTGCGACGCAGAGCCAAGTGAGCGAGCCAGCTTCGGCAGCTGGCTTCCTCCGAACAGCACTACCAAGACTATGCCAACAAGAATGAGACCATCCGGACCGAAAACATCAGCTATTTGTTGCACCGGTCACTCCTTTACACTCGCAATAAGCATAGACCCGGCCGGGTAGGTGTGTCACCACGGCGCTCGCACTTGCTGGTACAAGCACTAGTTTGCAAGCTTCAGAATTAGCGCCTACATGTACTGGCCAGGTGTATAATGCTCTCGCGAGTAGCCACCCAGCACCTTGCCACACCCACCGGAAAGCACATGCTCGGTCGCCATACGGCCGGAGTCTTCCGCGGGCCGGCGAGTTGGCGGACGGCAGTTGGCTGTCCGGTCCAGCGATCCGATACGTGCGCCGGTGAAAAATTCCCGCGACCTAGATCTCTTGGCTGCAGCCGCCAAGAGACCTAGCGACAACGTTTGAAGAACGGAAGATCCCTTACAAGAAGAGGTTTGCCCATCAGGCTTTACCTGTTAAAACCCACCTGATTGATGACTCGCCAGGTCACCCGCCTCGACCAAGAGACCAGCCACCAGACCCAGGTCCTCACCTCCCGGCGCAGTCTCGAAGTGACCGAGGTGGCCACCAAGATATCCGGACGCTGGAGGGAGGAGAACCCGTTTCGTTTCATGCGCCCCCGGGGACTCGACGCGATGGACTCCTACGCCAAGATCAAGACGACCCTGCCCGCGTGGCGCCCAATCCGGCCAAGGCCAGGATGAAGAAGCAGTTCGCATCGGCGCGTGCCGTCGTCGCCGCCACCAAGCAAGCCACCTTCAGCGCGGACGACGACGAGGCCAAGGCGCTGGCGGTGAAGCAGGCCCATGCGGCGCTCGTCGCCCACTACGCCCGTGCAGAAGACGAGGCCCACAGCTTGTGCTCTGCCAAAGCGTTCGCCGCCTCAGCGGACCTCGAGATCATCGGCGACGAGCTCCACGTTCGCCTCGAAGCACTCTCATCCCCACGTCACAGCCGAGCTATCGCTCGGCTGTGCGCAGAACTCAATGCCACCGAGACGGTTTATCCCGGGACGGACCTACGCCTCATCTAGAGCGTCAGCGGTTACCGAATCCCCACGCAGCTCTAGGCACGCCAGCGCGCCATCCGATCGAGGATCGGCCCGAAGCGACTTTCTCACCACTTCGGGAGTCCTGGATTCCCGAGAGGCTTATGGCACCTGGTCCAGCAACTGCAGCAGCGGGCGCACAGGGTTTCGATAGTGTCTCAGGCTCTCCGTCGTTGCAAGAAACACAATGTTGTGCCTGGTCGATGGGTGGATCGCGTGTCCGCCCTGGGCCCGCGCAGGTGGAGCTCGTTCAAGCCCGCAGGAACGACCCGCACAAGATCTAGACTTCGCTGTGTCAACCCCCCCTTGCCAACATGTCGACGGGGGGATAGACTGAACTGGTGAAAGAGACGGCGAAGGCCGACCTGGTCAGGCTCCTTCGCCGGCACGGAGTGACGAAGGTGCGAGAAACGGGCAGCCACGAGGTGTGGAGGGTCGGCAGGTGCCAGACTGCCGTCCCCAAGCACCGCACGATCGCGGCGGGCACGCTTCGCAAGATTCGAGACCACCTGGCTCCGTGCCTCGGAGAGGATTGGCTGAAGCAATGACGACCAACAAGCACGAAAAGATCTACCGGGCCACCGTCGAACGGGAGCCCGATTGGTGGATCATCTCGATCCCGGAGCTCGATATTATGACGCAGGCGCGCCGGATCCGCGATATCCGGCACATGGCTACTGACCTCGTAGCGGCATGGCTTGACAAGGATCCGAACGATGTTCGTGTGGAGATCGAGGACTTCACTCCGCCTGCCGCAGTGGTCGCGCAGATGAAGCAGGCCAAGGAGCTGTTGGCCCACGCAACGCGTGAACAGGAGCAGGCCGGGCGGCTGGCCAGCGATGCTGTGGGGATCCTCGTGGAGGATCTGGGGTTGACACTTCGGGAAGCGGCCGAGGTGCTCGGAATCTCCCATCAGCGGGTCGCACAGCTTCATCGCCGCAGGACTGCCGCCTGACGACGGCGGCCAACGCCGGGTACCGCTGCAAGGGACCGATCACGCCACCAGCTCTAGCAGCCGAAGGAGCCGAGCCGGCGGGTTTGAAAACAGTCCCAGGCTCTCCGCTGCACTGCAACGACGGACGCAGGCCCCCTCGGAGCCTCCACTTGGACCGTGAACAGAAGCGTTGGTGCATACCGTAGCCACGGATCGAGTTCAAGACAGCCCGAAAGACACGAAGCTGGAGAGGTTGCGGATGGGTGCAAGGCGATAGCAAGCGCTTCCATGATCGCCAAGACGCGGGCACCGAGTTCGCTGGATTGCTCGAGCATCTGCGAAACGAGCATGACCTGCTCGTCACCGGCCTGCCTCGAGGGGGAGTGCCCGTAGCCGACCGCGTTGCCCGGGTGCTCAGAGCACCCGACGTCTTCGTCATGCACCCAGCCTATGGATGTCTCGACTCGCTCCGCTTTATCCACGCCTGGCGTTTACCGCACGTGAGACGAGACATCATGCGAGCAGCCGCGTCTAAGAAGGGCCTTGAAGCTTGGCGCGAAGTCTGGCTTCAAGACATCGCTGCTATGTATGCTGGCTGGCACGCTCGACGAGACGGGACAGACGACGGGACCGCACTTCTAAGCGCTCTCGCTTCTATGCGTGATCGT
>JAJZXF010000051.1 GCA_021802485.1 Actinomycetes bacterium | reverse complement strand
TGCAAGCACCCTGGCGGGGATCGTCGAAGCGGGGCTGAACATTCGAACGACCGAGTGCCATGGCCAATTCTCGCACGCCCGTCGAAGAATCGCGAATCCAGAGGCGACTAAATCAGGAGTCTCCTAGCCCTTGGAGCTCTGGGGAGGATTTCAGATAGGGCGCTGGCGCAAGCTAGGGCGGCGGCGTACGCTCCGGCGTGGGAATCGCTGTGACCTGCGAAGTTGCCAAGCGGTGGCGAAGTCGCTATCGTTAGCACTCGCAAGGTTAGAGTGCCAACGAGTCCTAATGGAGGCCATACCAGATGAAGTTGCAGCCCCTTGATGATCGTATTGTCGTACGACCTGGAGAGTCCGAGGAGACTACCGCGTCCGGACTGGTCATACCCGACACTGCGAAGGAGAAGCCACAGCAGGGTGAAGTACTAGCAGTGGGCCCTGGCCGGCGTGCGGAGAACACGGGAGAACTCATCCCGCTCGGCGTCGCGGTAGGCGACAAGGTCGTGTACTCGAAGTACGGCGGAACCGAGATCACCATTGATGGAGAGGATCTCTTGATCCTGTCCGGCCGTGATGTCCTCGCCAAGGTGACCAGCTGATGTCGAAGATGCTCAAGTTTGACGAAGCGGCCAGGCGCGGTCTGGAAGCCGGAGTGAACAAGGTTGCCGATGCGGTGAAGATCACCATCGGTCCGAAAGGCCGTAACGTCGTTCTCGACAAGAAGTTCGGTTCGCCGGTCATCACCAATGATGGGGTGACAATTGCGAAGGATGTGGAGCTCGAAGACCCCTTCGAGAACATGGGAGCCCAGCTGGTGAAGGAGGTGGCCACGAAGACCAACGACGTGGCTGGCGACGGCACCACCACCGCCACCGTTCTCGCGCAGGCACTGGTCAAGCACGGCCTGCGCAACGTGGTCGCGGGTGCGAACCCACTGGCTCTCAAGCGGGGGATAGACGCTGCGGTGGCCGCAGCTGTCGAGTCCATCGGCGCTCAGTCAAAAGAGGTTGACGGCCGTAGCGAGATCGCTCAGATAGCAGCGATCTCTGCTGGTGATTCCGCGATCGGCGAGATCCTCGCAGACGCGATGGACAAGGTTGGCAAGGACGGCACCGTCACGGTCGAGGAGTCCAATACCTTCGGCTTGGAGCTGGAGCTGACCGAGGGGATGCAGTTCGACAAGGGCTTCCTGTCGCCTTACTTTGTGACTGATCCCGAGCGCCAGGAGGCGGTGCTGGAGGATCCGTACATCCTCATTGCGAACCAGAAGGTGAGTTCGGCCCATGACCTGCTTCCAGTGTTGGAGAAGGTTATGCAGTCAGGCAAGCCATTGTTCGTGATAGCAGAGGATGTTGAAGGCGAAGCTCTCGCGACTCTCGTCGTGAACAAGATCAGGGGCACGTTCACGTCGCTTGCAGTCAAGGCTCCTGGATTTGGCGAACGCCGCAAGGCAATGCTCCAGGACATCGCTGTTCTTACTGGAGGCCAGGTTGTTTCGGAAGAGATTGGTCTCAAGCTCGATGGTGTGACTATCGACCTGCTCGGCAGGGCGCGCCGAGTCGTGGTGACCAAGGACGACTCGACGATTGTCGACGGCGCAGGAACAGACGAGGACATCAAGGCCCGTGTTGCCCAGATTCGTCGTGAGATCGAGCAGACGGACTCGGACTGGGACCGGGAGAAGCTCCAGGAGCGCTTGGCGAAGATGGCCGGTGGCGTCGCGGTCGTTAAGGTCGGCGCAGCGACAGAGGTTGAGCTGAAGGAGAAGAAGCATCGTATTGAAGATGCCCTCTCTGCAACCAGGGCAGCGGTCGAGGAAGGGATCGTCGCTGGTGGTGGGACGGCCCTCATCCGCAGCCTTGGCGCTGTCGACAGCGTGGTTTCGAAGCTCGAAGGCGACGAGTCCACCGGTGCGAGCATCGTGTTCCATGCACTTACGCAGCCACTTCGGTGGATCGCGACCAACGCAGGCATGGAGGGTGAGGTCGTGGTGCGAAGTGTCGAGGCAGCAACGGGCAATGTCGGCATGAACGTCGCAACCGGAGAGCTCGAAGACTTGCTGAAGGCGGGTGTCATCGACCCGGCAAAGGTGACCCGCTCTGCTCTCCAGAACGCGGCGTCGATAGCAGCTCTACTCCTTACCACCGAGGTTCTCATTGCCGAGAAGCCCGAAAAGCCCTCCGAGTCGGTTGGGGCTGGCGGTGCTCCAGGCGGCATGGGTGGCATGGGTGGTATGGGTGGCATGGGCGGTATGATGTGATGCGCTGGCTTGCAGGCTGACCAGAACACACGGCCAGCAGGTCTACTGCCAGGCGGGCCGTCGAACATCGCAGGCTTGAATGCCCAGGATGCGACCGGAGCAGCGGAAGGTAACTCCGCTCAACTCCCAGGCGGCTCACGCAAGAACATTCCCAGACCGTCTTGGTCTCGCAGAGGAGGCCCACCGCCGTGGGCCTCCTCTCGTGTTTTTCACGATCTGAGTCTTGCAACGCTACGAGCGTTGCTCGCTTCCGTAGCGTCGCTTGATTCAGAGCACGCGCAGCACTCCGGTGACACCGGGCTGCAGGTGGCTGCGGTGCTCGTTGCGCTCTTTGAGGAGGCGGGCGCAGTCCGGGTCGTGTTGACCCGCCGTTCGGCTGGCCTGCGACGGCACGGATCGGAGGTAGCCTTTCCGGGAGGGATGCTGGAGCCAGGAGAGCGGCCTCGTGATGCTGCGCTTAGGGAGGCCTACGAGGAGATTGGCCTTGATCCAGGGGCGGTCGAGGTTGTGGCAGAGCTACCTGTGACGCGGACCGCGTCAAGCGCTTCGGAGATAGTGCCATTTGTGGGCGCGCTTGGTGCTCGACCGCAGTTCACGCCGAACAGCTCAGAGGTGGAGCGGGTGTTCGACGTAGCGCTGGGCCACCTTGCCTCCGAGAGCGTGTACCGTCAGGAGATATGGGGGCTGCCTGGGCATGACGGTGGGCACCGGATGCACCTGTTCGAATTGGAAGATGAGATGATCTGGGGGGCCACGGCACGGATACTTGTCAGCCTTCTTGCGCTGATATCCGGCCAATGAGCCTCCGAGCGCAGAACGGTATATCTTGTTGTAAAGACTGCATTCTCTAGGAGGTAAAGTGGCTGAGATCGAGATTGGTATGTTCAAGACGGGGCGAAGGGCGTACGGCTTGGACGACATCGCGATCGTGCCTAGCCGGCGGACACGGGACCCAGAGGATGTGGACATCTCCTGGGAGATCGATGCGTTTCGTTTTGACCTGCCCCTCATGGCGGCTGCGATGGATGGGGTTGTAAGTCCGGATACCGCTATCGAGATCGGCCGTTTGGGCGGGGTTGGCGTGCTCAATCTAGAAGGTCTCTGGACGCGCTATGAGGATCCCAGCCCGGTGTTCGCTGAGATAGCGAGCCTTGATGACGGCAAGGCCACGGCGCGGATGCAGGAGCTTTATGCTGAACCCATAAAGTTGGAGCTTGTAAGCGAGCGGATCAGGCAGATCAAGGCCTCTGGCGTAGTGTCAGCGGCCTCCGTTACTCCGCAGCAGACAGAGCGCCTAGCGCCAGCGGTTCTCGAAGCTGAGCTCGATCTTCTGGTTATCCAAGGCACCGTGGTGTCTGCCGAGCATGTGTCGAGATCCACGGAGCCGCTGAATTTGAAGCGGTTTATCAGGGAGTTCGATTTGCCGGTGGTGGTAGGCGGCTGCGCGTCCTACCATGCAGCGCTTCACCTTATGCGTACGGGTGCCGTAGGGGTTCTCGTTGGAGTGGGGCCTGGGAACGCATGCACAACCCGTGGGGTACTCGGCCTTGGCGTGCCACAGGCCACGGCCGTAGCGGATGCCGCTGGGGCTCGGATGAGACACCTGGACGAGACGGGCGTGTACGTTCACGTGATTGCCGACGGGGGGATGAGCAGGGGCGGCGACGTTGCAAAGGCGATCGCCTGCGGCGCTGATGCCGTAATGCTCGGATCTCCACTGGCGGCTGCTTACGATGCGCCTTGCAGCGGGTTCCACTGGGGGATGGCTACCTTTCATCCAACGCTCCCTCGCGGGGCACGGGTGCGTACGGGCAAGCGAGGGACCCTGCAGGAGATCCTGCTTGGACCTGCACACGAGAATGATGGTCGCCTTAACCTCTTCGGAGCTCTTCGTACTTCTATGGCGACTTGCGGGTATGCGAATGTCAAAGAGTTCCAAAAGGCCGAGGTGATGGTCGCGCCGTCGCTTCAGACGGAGGGGAAGGCTCTGCAACACACGCAGGGCGTTGGAATGGGCCACTGAGCGGCGCGCCTGGCCCGCCCGAGGAAAGTGGCGAGGAGAGCGCAGAGCGTAAGCCCTCGGGGGCATCGACGAGGATCGATCCATCTGAAAGGGTGGTCGTAGTTGATTTCGGGGCCCAGTACGCTCAGTTGATCGCGCGTCGCGTGAGAGAGGCGCGCGTGTTCTCCGAGATCATTTCGCACACAGCGAGCGCAAAGGAGCTTCTCGCTTCGAGGCCCAAGGGGATAATCCTCTCCGGGGGGCCGAAGTCTGTCTACAGCGAGCCAGCGCCGTCCGTGGATCCAGCGATTTATGAATGCGGGGTCCCAATTCTCGGGATCTGCTACGGTGCTCAGCTGCTAACGATGCAGCTCGGCGGCGAGGTAGCAAGGACCGGCCGCGCGGAGTACGGCCGAACCTCGCTCACCTTGGGGGATCCGTCCGCTCTGTTTTCCGGGCGTCCGCAGGTGTCGCAGGTTTGGATGAGCCACGCTGACTCGATCACGAGAGCGCCAGACGGCTTTACGGTTACCGCATCGAGTCCGGATGCCCCTGTAGCTGCTCTTGAAGATCCGTTGCGGCGGATCTTCGGTGTGCAGTTCCATCCTGAGGTAGTTCATACCCAGCTTGGCCAAGAGCTCATCGAGAGGTTCCTCTGGGAGGTGTGTGGGTGCGCTCAGACCTGGACTAGCTCGTCAATTATCGAGGGCGCTATCTCGGAGCTACGTGATCGCGTTGGAGCTAGCAGGGTCATCTGCGCGATATCTGGGGGCGTTGACTCGACCGTCGCGGCTGTTCTCGCCCATGAGGCGGTAGCAGAGCAGTTGACCTGTGTCTTCGTGGACACTGGTCTCATGCGCGAGAGGGAAGGTGAACGGGTGGAAGAGCTTCTCGAAGGGAAGTTCTCCGTGGATCTGGTACACGTCAGAGCCGCGGACCGTTTTCTCGCGGCACTTGAGGGGGTCACTGATCCCGAGGAGAAGCGCAAGACGATCGGGGAGTTGTTTATCAGGGTCTTCGAGGATGTCGCGAGGGGCATTGGCGACGCGCACTACCTTGTCCAGGGGACCCTATACCCGGATGTGGTGGAGTCGGGGGACACCGACGCCGCAATGATCAAGTCACATCACAACGTCGGCGGCCTTCCCGAGGTGATGGACTTCGAGGTTCTTGAGCCGTTCCGGCTGCTGTTCAAGGACGAGGTGCGTGCGATCGGCGAGGAGCTTGGGCTTTCCCGGGAGATCGTCTGGCGCCAGCCCTTCCCCGGGCCAGGGCTCGCAGTGCGCATTGTAGGGGAGGTGACGCCGGAGAGGGTCGAGATCTTGCGGGCCGCGGACGCGATCGTGGTCGAGGAGGTGAAGGCAGCCGGGCTCTATCACGAACTGTGGCAGAGCTTCGCAGTGCTTCCGGCGGTGCGCACGGTAGGTGTCATGGGCGACGACCGCACCTACGCGTATCCGATTGTCCTACGTGCTGTGACGAGCGACGATGCGATGACTGCGGACTGGGCGCGGCTTCCCTACGATCTGTTGGAGAGGCTGTCGAACCGGATCATAAACGAGGTTCCCGGCGTGAACAGGGTGGTCCTCGACGTAACATCGAAGCCACCCGGGACCATCGAATGGGAGTGAACGCCAGCGAGTCTGCCTTGAACGAGCCGGCTTATCCGGACGCGATCAAGGTTCAAGACACACAGGAGCAGCTGGTCACAGACCTAAACCCCGCCCAGCGGGAGGCGGTGGTGCATCGCGGCGCACCGCTGCTTGTCATAGCGGGAGCAGGATCGGGCAAGACGCGGGTCTTGACCCGGCGGATCGCCCATCTGGTGCAGGTCGACGGCGTCCCGCTTTGGGGGATCCTCGCGATTACCTTCACGAACAAAGCCGCAGGAGAGATGAAGGAGCGGCTGTCGTCCCTGCTCGGGCCTCAGCAGGGACGACCATGGATCTCCACGTTCCACTCCGCTTGCGTGCGCATCCTGCGCCCAAACGCAGAGCGACTCGGCTACTCCAGCGGGTTCACGATCTACGATGACTCGGACTCCCGCCGCCTGCTTGACCATGTACTCACAGATCTCGGGATCGACACCCGCATGTTCCCCCCGCGGGCGGTGCTCAGTCGTATCGGCCATGCGAAGGCAGAGATGCTCGATGAGCGTGTGGTTGCTGAGCGGGCTAGGCAGGAGGCCGAGCAGGTGTTTGCGCGGATCTACGGTGAGTACCAGCGCCGGCTCGCAGGGTCGAACGCGATGGACTTTGATGACCTGCTGGTGAAGACCGTCGAGCTGTTCACTGGCTTTCCTGAGATTCTGCAGCATTATCAAGATACGTTTGCGAACGTGTTGGTGGACGAGTACCAAGACACCAACGCGGTCCAGAACCAGCTTGTCATGATGCTCGCCGAACGCCATCGAAACATCTGTGTCGTGGGTGATCCAGACCAGAGCATCTACCGGTTCAGGGGAGCGGACGTGCGGAACATCCTTGAGTTCGAGCGCTCGTTCCCTGATGCAGTAGTCATCCGTCTGGAACAGAACTACCGATCCACCCAGACGATTCTCGATGCCGCGAGCTCGCTGATCGGACAGAACCGCTCCAGGAAGGACAGAGGGCTCTGGTCCGAGCTCGGGCGCGGGTCGCCGATTCGGATCTGCGAGGCCCCAGACGGCGCTGGCGAGGCTCGCTGGGTTGTCACCGAGGCCCTGCGCCTCGTCGATGACGAGCACCTTGACTGGAGCGAGATGGCCGTCTTCTACAGGACAAACTCTCAGAGCAGGCTCCTTGAGGAGGAGATGTCGCGGCGAGGTGTCCCCTACAGGATGGTGGGGGGTACTCGATTCTTCGACCGGGCTGAGGTGAAGGACCTCATCGCGTATGTACGCCTCCTTGTGAACCCAGCGGACGAGGTGTCCCTGCGGCGGGTAATCAATGTTCCGCGTAGGGGCGTGGGCGACACGTCCCTAGGCAAGCTCCAGTCCTGGGCGCACTTGAACGGGCGCACGCTCGCGGATGCCCTGGCTGATCCAGCACCTGCCCAGGTGGGGGGCAGGGCAGCGAAGGGCATCGAAGCATTTCACCGTTTGCTGGAGGATCTCCGTGGATCATGTGGTGACCTGCTCGGGGAGATGGGCGCCGCTAGCGGGGAAGCTGACCGCAAGCCAGCTGTCAGAGAGGGACAGACCGGTGGTGGCGCAGGACGGGTTCTCGAAGTGGTCCTGGATGCAACGGGCTACGCGCGTGATCTCGAAGCGGAGCAGACTATCGAAGCTGAGGCCCGTCTCGACAACGTGAAGGAACTCGTGTCGATGGCTGCCCAATATGATGACGTTGCGAGCTTCATCGAGTCGGCGAGCCTCGCATCGCCTGCTGATCTCGCGGCTGACAACGTTGCATCGATGTCCCTGATGACACTGCATGTTGCGAAGGGGTTGGAGTTTCCCGTCGTGTTTCTGGTCGGGATGGAAGAAGGTCTGTTCCCCTTTGTGCGCTCTCTGGAGAATCGCAGCGATATGGAAGAGGAGCGGCGGCTGTGCTACGTGGGGATGACACGAGCGAAACGTCACCTCCATCTTTCCTACGCACGTTCAAGGGTTCAATGGGGAACCCAGCGCTACAACGACCCGAGTCGCTTCCTCGCCGAGGTGCCTAAACACCTGGTGGAGATGGAGACCCTTCTCGATCCGAGCGAAGATCGGCCAGCTGGCTTCCCCCGCGGCTTGCGGGAGGATTACATGCGTCTTGCTCGGCCGTCCCCCGTCGCACGGTCAGCTCCGATCACCCGAGCTGGCAATGAAACCGGTTCTCACACTGGCGCAAGTGTCGGCACTTTTGCTACGCCCCGGGTTCGGGTCGGTGATGACGTTATCCATGACCGCTGGGGCGAGGGAGTGGTGGTGGATGTCGAGGGAACCGATGACGACGCGGTCGCGACGGTTCGGTTTTCCGAGATCGGCGAGAAGCGCATGCTTCTTTCCATTGCTCCGCTGAGATCTGCGCTCCGAGGTGCCGGTGGTACCGGGACCAGCTGATCGCTCGAGAGTACGCACGTCTTTGGATCAAGGGCCGGGGCCGGTCTTGTCGGCGATCTCGGTAGTTGGACCGGTGGGTGTGCGACAAGCTGGTCGTGAGGAGGTGTCTCACGCGAGGCCTGCTGCGGACGCTGCCCGGCCGAAGCTACGCGGCGTGCTTCATGAGATCGGCTTCTTCGTGTCACTCGTTGCCGGCCCGCTCCTGGTCCTATCTGCTCGGGACCCGAGGGCGCAGGAGCACTGCGCGGTGTACGCTGCGAGCCTTACCCTAATGCTCGGAACTTCAGCGTTGCTGCACCGGCGGACCTGGTCCACCCGTGGGCTTCGGATCATGCGCAAGCTCGATATGGCTATGATCTTCGTGCTCATAGCGGGGACCTATACCGCTGTGGTGGGCCTTATGCTGCACTCTGAAGTCGCTGGCGTGGTGTTATGGGTGGTCTGGATCGCGGCCGCGATTGGATCTGGAAGCGCCTTCGTGCTCGCAGGACGCGGGCTTCGTTCGCAAGGAGAGCGGCGTCCGTCCAAGTGGGTGGTTCTGATCCCATATTTTGCGATTGGCTGGCTGGCTGTGATCCTGATAGCCGCGCTACTCCACTCCCTCGGCTGGGAAGGGGTGGCAATGCTCGTCTCGGGAGGCGTCGTCTACACGATAGGAGCGTTAGTCTACGCGGCCCGTTCACCTGATCCGTGGCCTCAGACCTTCGGCTACCACGAGATATTCCATGCCATGGTTCTGATCGGAGCGGCTTGTCACTTCGCGCTCGTTGCCTTGGTCGTGCTGCCGCGTTCGTGACGAAACTCGCGGCTCAGAGACGCTCGACGATCGCGGCTGCGAACTCCGAGCAGCGCACCTCGTGCGCACCTTCGGTTAGGCGTGCAAAGTCGTAGGTGACGATCTTCTCAGCTATCGTCCTTTCGAGCGCATGGACAATCGAGCTGGCGACATCCGCCCACCCAAGGTGTTCGAACATGAGCGCACCGGAAAGGATGACCGAGCCAGGGTTCACCTTGTCCTGGCCCGCATATTTTGGCGCGGTGCCGTGCGTTGCCTCGAACACGCCGTGGCCGGTCATATAATTGATGTTCGCGCCCGGGGCAATGCCGATGCCCCCAACCTGTGCTGCGAGAGCGTCCGAGAGGTAGTCGCCGTTGAGGTTCAGCGTCGCAATGACGTCGAACTCCGCAGGTCGGGTGAGCACCTGCTGCAACGTGATGTCCGCTATTGCGTCCTTTACGAGGAGCAGCTTGCCTGGATCGCCGTCACAGTCGTCCCAGCCGATCGCAAGATCGCTGAACTCATCGCGGACCACTTCGTATCCCCACGCACGAAACGCCCCTTCGGTGAACTTCTGGATATTTCCCTTGTGTACGAGGGTAACGCTCTTGCGGTTGTGGTCTAGAGCGTACTGTATCGCCGCTCGAATGAGGCGTTTCGATCCAGTTTCCGACACAGGCTTGATGCCGATTCCGGAGTCCACCCGGATGTTCCAGCCAAGCTGGTCATGAAGGTACTCTATGAGCTTTCTAGCCTCTGGCGTGCCCTCAGCCACCTCCAGGCCCGCGTAGACGTCCTCGGTGTTCTCCCTAAAGATCACCATGTCTACCTTCTCTGGATGGCGCACCGGCGATGGCACGCCTCTAAACCACTTGACCGGCCGTAAGCATACGTACAGGTCCAGTACCTGACGTAGCGCAACGTTCAAGGACCTGATGCCACCACCGATCGGAGTGGTGAGCGGTCCCTTGATGCCGACCAGATGGTCACGAAAAGCCTGAACAGTCTCCGCGGGCAGCCACTCCCCGGTTTCACGGAATGCCTTCTCGCCCGCAAGGACCTCCTTCCACTCGATGCTGCGCCCGTGGGCCGATGCCGCCGCGTCGAAGACCATCTTTGACGCTGGCCAGATGTCTACCCCGGTCCCGTCACCTTCTATGAAGGGAACGATCGGACAGTCCGGCACTACGAGTTGTCCCTCAGGGCTCATCTTGATCTTTTCAGGCATATCCCGAGCCTACTTGCAGGTCTCGCCCTCCGACATTCCGCCTGCAGACCTCGAAGTCGAGATGTCGTCTGTGCCTCGGAGCCGGTCAAGGCCAAGGTTGGAATAGACCTCCCGCGTTGCCAAAGCGGAGTTCATGGTATAGAAGTGAAGCCCGGGAGCCCCCTCCGCGAGCAGGCGATTGCCGATCTCCGAGGCAATCTCGACCCCGATCCGGTGCACCTCTTGTGGTCTGTCAGCAACAGCTTCGATGCGCTCAGCTATCTTGCTGGGGACTTGCGTTCCAGAGAGCTCTGCCATGCGGGACACTGTGCGGACGTTCGTGATGGGCATGATGCCGGGTAGCACCGGTTTGTCAACGCCCATTTTCCTCAGAGCTTCGACCAGATCCAAGTAGGACTCGACGCGAAAGAAGAACTGCGTAATCGCGAAGTCTGCGACACGGAGCTTCTCAGCGAGGTGCATGCGATCCGTCCCGATGTCTGGGGAGCGAGGATGGCCTTCCGGATGCGCTGCTACCGCGACACAGAAATTGCCTACTGACTTTGCGAGCTCGACGAGCTCGAGTGCGTACTCCAAGTCACCTTCAGGTAGATCTTCGGTGGCATTGAGCGGGGGGTCGCCCCTCAGCGCAAGCACGTTCTCGACGCCTTCATCTCGGTAGCGCACCAAGATCGACCTGAGGTCGGCCTCGGTATGCGCCATGCAGGTGAGGTGGGCCATCGGTGGCGCAGGAGAATCCCTCAGTAGCCGGATGACAAGGTCGTGGGTCCTCTCCCTCGTCGAGCCTCCGGCCCCATACGTGATCGAGGTAAATGACGGCGCAAGCGGCCAGAGATCCTTGAGAGCGACTTCCAGCCTTTCCTCAGCTGCGGTTGAACGTGGCGGCCACAGCTCTACGGAGAAGCACCTCCCAGCCGCTAGAACATCAGAAATCCTCGTCACGACCGCAGCGATTCGCTGGTCCGTATCATAGTTTCGCTACCGTAGCGCAGCTAAAGCTTCGTGCCGGTCAAGCGCGCGCGATGTTGTGCAGCACGCAACGCGTTGACGAGAAGCATCGCCCTGGTCATCGGCCCTACGCCCCCGATGCGTGGTGTGACCCATCCAGCTACATCCGCTACCCCGTCGTCCAGATCCGATAGGAGCTTGCGCCCCTCCCACGAGACTCCTGCACCCACGACCGCTGCTCCTGGTTTGATCATGTCCGCTGTGACCAGCCCAGGCATTCCGGCCGCTGCTACCACGACATCTGCTTGGCGCACGAAGGACGCTAGATCCTTGACGCCGGTATGCACCACTGTTACCGCTGCGTTGCACCCCGGGCGCTTCAGCGCGAGCAACAGTGACAGCGGGCGTCCGATCGTGAGGCCCCGCCCGATAACCACAGCGTGGTGCCCGGAAACCGGAACGTGGTAGGCAGCAAGCAGCTCCACTATCCCAGCTGGGGTGCACGGGAGGGGACCCTCTGTCCCCATCACGAGCCGGCCCAGGTTCACCGGGTGTAGTCCGTCGACGTCCTTATCAGGATCGACGGCGAGAAGAGCGGCCTCCTCATCGAGGCCTTCCGGTAATGGCAGCTGGATCAGGTAGGCATCCACGCTTGGATCCGCGTTTAGTTCCTGTATCGCGCTCCGTAGTTCCTCTTGGCTTGCGTGAGCGGGAAGGCGCCGACGCACGGAGGTGATGCCCACCTCGTCGCAGTCTGCGTGCTTCATTGAGACATAGCGTTCGCTCGGCATGTCGTCGCCGACAAGGATCGTGCCGAGGCCGGGCTGGATTCCCTGGGATATGAGTTCTTGTACCTGCTCAGCCACGCGGGATCGCATGCGGGCCGCTAGGGACTCCCCGTCGAGCACGATCGCGGTCATCAGTGCCTGAAGTGCCTCTCGCCGGTGAGCACCATTGCGATGCCGAGCTCGTTTGCCGCGTCGATCAATTCCTGATCTCTGATCGAGCCCCCCGGCTGGACCACCGCAGTTACCCCCGCGTTAGCGAGGGCCTCCAGTCCATCCCTGAAGGGGAAGAAAGCGTCGCTCGCGCCAACAGCGCCCTTCGAGCGATCACCCGCCTTGCGTGCTGCGATGCGCGAGGAGTCCACCCGGTTTTGCTGACCAGCTCCGATGCCAACCGCTTGGGCGTCGCGCACGATGACGATGGCATTTGAAGTTGTGCGCGCGCATACCCGCCAGGCCATCTCCAGATCCGCGAGCTGGGACTCGGTGGGAACGGCATCGGTGACCACCTTCCAGGTGTCCCGGCGCGCGTGGTGCCGGTCCGCCTGTTGGACAAGTGCTCCGCCTGAAAGGCTACGCACCTCCAGCTTTGGAATCTCAAATGGAGGCGCCTGGAGGATCCGCGTGTTCTTGCGCTTCGAAGACATCAGCGTGAGCGCGTCCAGTTCGTACGAGGGCGCGATTATGACATCCGCCTTCGGGTTCGACACGATGATTTCAGCGGTCGCTGTGTCAACCGGCTTGTTCAGCGCAACAACACCGCCGAAGGCAGAGAGCGGGTCGCAGTCGAACGCCTTAGTGTAAGCCTCTGCTCCCGAGGATGAGCGGGCAACGGCCGCTCCGCACGGGTTCGCATGCTTTACCACCACTGCAACTGCGGATCCGGGATCGAGATCTGCGAGATCTGCAACGAGTCTCCAAGCTGCCTCAACGTCGAAGTAGTTCAAGTACGACATAGCTATGCCCGAGTGCTGTACGCAGCCATCCCACCAGCCGCGTGAGGCTGAGCCTTTGTAGCGGTAGCGCGCGGCATTCTGGTGTGGGTTCTCGCCATAGCGAAGATCCTGGACCTTCTCCAGCTCGGAATGGATGATCTCCGGCAACGCTGCATCTGCTAGAGCTCCGGGACTGCGGTCACGAGCAGCATCAGCGACACCCTGTCCGAACCACTCTGTGATGGCCCGATCGTAGGCTGCTGTGTGCGCGAACGCATCCCTTGCGAGCCGTTGCCGTGTTTCGAGCGATAGGGCTCCATTCGTGCGTATCTCCGAAAGGACCGCTTCGTACACTCCGGGATCAACCACCACCCCCACGTGCTGGTAGTTCTTTGCGGCTGCTCGCACCATCGCTGGCCCGCCTATGTCGATAAGCTCCACAGACGGCTCGCGCTCGAACGGGTACAGGTTGCACACGACGAGGTCGATGGCGCCAATGTCGTGCGAGGCGAGGTCCGCAAGGTGCGTGGGGTTCGAGCGGTCAGCCAGGATCCCGCCGTGGATCTTTGGATGGAGGGTCTTGACCCTACCTCCCAGCATCTCCGGAGCTCCAGTGAGGCTTTCGACCGCTGTATGAGGAATCCCGAATCGGCTGAGGTCCGAGGAGGTGCCACCAGAGGCGACGAGCTCCCACCCCATCGCTACGAGCCCCTCGGCTAGCACGTCGATGCCAGTCTTGTCGTATACGGAGATGAGCGCTTTCACCAGGGTCAACCTATCCTTCCCGTGCCTAGTCCACCAGCGCGAGCGCGGCCGAGAACTTCCTGATCGCGACCGCTCGGCCCGAGCATGTCACTGAGTGGCGTGCTGGTGGCTTGCTGCAAGGTGTTAGTTGAATGCTCGAAGTCTCCAGCCATGAACTGAGCTATCACCTGAGGGTATAAACGACGCTCTACTACCTTGATTCGCTCGTGGAGACTCTCGAGGTTATCTCCCGGGAGGATCGGTACCTGCTCTTGGGCAAGCACCGGGCCATCGTCAACCGTCTCGGTCGCGATGTGCACGGTGCACCCGGTGACAGCGACGCCTGCAGCAAGCGCTTCCTCCACAGCGTGCCATCCTTTGAAGGCCGGCAGCAAGGCAGGGTGCGTGTTCAGGATCTTTCCCGGGTATCCCGAATCGGCTCTGTAGGCTTCAGGCGCGAGAACGGTGCCGAAACCAGCCATCGCGACAAGATCGACGCTGTAGCTCCTCAAAGCCTCCAACACCCTCATAGTGTACTCTCGTCGATCGAAGCTGGCCCCAAAGTCCGATCTCTCGATCAGCTCCACGGGGATTCCTGATCGTTCAGCTACTCCCATCGCGCCACATTCCCGGTCAAGAACCACCACGGACACCGCAAGCCCGGAGTCGATGATCGCAGATAAGATCGTGCCCGTGCCTGAGGCAAGGATGCCGAGGTTTACAGCCCTCGCATGGATGTCGCCGTGAGCTTGCGCTCGCAGGTCGATCACCTCCTTTCCTGCCAGATGACCCCGTTCAGCTCAAGCTGCATAGTATTGGTTCCGCAGCAGGGCCGATCCCGCGCTGCTCCAGCGATTCATGAGCCGTCCGGACCGCCTAGTCCAAGGTCCTTTACCACCTCGACCATTAGCTCACCTGCTTCTGTCGGATTCTTCGCCACCCTTGCCCCCGCCTTTTCGAGCGCATCCATCTTTGCCTTGGCAGTTCCCTTGGAGCCGGAGACGATTGCGCCTGCGTGGCCCATCTTGCGTCCTGGCGGAGCAGTGACGCCCGCTACGTACGCTACGACCGGCTTTGTCATCTCTGTCGCGATGAACTCGGCAGCTCGTTCTTCCTCCGAACCGCCGATCTCGCCAATCATCATCACGGCCCTGGTCTCGGGATCGGCCTCGAACGCCTCTAGGCAGTCAATAAACCCCGTGCCGGGAACAGGGTCCCCGCCGATGCCGACGCATGTGGTCTGCCCGATTCGTTGCTGCGACAACTCGTAAATGGCCTGGTAGGTCAGGGTTCCCGACCTACTCACGATACCCACCGGGCCGCCCGGGAGAGCGATGTCACCGGAGGTGATTCCGATGTTGCACTTGCCGGGAGAGATGATCCCGGGGCAGTTCGGACCGATAAGTCGGGTCCCTGGGTGCTCCCGGCGCAGCTTGTTGAAGAACAGAGCCTCGTCGTGGGCTGGTATGTGCTCTGTAATACACACCACTAGCGACACGCCAGCCTGGGCGGCTTCGAGGATCGCGGCTCCAGCTGCGCGTGGCGGGACAGATACGAAGGAGGCATTGGCGCCCGTCGCGTCTACAGCTTCGGCGACCGTGTCGAACACTGGGATGCCGTCGACGTTCTGGCCTCCCTTGCCGGGAGTCACACCAGCTGCAACCTTCGTGCCATACGCACGATTTCGCAGCCCATGGAACCTGCCCTGTCCGCCGGTCAGCCCCTGCACGACAACTACCGTGCTCTCGTCAACAAAGATGCTCACCAGTTCTCCTTCTCAGCGTTCACATCGCTTCCTTGCATCACAATTCCTGAGCTCCTCCAACAGCGCACGATATCCATTTGCTGCAATGATTCGCGTATCGCACAGATCATGCAGAGGCCATCTCGACTGCACGCCGCGCTGCGCCAAGCATGGTCGGCTCAGCGATCAGCTTCTCGGACAGATGATCAGCAAGAATTTGTCTTGCTTCAACAGCGTTCGTGCCGTCCAGGCGGATCGTGATCGGGCAGCGTAGCTCTACCCGATGCATAGCCTCCAGTATGCCTCTAGCGACTTCGTCGCAGCGCACAATTCCACCAAAGATGTTCACGAGTATGGAACGCACCCGATCATCGGAATTGATGACCTCGAGCGCCGCGACCATCACATCCGCATCTGCCGCGCCACCGACATCCAAGAAGTTCGCCGCGGACCCGCCAACCTGACTCACTAGGTCCACCGTGCTCATCGCGAGCCCCGCTCCGTTTGCAATGATTCCGGTGCTGCCTGAGAGGCCAACGTAGTTGAGGCCCCTGGCCTTTGCCATCTCCTCGCGGAAGTCAGTGTCCTGGCCACCATCTAGAGACTCCCACTCGGGATGTCGGAACGCCGCGCTGTCATCTAGAGTCACCTTTGCATCGAGCGCATGTACGTGGCCATCCCTGGTGAGTATCAGCGGGTTGATCTCAACCAGGTCAGCGTCGCCTTCGACGTAGCATCGGTAAAGCTTCATGAGGATATCCGCGGCTTCGTCACGGGCAGTTGGATTGAGCCCGGCCTTCGTCACAACATCGAGGGCTGCCTCAGCGGACAACCCCTCAACCGGATCCACATAAAGGCGCGAAATCGCATCAGGGTCTTCCTCTGCGACCTGTTCGATCTCCACGCCTCCTCTGGCGGAGACCATGCAAAGATGCAACTTTGCTGTTCGATCCAGGGTGAAGCTCGCGTAGTACTCCTCCGCTATCGAAGAAGCACGTTCGATCCAGAGGACCTCGACCAGATGGCCCTTGATGTCCATCCCAAGGATCGAATCGGCTTCCTCTCGCGCCTCGTCGGCATCCGCTGCGATCTTCACCCCGCCCGCTTTGCCCCTCCCACCCACCTTTACCTGAGCCTTCAGCACCACTGGATATCCGATCTGATTCGCCAGGTTGATCGCAGCATCCACGCTCGTCACGACACCACCCTGCGAGGTCGGGATGCCGAAGCGCGCGAAGTACTGCTTACCCTGGTACTCGAATAGATCCACCTAGCTCATCTCCTCTCGCCGAGCGCGAGGATCTCCAGAACTAGAGATACTCGCGCTTGCCTCGCTGTCCGTTTCGCTCGCTGCATTGCTAGCTTCACGGCGGTCCAGCGTATCTTCCATCCAACTCGTTACTTCATCCAGTGCGCTGCCGGGAGTGAAGATCCTCGCCACTCCCAGCGCTTCGAGCACGGGAATGTCTGCATCGGGAATGATCCCGCCACAGACCACCAGAACGTCCTGGCGTCCGTGTTCCCTCAAACCCTCGAGGATCTTCGGTACCAGCGTTAGGTGCGCACCCGACAGCAGCGAGAGCCCGACAGCGTCCGCGTCTTCCTCGACCGCTGCCTGCACCACTTGCTCTGGTGTCTGGTGAAGGCCAGTGTAGATCACCTCGAAACCTGCGTCGCGCATTGCGCGGGCGATCACCTTTGCTCCTCGGTCGTGGCCATCGAGACCAGGTTTGGCTACGATCACTCGAAAGGGTCGTTCCACGTACGCATCCTATGCGACTCACGGGGATGGAGAGGTAATTGCCTTTTGAGCCAAGCGGTGCTCGAGTCTGTATCTTGTTCGTCGACTACCGCGCAGCAGATAACATGCGAAGTTGGATGCAACGCTTCAAGGACTTGACCAAGGTGACAGTCGGCGCGGGCCGCGTTGCCCGAGGTGTGCTCGCGCGCTCCAGCGGTTTCACAGCCAAGATGGGCCAATCGCGAGCACGCGGGTGAGTTCACCCGAGGCGGTGCCCTCGGGGCTCGGGCGCGACTCGCGGAGATGGTTGGCTCTCGCTGTCGTGATGACCGGCATCGTCATTGTCGCTATCGACACGACGATCGTGGTGCTCGCGCTGCCTGAGATACAAAGAAGGCTCCATGTCGGCCTTGCGTCTGTGATCTGGGTGGTCATCGGTTACCTGCTGGTTGTTACGATTCTTTCGACGCAGGTTGGCAAGCTGGGGGACATGTTTGGCCGAGTGCGCATGTACGAGGCGGGCTTCGTCGTTTTTGTTCTCGGCTCAGCGCTGTGCGCACTCGCGTGGAATGAAGCGGCGATCGTGTCGTTTCGCGTGCTTCAGGGCGTCGGCGGGGCGCTGATCTCTGCGAACAGTGGTGCGGTAGTTGCGGACACCTTCCCGACTGAGGAGCGCGGCAAGGCCTTCGGTTTCACGACAATCGGATGGAACCTCGGGGCAGTCGCCGGCATCGTACTTGGTGGACTGATCGTGACCTATACCTCCTGGCGGTGGATTTTTTGGATCAACGTGCCGATTGGCGTGGTCGCACTGATCGTCGCGCTCAAGGTGCTTGTTGAGCGAGGTAATCCAGAGCGGCGGAGTATTGACTATGTCGGCATAGTCCTACTTGGGGCAGGTTTGTTTGGCGTGCTGTGGGCTATGACCACCCTAGCCTCGGAGCCGTTCGACTCCACGGTTCTCGGTTACGGTCTCGGCGGGATCGTGTGCCTCGCCGCCTTCGTTCTAGTCGAGCACCTTCAGCCCGAGCCGATGCTGGACCTCGCTCTGTTCAAGGTGCCCACGATGTCCTCGTCGCTCCTTGCCTCAGCTTTCCAGGGGCTCGGTAGCTTTGCCGTGCTGTTCCTCGTGATCATGTACCTTCAGGGAGCGCGCGGGTTGAGCCCGCTTCACGCATCGCTATTGCTGGTTCCCGGCTACCTGGTGGGCGGCGCGATCGCGCCGCTTGCGGGTCGGCTGACGGATCGCATCGGGCCGGTAGCTCCGGCCACTGCTGGCCTCGCAGTTCAGGCAGTCTCACTGGCTCTGTATGCTCAGCTCACCATCTCGAGCGGGCTGTGGGCGGTATTTGCGATTAGCGTCATTAACGGCGTTGGTAGCGGGTTCTTCTGGCCAGCGAACACCTCGGCGGTGATGAAGGCAGCTCCTGCCAGGTTCTTCGGCATAGCGTCCGGGATGCTTCGAACGTTTGGCAACATCGGGATGGTCTTTTCGTTCTCCGTGGCGATCTTGGTAGCGTCCCGCACGATATCGAGGCATGTCGCATTTGCGATATTTGTCGGGACGAAGACGTTGCAGCACTCGGCGGGGGCTGCATTTACGACCGGCATACACGCTGCGTTCTACGCATCAATGGGCTTTCTGGCGATCGCCGCGGTGCTTTCAGCGTCGCGTCACCGGGGCTTTCGCAAGGCGATGGCGGAGATTCCGCCAACCCAAACCTAGCCTTTGCGGGCGAGCGCGTACCGGAGGCCGTGCACGGCAACGTATGACATCGCTGTAGCATAGGAGACGAATAGGAGGTGTCGCATCAGCCAAACTCGCTGTTGGCAGCTATTATCGACACCGACCATGACCAGGGCGGGGAACGAGAAGGCGTGATGAACGTCACTCGTGGCGACGATGCGAGCACCGTGGATCCAGGTGGCGTTGCGCTCTCGAGGTGCACGCACCGGCCTACAAGCTGAAGGTGCTGGCCGAGCTCGACTCGCCGGACTCGAAGTGCGGACGAGGGGGGATATTGCGCGGTGGGTGCCTGTTGCCATAGCTCGATTCCGAGCGGCATGAGCAGCGTGATCGTGGTGCGCCAGAGGATATGCGCCGAAAGAGCCCGGACGAAAGGGTGTCAGGTTCACTGGAGAACGCGAGGCCCCGATGTGGCCCCCCGGACCCTGGTGGGCTTTATGAATCTCGGCTCTACTGGATTCCTGCAATGCCGACGATTGGAGCGTTCAGAGGCTTTCCACCCATTGAGCCGTAGAACCTAGCGGTCCCGAAGCTGAATATCCCGCCGTCTGATGCGATGAGCCAGTAGCCGTGCCCGCCGGGCGTTGCTGCAATGCCGACGATTGGAGCGTTCAGAGGCTTTCCACCCATTGAGCCGTAGAACCTAGCGGTCCCGAAGCTGAATATCCCGCCGTCTGATGC
>JAJZXF010000050.1 GCA_021802485.1 Actinomycetes bacterium | reverse complement strand
GTTGGCGTCTTCGAGATGTTGACGGGTCGAGTTGATGTAGGGATCCCACATGTCCATCGCCACTGCTGCAATCCCCTTGCGCTCCTCGGCACTGAACTTCTCGAAAAAGCCGTCTAGGCTGGCTTGACGGCGTTCATCCGCGAGATACTCGACCGTGTCGGTGTCGAGGTTGGATACCACGGTGATGTACGACTGACCCCGGCCGGCGGACTTTTCGTCCACGCCGACCTTGGCCGGGACGACATGGGGCTTGGCTGCGAGGCCTCGCTTTACCGCCTGGTCCATAAGGTGCCACGTCTCGTCCCAGCTGAGCCGCAACAGCTTACGTGCTCCCTCGACGTCGCACTCCTTCAGCACGTCGATCGCTAGACGCTCGAACAGTACGGTGAAACGGCTCATCGGCTCGGCCCTAGGGAGTGCGACCTGGAGCACACCGTGGGTGGGGCACTGGACGCGTGGAGGGCGAGCATGGAGATAGGTGAGGAACGCACAGCTGTCGAGATGGCGAAAGGTCCGCTCTTCAGTGTGGTCGTAGACGGGGAGGACCTGATCGCACTTCGGGCAAGTGAAGCGGGTGAGTCTGGGGTGTTCAGCCCACACGTCGACCCTGCCGCTCTCGACGGACAGCTCCACCGCGCTCACCTCCCATGGAGCGACGAGTCCCAACAGGTGCCGGTAGAGTTCAGTATCACGCATGGCCCAATCGTCGCTGTGTCTTCGGGTGGGCGCCAACGCACACCCGTTCCAAAAATGAACCCACAGAGAACCCGGAAGCGCCGAAATAAGAAGCGCTAAGCGCTCTGCCCTGTGGGTTTCCGAGCCTCGCGACGTCGCCGCAAGGGGACATTGGGGCTCCTGTCGATACTGCTGGCAGGCCGTAGGGAGCGCCTGGTTCCCGGGGCATGTTGTTCATGCCGCCACCGATGTAGCTGTGGTGGCCTGGTCCACGGTACCGGATACTCGCTCAAGCTGGTCGGATAGGGTTCTCGGCACCCACACGCTCAAGTGCGTTATGGGCACGAGTCCGCAGAAGGCGCCGAAGGAGCCTGCGGTCGGAAGCCTGTGCCAGTCGCACACCTCGGCAGCCATAGTGAGCTCACCCAGCTGGCTCGCGATGATTATGCCCGAGAAACGTAGCCGGCACGCCGTCGCGATACCGCGCCCGGCTACTCTCGGGCTAACCTGTTGACGGTATAACCTCTCAGCGGTATACTCGCGGTGTGCCGTGGGAAGTCCTGGTCACCGATGAGTTCGAACGGTGGTGGCGGGCTCTCCCAGACGAGCATCAGGAAGCGCTCACGGCCCGGATCGCCATGCTATGTGACCACGGGCCAGCGCTCGGCAGGCCCACCGGTCGACACCATCCAGACGAGCAGCCTGGCCAACTTGAAAGAGCTCCGGGCTTCAATCGGGCGGGCGCACCTGCGAGTGCTGTTAGTTTTCGACCCGTCACGTCGGGCCGTGCCACTCGTCGGCGGCAATAAGGCCGGGCAGTGGCAGTCCTGGTACCGCCGGGCCATTCCCGAAGCGGAGCGTCTGTACGCCCAGCAAGTCGAGACCATGAAGAGGAGCAAACGATGAAGCGCTTCGAAGAACTAGAAGCCGAAGTGATGGCCGACTCTTCCCGCCGGCAGCGGGTCGAGCGCGAGCGGGCCAAGGTTGTCGCCGAGCAGGTACGCGACGCCCTGGGCGAGTTGCGCCGCGTCCGTCAGCTCACCCAGGTAGAGCTCTCGCGCACGATGCAGCGGCCCCAGTCAACGATCTCTCGGATCGAGCGCGAAGGCGACATGCTGCTCTCGACGCTCGCCGCTTACGTCGAAGCGCTGGGCGGCCGCCTCGAGATCAATGCTGTTGTCGATGGCAAGCGAATCCACCTCACCGCCACCGACACCCCGGCCACCAAGCGCAGTGCATAACGGCTGGCGTAACGCCGACTTCCCAGTTTCGGACGAGCGGGCTATAGGGGTACGTCCGCGGTCGGTAATGTGTGCGCGCTCGAACCGGGCGTTCGGAGATGATCTTCTCCCGTCGGCTGGGGATAGTTGGGACGCGTGGTAGGTGGCAGGTCGCGCCGAGCTAGGTCCGCTTTCGGCCGTACTGCGATGAGGGGATCCCAGGACGAGGGTTCCTGAAGGGTGCCCCGTTCCATCCCCTACTTCTTGCAGGCCACAAGTGATAGTTGGGGTACACGACTCCGCTGCACGAACAGGAGACCTGGCGCCAGCTGGGCTGGTAATCGGTTGGCAAGCACTCCCTACCCCTCGGGCTTAGTCATAGTCCCGCTCGCCGCCTCTGTACCGTTTGGCGCAGAAAGGTTGAGGCCCCCCTGCGCCAGCTGCCTCGCTGCATCAAGCCGGCTGTCCTCCCTGATGGCCCTACGCTCCTCCTGCTTCATCCATTGGTACACAACGACGCCAAGACCTGCCATCATGGTCAGACCGAACAGGATCCATAACACAGCACCACCGTTGCGAGTATCGGCAACGGTGTGCTGTGGCGCTATCGGGTACCTGGAGCTCATCAGAGCTATTCCCAAGAAAGTGTCGAACGGCACGCCGAGCACCAGAAAACCTGCTCGCACACCAAAGCTGGCGCGCCGCGGGGAAGAGTCCAACCCGACCACCTGCCACCAGAAGAGATACCCAACAGCGAAGAATTGCAGGTGTGTGAAGTCATGGTAGAGGGGATGCACCACCGAGAGTGCGTAAAGAGACGTCATGAAGTACGAGTACATGGTCCCGTAGTTGAGGAACCCCACCACCGCCGGATGAGAGAGCAGCCTTGCTGGCTTGCTATGCAGCACAGAGATTACCCGCCGTTGAAAACCCCGATTTGCCGCCTGAATCGCAAGAGTGACCGGGGCACCGAGTACCATCAAGATCGGAGCGACACTCATCAACAACCAGTGCTGCACCACGTGGACCACGAAAACTGAGTCGTCATAATGGCCGACTCCAGACTGTAAAGCGATTGCCACAACCGCTATCCCAGTCAGGAACAGAACGGTCCTCGACCACGGCCAGACCCTTCCTCGCGCGGCAAGTCTATGGACACCGCGCAGGTACAACGTCGCGGCAAGAATCTCCAGCACAATGCCGGTAATCGCAATTGGACCGTGCTGCCAATCCCCCAAGAGGACACCCAAATGAACCGGTGGAGACGGATGCAGAGCTGCCAAGACCACGCTCGGTCCCACTATGAGCGCCATGGGTCTTGTGTCCTCCTTTGATCGACTGATCAGTCTTCCAGCATCCGAATCCGATGGCCCGGCGTCCGGCTAAGATCGGTTCCAACAACCGCCGTGTGGCATGTCGGGAAAACGGCAACCCGCGATGCCTGCATCTAAGCGATGGTGGGATGTATCCTTGCACCAGGAGGCTAGTCGCAGAGTTGCGCAACCATGACCGCACGACCAGGACTGGGGGACAGTCAGACTATCGTCACGCGCAAAATGGCGTCAATGCAGAGAGTTGGCCTGCAACTGCAGCCGGAATCGGCAAGGTTCTTCGCGCCGCGCGATTAGGCCGTGGAACGAGCTTGGCTGAAGTCCACGCTCAAACCGGGATATCTCCCGCGGAAATCCGAGCCCTCGAAGATGGTCTCATCGAGCGGTTTCCCGACCAGATCACCACGATATCGTACATGCGCCAATATGCCTGGCAGCTTGGCTTGGATGGAGACGAGCTCACACTGCGCCTGCTGGGCGGCAAGGACCAGGCCAAGCACGCACGAGCTGACCACCCCGAGATCCAGCCTGGTTCCCTTGGTCATGATCGCCCGCCAGCAGCTAGCGCACAGGGCGGGGTCTTGCAAGCGACGTTCTCCCGTGAACCGCCGATTTCAAACGCGAGCCACACTCAGCATCTCGACGACACCGCAGCGATCCCCATCTACTCGTTCCAAGACACCTCGGAGATACCTGTAGTTGGCGGCGCTGGCCCTGAGTTTGCAACGACAATTACACGACGACGACCAAGGAAACGGGCCCCGCTCGTCCTGCGAGCGTTGGTATGGCTCTGCCTGATCGTCACGTGCCTTGCAGCTGGTGCCCTTGCGATCAACCACTTTCGCCCACAATGGCTGCGCTCGCTTCACCTGACAGGATCGCCAACCGCGAGAACCCACACCAGCGTGACTCGCAAGCCCGCCAGAGCGATCAGCAAACCGGCCTTCACCAAGGTTCACTCAAGTGCGACTAGCGCCACCTGGTCAGTGCCACAAAGGTCTTTCACGGTCACGGTCTCCGCGACCCACCCTTGCTGGGTGGCTGTATCGACCACCAACTCCGCGCAGTCTTCGCCTGCGTTCGAAGGCGTCTTGCAACCTGGACAGGTGCGTTCGTTCCATGCCAACGGCTGGCTCAACGTCCGGCTCGGCGCAGCAGGGGCTACGTTGTCCATAAGCGCCGCGGGGCAGCCGATCGGGACGCTCACCCCTCCCGTAGCACCGTACACATTCATCTTCAGCACATCAACCAACGGCGCCTCTTGACTCCGAAGAGCGCGTCATAGCGAAGACCGTTCGATGCTCTGGGATCATTCGCCAGAGGCGAATTCCTCAACCATATGGCGCGCCACCTCGTCACGGTGTTGAACCGGGGGAGATTTCATGAAGTAGGCACACGGCCCCTCTAGCGGACCGCCAACGCCTCGGTCAAGGGCAATCTTCGCACAGCGCAAAGCGTCGATGATTACACCCGCAGAGTTCGGAGAGTCCCATACCTCAAGTTTTAGCTCCAGGTTCAAGGGCACGTCGCCGAAGTTCCTTCCCTCCATTCGTATGTAGGCCCACTTGCGGTCGTTCAGCCAGGGAACGTGGTCCGAAGGGCCAATGTGAACATCACCAGCGGGCAAGGTTCGCTCGATCTGGCTCGTAACGGCTTGTGTCTTGGAGATCTTCTTCGACTCAAGCCGTTCCCGCTCCAGCATGTTGCAAAAGTCCATGTTCCCACCGACATTCAGTTGGTAGGTGTGGTCCAAGGCCATGCCGCGATCCTCAAACAACCTTGCAAGGATTCGGTGCACAATGGTCGAACCCACCTGGCTCTTAATGTCGTCGCCGACAATCGGAATCCGGGCATCGGCAAACCTCTTGGCCCACTGCGGATCACTTGCTATGAACACAGGGATCGCGTTCACAAAAGCCACTCCCGCATCGAGGCATGCCTGGGCATAATGTCGCTGTGCTTGTTCGGAGCCGACAGGAAGGTACGCTACAAGCACATCTGCACCCGATGACCGCAGAGCCTCCGCAATATCCACCGGAGGCGCGGGGGATTCCTCAATCGCAGTCTTGTAATACTTCCCCAGGCTGTCCAGGGTCGGCCCGCGCTGAACAGTGATGCCAAGATCGCCAACATCGGCGAATCGGATCGTGTTGTTGTGACTTGCGAGGATCGCCTTGCCGAGATCAAGACCCACCTTTGCGGCGTCGACATCGAAGGCTGCTACGAACTCCACGTCGCCGATGTGGTACTCACCGAGCGTTACGTGCATCAATCCCGGCACGCTCGCGTCTCCGTCTGCATCGCGATAGTACTGAATGCCCTGCACAAGCGAGCTCGCGCAGTTTCCTACGCCAGCAATGGCTACTCGAATGGATCTGGCCTGGCTCATCTGTTGAACTTCCTCTTATTATTGCTCGAGGCCGCGTGCGGCCGTATTGGTTGGTCCCATTTTTCTTTTCCGGACTGAAGCGCCAAGAGCTTCATTACCGCCATTGCCGCTGTGACTACTCTTTGAATGATTGCCTTCCTTGGTCCCGAGGGGGAGAGTCAATCGCACGAAGCGCCCCCACTAGAAGCAGTGCGCTCTGCTCGAATCATCCTGTCCAGCCAGGAGATATCCTGCTTTGTTGATTCAGTAGCACGCTCCATGAGCGATCGCGAATACGAATCGAGGCTCTCGTTGGAAGACGCTGCGGAGCAAACATGAGCGAGATGTTGAAGTAGCTGTGCCCTGCGGCGCTCAAGAAGTCCGATTCTCGCTTGCGGACGCAGGTGCCGAGCAAAGGTCCAGCGAAGAGCAAAGCTTCGTTCATCATCACAGCTTTCGGTGCCGCTGGAGAGGAGATCATCGAAGAGACGCTGCCCTTCGTCAGTGATGGAGTAGACCCTGCGGCTTCGCGAACGGCGGTTCACGTCGGCTCGGCTTCGGCGAAAGGCGGTTCGCTCACCGCTCAGAGAACCGGTCATAGGGAACCCGGCGGTGCTGCGCTGGATCTCGACCGCACTGACCGCGCCGCTGGCTTCCAACCTTGCCAGGGCGGGGTAGAGCGAGCCGAAGGAGACGCTCGCGAACAACCCAAGGTAATCGCGCAATCTCTTGCGCAGCTCATATCCGTGAAGGGGCTGTTCTTTCAGTAAGCCAAGTATCGCAAGTTCAAGCATCTAGTACAGTTGGTCTCCTTTAGACTCTCCTCCAGACTATATCGAGCCGATATATCGAACGCAAGATGTATCGTACCCACCAACCGAGCTACCACTCACGGCAGGACACCAAGCAAGCCACGAAGGTCCTCGAGTCGTCGCTGGAGGTCGCGATGCCACCGACTCGCAGAGTCCCGAGCACACGGCGTGCTCGGGGAAGATTCAGCGGCTGGAGAGTGAAAAGGAGGTTCTCCCGCACACGGAGACTCGCAAGGGGCGGCACAGCCAAGGGCCGCTCAGGGCAACGACCCGACCCTTGACGAGCTGTGGCGGAACATGTCGCCAGTCACAATGGGAATGAGCCAGCCCCGCTGCGGCTGGCTTGACTGCGTCCCTGGTCTTGCCGTCGCGTCGGCCAGCGGTGCAGACAGATGTTCGTCGTGACCAACCGGCGCTTATGCCGGAAGACCCGGTATTTCTACCCACAGCGAAGCTGATCGACCATGGAAACCGCTGGTCGCCGACCTCGCTACCTATCCGCTGAGCCTTTAACTTCAAGCTGAGGGTTGGTGCTCGCCATTTCGGTCAAGGCCATTGCGGTGTTACAAACGGCACCCCTCTTCTCGCTATTCTCGGGTCATTTTTGCTATTCTCGAAAGAGTGCTCTTGGTCTTGCTCAATGTGGGACGTGTCTTAGGAACCGAGGGCGGATGACCTTCGAGGAGATTGACCATCTCCGAGCCCATCACCCTGCCTGGTCCCTTCTGCGTTCCCAGAACGTGGCGCTGGTGATGTCCTTCCTCAGCCGCGTATTCATCGATCGCAACGTCGCCGACGTGCCAGCTGGCGACCTTGCCGAAGAGCTCGATGACGAGCTTTACGCGCTGAACCAACGCCTCGGCGAGGAACGGTTCCCGAGGACCGCTGCCGAGTACCTGGGCGAGTGGGCCGCGCCGGAACGGGGCTGGCTGCGCAAGTTCTACCCCCCGGGCTCTGACGAGGCACGATATGACATCTCGCCAGCGGTCGAGAAGGGACTCATGTGGGTGGCTGACCTGCGCAGCCGGGAGTTCATCGGCACCGAGTCTCGCCTCAACACCATCTTCGACCTGCTCCACCAAATGGTCTACGGTGCCGAGGAAGACCCCGAGCGGCGCCTGGCCGAGCTGCACCGACGCCGTGCCGAAATCGACGAGGAGATCGCCCGGGCGGAACGGGGCGAGATCGTTCGGCTTGACGCGGTTAGACAAAGGGACCGGTTCCAGCAGTTCTCCCGCATGGCACGCGAGCTTCTGGCCGACTTCCGCCAGGTGGAGGAGAACTTCCGTCGCCTCGACCGCAACCTCCGCGAACGGACAGCCGGGTGGACCGGCTCCAAAGGCGCCCTCTTGGACGACGCGGTGGGCAGTCGGAACAGCATTGCTGAGTCCGACCAGGGTCGCAGCTTCCAGGCCTTCTATGACTTCCTCCTATCCCATCAGCGCCAGACAGAGCTCACCGATCTCCTCGATCGTCTGCACGAGATCGAGGAGATCGGTGAGGTGGACGAGCGGCTGGCTCATATCCACTTCGACTGGATCGACGCCTGCGAGCGCACCCAAGCGACAGTGAGGCTCCTCTCTGAACAGCTGCGTCGCTTCCTCGACGACCAGGTGTGGCTTGAGAACCGGCGGGTGTTCGACCTTCTCCGCAACATCGAAGCCAAAGCCTTAGCCGTCCGCCACAGCCCCGACGCGGCCCCCACGATGGAGATGGACGACACGAGCATCACTGTAGGGCTGCCTATGGAACGGCCCATGCGCCGCCGCCCGTCCGAAGTGTCACTCGAGAGCGCGGACGTTACGGTCGGGTCCGAGGAGTTCGACTCGTCAGCCCTCCTGGGTCAGACGCACATCGACCGTGCCCAACTGGCCGGAAGTGTATGGGAAGCCTTGGGTCCGCAAGAACAGGTTGGCCTCCGAGCGGTCCTCGCAAATTCGCCACTTCAACAAGGGCTGGCCGAGCTAGTTGGCTACCTGTCGCTGGCCGAACCGGGCATCGCCGTCGTCTTTGACGGAGAGCACCGGGACCAACTGTCCTGGTCTGCCGAGGACAAGGAGGTCGAAATCGAACGGGTTGCCGATCTGCCACGAGTGTCGTTCACCCGGGACCGGATGGGAGGCCAATGAGCGTACCGGGGGCCAGCACCTCCGCCGGGTTGGAGCTGTCCGTGGCGGTGGTCAACCTACTGAAGGGGCCGATCTACCGGGACACCCACGAGCGCCCCTGGGCCTTGCTACTCGCCCACCGCAGCGAGGTGGCCGACTACGTCGCGCTGCTCGGGCTCCAGGTCAATGTGGACGAGGCGGAGGGTTACGCCTACTTGCGAAGCAGGCCTTCCGACGACGAGGCGGGTGACATCCCTCGGCTAGTCGCCCGCCGCCCGCTGTCATTCCCCGTAAGCATGCTCCTCGCCCTACTGCGCAAGCGGCTAGCGGAATTTGATGCCTCGAGCTCTGACACCCGGCTGGTGCTCAGCCGGGACCAGATCGTCGAAATGCTACGGCTCTACCTGCCAGAGTCCACCAACGAAGCTCGCCTGGTCGACAACATCGAGACGCACATAAACCGGGTGGTGGAGATGAGCTTCCTCAGAAAGCTGCGAGGCCAAGACGACCTCTACGAGGTTCGACGCATCATCAAAGCCTACGTAGACGGCCAGTGGCTCTCCGACTTCGACGCCCAGCTGGAAGCCTACGTCGACGAGCTGGACCACCAGGGGTCTGGCTGATGTCGTCGGTTTTGTTCAGTTTGATGGACCTCGATCAGCTTCAGCCCGACCGCCTCCCCGGCTGCCGGCTGCAGCGCCTCGAGGTCTACAACTGGGGAACCTTTCACCAAGACGTCTGGACCTTCGGCATGGGCGGCCGCAATGCCCTTCTCACCGGCGACATCGGCTCCGGAAAGTCAACGCTCGTCGACGCGATCACAACCCTGCTTTTGCCCGCCCACAAGATCTCCTACAACCGGGCGGCCGGCGCAGACACTCGCGAACGCGACTTGAAATCGTACGTGGAAGGACACTTCAAAGCCGAGCGCAACGAGACGACCGGGGCGTCCAGGCCGGTGGGGTTACGCGATGGCCGCAATTTTTCTGTAATTCTCGGCATCTTTGCCAACGTCGACTTCGATACCACGATCACACTGGCCCAGGTCTTCCGGACGCGCGACAGCGGCCAGCCCGAGCGCTTCTATGCAGTCGCTGACACTGAGCTTTCGATCGCCGCGAACTTTTCTGATTTCGGCACCGACCTGTCCGGACTGCGCAGGCGGCTGCGAGACATCGGTGTTCGCATCTACGACTCCTTCCCGGACTACGGAAAAGACTTCCGTCGACGTCTTGGCATCGAATCCGAACAGGCCATGGAGCTGTTCCACCAGACGGTGTCGATGAAGGCTGTCGATAACCTCAACGACTTCGTCCGTAGCCACATGCTCGAGCCTTTCGACAGCAAGGGCCAGATGGACTCTTTGGTCGAACACTTCGAGAATCTGACGCGGGCGCACGAGGCTGTCGTGCGCGCCCGCGACCAACTGCAACTGCTGAGCCCGCTGGTGGTGTTACTCGACGAGTTCGATGACCTCGGCGCCAGAGCGGCCGAGGTCACCGCACAGCAAGAGGCCGTCGCCTACCACTTCGCTCGCCTTGCCAAGCAACTCTACAGCGCCAAGCTCGGTGATCTGACCGCCCAACTGGAGCAGGTCGTCCATACGCTGGAGGCCAACAGCTCCAAATTGGCCTCCCTTCGCGAGAAGGAGATGCAGCTCCGAGTGGAGATCGCGGGCAGCGGTGGGGACAGGTTGACGGCAATCGACCGCGACATCGGGAGGCTGGAAAGCGAAAAACCTACCCTTCAGGCCCGGTTGGCCCGCTTCAACGACTTGCTGTCCAGGTGCAACCTCGAACCCGTCAGCACCAGTGCCCAATTCTCGGCCGTCCACGAGGCTGCCCGGGCCCGTCACGACGACCTTCAACAGGAACTGGCCAGCGCCCAAAACCGCCTCCTCGAGATTGAGATCGAGAAACGAAAGATCGACGAAGACTCCCAGGAGGTGAATGACGAGCTACGCAGCCTCCGATCGCACCCGTCCAACATCCCAGGCACGAGCCTCCAACTACGGGCCAAGCTATGCTCAGATCTAGGGCTCGACACCGACAGCCTGCCGTTTGCTGGCGAGCTGATCCAGGTGCGGGCCCAAGCAAGCGAATGGGAAGGCACCGCCGAGAGGGTCCTGCACAACTTCGCGTTGTCGCTTCTAGTGGCTTCCCACCACTACGACACGGTCGCCACCTGGGTTGACGACCACCACCTTGGGACCCGTCTCGTCTACTACCGGGTCCCGGCTAACGTAACGACTGCCCCGCGACCCGACAGGCAAGACGGTCGCCCACTGCTGCTCGACATGCTGGAGGTTAAGCCTGACTCCGACTTCGGGGCCTGGCTGTTGACCGAGCTCAGCCGACGGGCCAACCACACGTGCGTGGAGACTATCGCTGAGTTCCGCGCCGCAGCCAAGGCTGTTACCCGAGCTGGTCAGGTCAAGGACCGGGAGAGGCACGAGAAGGACGATCGCCGGCGCATCGACGACCGTCGGGAGTATGTGCTCGGTTGGAGCAACGGACAGAAGATCGAGGCAATGATTACCCACGCGGCCACGCTGCACCGCCGCCAGACCAAACTGGCCGAAGAGGTGGGATCAGGAAAAAAGACCGTCAACGCTGTCCGCGAGCGCCTGCAATCACTTGCCAGCCTCGAGGAGTACCCGTCCTGGGAGGACCTCGACTGGGAGACGCTCGTCAAACAGATCGCCGTCCTGCGCGACGAACAGGACCGGATCCTCGCTGCTTCCAACCGCCTGACCGCCCTCAACGAAGAGCTGTCGCTGGTCGCCGGGTCGATCAACTCGACCGAGCACGAGGTCAATGCCCTTGAACGGGAGCTGGGCGGGCTTGAAAGAGAGCAAAGAACTGCCTCGGAAGCGGTCGAACAGGCCGATCACACTCTGTCTGACGCCGAGGCCACCAAGATCGAGCCTTCAACGCAGGCGGGCATCGAGACGGTGGTTTCTACGGTGCTGAGCAGCCGGACCCTCGATACTTCCAACCTGGTCCCCATCGAGCAGGCCACCCGGGAGACGCTGGAACGCGACCGGATCCGGGTGGTGCAGCGCCAGAACGGCGTCAGCCTACGCGCCGTCGGCGCTATGTCAGACTTCCGTTCCCGGTACCCGCAGGAGACGCTCGACTTCGACGTGTCACTCGCCTCCGCGAGCGAGTACCGGGAACTGCACCGGCGGCTCGCTGACGATGACCTCCCCCGCTTCGAGAAGGAATTCAAGGACTACCTCAACCAGAACACCATCCGGGACATCGCAAGCTTTGCCGCCCAACTCAACAAGCAGGAACAGCTCATTCGCGAGCGAATCAGCACCATAAACCTATCTCTGGTGGACATCGACTACAACGAGGGCCGCTATATTACCCTGGTCGCTGAGCCGACCCCGAACGTGGACGTGAGGGAGTTCCGCTCCGAACTGCGGGCCTGCACCGACGACGTCATCGGGGCGGGCCAGAGCGACCAATACTCGGAGCAGAAGTTCCTGCAAGTGAAGCAGATCCTCGACCGGTTCAAGGGGAGGGAGGGCTTCAGTGATGTCGACCGCAACTGGAGCCGCAGGGTCACCGACGTCCGGCAGTGGTTCTTGTTCTCGGCCTCGGAACGGTGGCGGGACGACGACGCCGAGTACGAGCACTACACCGACTCAGCTGGGAAATCCGGCGGTCAGAAGGAGAAGCTCGCTTACACGATCCTAGCCGCATCCCTGGCCTACCAGTTCAAGCTGGACTGGGGGGCAGCTCGCTCGAAGGCGTTCCGTTTCGTAGTCATCGATGAAGCCTTCGGGCGAGGGTCGGAGGTGTCGACTCAGTACGCGTTGACGCTGTTCACCCGGCTCGGGCTGCAGCTCCTAATCGTCACGCCATTGCAGAAGATTCACGTAATCGAGCCGTACGTCTCAGCAGTTGGATTCGTCGACAACCCGAGCGGGAGCTATTCCAGGCTGCAAACTCTCACTATCGAGGAGTACAAACGCCGCAGGCAACAACACCTTGCCGTCCTATCCGGAGAGGGCCCCGCCAAATGAGAGGGGCGGATTGGACCAAGGTGGCCGACCTGGTAGCTGTTCTCCGCCGACGCTGGAACTCAGGGCGGTACCTCAAAGCCTACGCTCGCGGCGAACCGTGGGAGCCGGTCGTGCTTGCGATCAAGGGGCCAAACGCCGATGAGCTACTGCATCGCTTCGAGGAGGCACGCAAGTGGGCAGCCGCGTTCGAAGCCGACGCGGACCGGTCGATGCAGATCGAGTACCGCACGGTAGGCGGCCGCCACGTCGGGACAAACCGGATACCGGCACGCCTCCGAGTCGTCGACTTTCCCAGCTTGTGCTCAGTGCTCGGCACTGAAGGGGAGGTCCGGATCCTGGACCAGTTGATGGCAACTACCAGATCCGAGATGCCATCGTTGTCGATGTGGGCGGCCGATCACCCTCTGGCGTTGCTCGAACATCGGGACGTTTGGTCCCGGATACTACTCACCGCCGCGTGGATCGCGGGACACGACACACGAGATACCTACGTACGCCAGATCGACGTCGAGGGAGTGGACACCAAGTTCGTGGAACGCCACAAGAAGCTCCTCTCCGAACTGCTTCCTTTAGTCTTGCCGCCAGAGCGGGTCGACCCATCAGAGGCCGAGTTCGCCCGGCGCTTTCGTTTCCTAAACAAGCCGCTCTACATCCGGTTCCGAATCCTCGACCCAAAGCTGTCGCGATTCCCACCCGGAGTGAGCGAGGTGTCGCTTCGCAAGAACGAGTTGGCCGACATCGACATTGGAGCCTCTACGGTGTTCGTCGTAGAGAACGAGGTGACCTACCTAGCGCTCCCACCCATCCCCCGCAGCATCGCTGTATTCGGGGGCGGGTTCGCGTCGTCGGGACTAGCCAGCCTGCCGTGGCTGGCGGACCGCGAAATTATCTACTGGGGGGACATCGACACCTATGGCTTCGACATCCTAAGCCGCCTGCGCGGCCACTTGCCGCAAGTCCGGTCCATTCTGATGGACCACGAGACGCTCCTGTTCCACCGGGACCACTGGAGCACCGAGGCCAGCCCTGCCCGCCGACCGCTTGCCCATCTAACCGACGCCGAGCTGTCCCTCTACCAGGACTTGATCAGCGACGTCTACGGAATAGGGGTGCGGCTGGAACACGAGCGGGTGAGGTTCTCAAGGGTACGGGACGCCCTGAGGCCATGGACCGGAGACACACCGTCAGCACCTCTCAGGCATGACGAAGTCAAAGTAGCTGAAGCAGGCCCCTCCGGGTCTTCTGATGGAGCGCTGCTCGAACCATGATCACCGAATTACGTGGGCCGGCGTGCGGGTAGCGCCGCTGCCAAGAAGGGCCGGCGCGTGCTTACTCCGAGAAGGCAGGCCTGCGCGGCTCTCAGAGGACGCCCCCGCTGAGCAACGGTGGCACACTTCTTAGGCAAGGGGCTAGTAGTTTGATGTAACCGGGGCGACAAGGGGCGCGGCGGGGAACGGAAGGGTCATGGGGTGGGCGAGATGGTAGCCCTGTCCCCAGGGAATTCCGAGTTGCTGGAGGGCAGCAAGTTCACCAGTCGTTTCGATGCCTTCAGCGATGATCGTAGCGCCGGTCTCAGCGGCGAAGCTGATGAATGCGGCTGCGAGGGCCCTGCGGGCTGGGTCGGTGTCGATGCCTTGGGTGAGCACGATGTCAAGCTTGAGGATATGGGGGCGGAGCCGCAGGAGGTGCTGGAAACTTGCGTATCCTGCGCCGGCGTCGTCGACGGCAATACGAACGCCCTGCTGGGTGAGCGGTGCGAGGGAATCGACCAGGGCTTGGTAATCGTCGACGTGGGTGTGTTCGGTGATCTCAAGCACGACTCGCTCGGATGGATGCGAGGCTAAGAGCTCTCCGAGGTGGCCGCTAATTGCGGTGGCCGGTGAGGCATTGACAGCAAGGAAGGTGCCGGAGGGGAGATCATCGAGCTGCTCGAGTGCAGCAGCGATCGCTCTCAGCTCTAGCTCAGTGCCCCGACCCACCTCGGCGGCTTCGGCAAACCATTCGTTTGGCGGTCGCTGCGGTTGGCACGTGAAACGGGCGAGCGCTTCAGCACCCACGATATTGCCAGAAGCTAGGTCGGCTACGGGCTGGAACAACATGGTTAGCGCCCCAGGAGCCTGCGCTTGATCGACGCGGTTTCGGCGTTGTTCGTCTCCAGCAGCGGCCTCTCGTTCGGCCGCTGCGCGAGCGTCAAGTTCGGCCTGGAGCTCGGCGTTGTGTTGCTGGACACCGCGGTACAAGGCGCTGGTCTCAAGCAGGTTGGCGACCCGAAGCAGGACCTCGGTGCGATCGAATGGTTTGGTTAGGAAGTCCTTAGCGCCGGCAGCCAGAGCGCGTTCTTTGATCTTGGTGGTCGCGTCAGCAGTCAGGACCAAGACCGGCAAGAAGCCGTCTTTGGGAAGCAGGTCTTTGAGAGCCTCCAAAACGGCAAACCCATCGAGGTCAGGCATGTGCAAGTCGAGAAGCACCAGGTCGGGCAGGGAGCTCGCGCAGTAGTCCAGCGCCTGTCGAGGGTCAGTAAAGCCGTTCACTTGAAGGAGCCCCGCCATGTTAAGCAGGCGTTCGAGCAGGGCGACGTTGGCGGGATTGTCGTCGACGATGACGACCTTGGAGTCGGCTACCACGCCGATCGCTGCAATCGAAGGCAGGATTCCCGGCACGAGCGGGTCGGCGTGTGAAGGCTGGTGAGTGCTCATCGGATGCTGAGCGCGTCGTCGAGGAGACTGAGCAGATCGCGGACGTTTATTGGCTTGGTGAGATAGGCGACGGCGCCAGCACTGAGCAGACGCTGAACCTGGCCGGGAGTGGCGTCCGCACTGATTATCGCCACTGGGATCGACGCAGTTTTCTTGTCTTCGCGCAGGCGTTGCAGTACCTGCTCGCCACCCATGTCAGGCAGATGCAGATCCAAGAGTACGAGCGCTGGGCGGTGCTCGCGGGCCAGTTCGAGACCAAGGCGTCCGTGCGTAGCGGCAACCAGTTCAACACCGGGCCGCTTGGCCAGGATTCGCTCGATGAGGGTGAGGTTCGATGGGTTGTCCTCGATGTGCAGCACCACCGGACATCGCTCTACGCGCTCGGCGGCGGGTGGGATCCCGCTGCTGAGGCGCTCGTAGCGATCCACTGGCCCTTCCACTTGAGGTAGATCGAGAGTGAACGTGCTTCCCTGCCCGAGAGTGCTGGTTGCGGTGAGGGTTCCCCCCATCGCTTCGGCAAGGCGTTTGGACAGAGCCATTCCGATGCCAGTGCCTTCCTCACCGGTCTGTTCGGCCCCGAGCCGCTCGAACGGGGTAAAAAGCAGCCCGAGTCGCTCGGCCGGGATTCCCATACCGGTGTCAGTCACGCTGATATGTACTCGGGAGCCGTCATGTTGGCGGCAAGACACCGCGATGCTCCCGCGGGGCCGGTTGTACTTGACTGAGTTCGACAACAGGTTCAACAGCACCTGCTTGACCCGTTGGCGATCAGCGAGCATGTAGCAGTCGCACCCCCCTGAGCTGTCGACCGCCACATGAATGGCCCGTTGATCAGCTAGGGGCCGCATCAAGTCCACCGCCTCGTGCACCAGCTCAGCGGTCAACACCGGCTCCGGCGACAGCGACAACTCGCCAGCTTCGATACGGGAGATGTCGAGAACCTCGTTGATCAGGTCAAGCAGGTGACGTCCGCCTTTGAGGATGTGGTCCACCGAGTCGCGCTGGGGATCAGTAAGGGGCTCGATCTCAAGGAGCTGCCCGAAGCCGAGCACCGCATTGAGGGGAGTACGCAGCTCATGGCTCATCCGGGAAAGGAACTCATTTTTCGATTCGTTCGCGGCCTCAGCTGCCTCTTGCGCTTCTAGGCGGAGGTCCTCGGCCCGGTGGCGGGCATCAACTTCGGCAACATATGCGAGCACAGCCACCACCGCTCCGTCATCGTCGACCTCAGCACTTAGGGCTGCAGAAATCCATCGGTAGGCGCCGTCGGCGAACCGAAGCCGGCACTCGATACTCTCGAGGGTCGAAGCACCTAGCGCGAGGCGCGCCATCGCCGCCTCCAATTCCGCCGCTTCGTCGGGATGGATGTGGTCAGCCAGAAAACCGGGCGACTCGATCTGGCCGGGGGTAAACCCAATGATCCGCTCCACGTTCGGACTCACGTAGGTAACCAGTTGGTCCGTCAACTGGCTGCGACCCACGACAACCGGTCCGGCAGTAAGCAGGCGTTCAAGGAACGCCCGGGTCTCGTCCAGCTCGCCAAGCGTCTGTTCGAGATCGCTGGTGCGCGCGGCGACCAGCTTGAGTGCGTAATCCCTACGTCGGCCCAGGGTCTCGACCGCTGCAGTCGCGAGCAACGCTATGGCCAACCCGATAACCAAGAACAACCATGGAACTTCCGCTGCCAGAGATCCGACAAGCGCCCCGCGAGCCGCCACGACCAGCAACCATCGGTCCGCGCCCACGGCGAACGTAAGTCTGTCCACGTTTCCCGACACCGGCAGGTGTGCGTCGTTCGTAACCACCAGCTGGGCAGGGTCCGCCCTAGGAGAGGCGTACACCGCTGCCCGAAGCTCACGAAACGGCGACGTCGGTGTCGACGGCACTGGCTGGCTCTGATTCACGAGGGACTCCTCGTAGACAACCGCCCGTGTTCCCGGAACCGCCTGGACCAACATCAGCCTGGTGTGGCCCCCGTCACTGATCACGTTGGACACCAACTCGGACTTTGGCAACGCGACCGCCCGGGCCGCCAGTAAGGCCGTCGGTCCGCCAAGCAGCTTGCCGATAACCGGACCCTCACCGACCGCAGCTACCACAACAAAGCCGCTCCCTTTGTTCGTTGCCACGCCCAGCGCCTTCGTGGCACCGACGACCAAGGGGTCTGCACTCTGCGAGAACAGCGAGGCCGCAACCGGGCCTGGGGACGCCCCGATACGTCCCAGCACCTGCAAGGAAGAGTTGATGCTTCCGATCGAATTGTCCAGCAGTGCCCGCACCTCAAGCGTCCGCTCCGCCAACAGACGGCGCTCCTGGTCGCTCACTACGCCACGCGACAAGACAAAAGACCCGACCGTGGCCGCAACCAGCAAGGCGAGGACCAGCCACGACACCGCCCGCAACCGCACCCGTCCCATCCCCCGGCCCAACTTCGAAGTGATCATCGCCAAATCAACATCCATGCCTACGCCCCGCTCACCTGGCGGTTTCCGTTAGGCCGATACATCCCAAAGCACTCGTTCCTACCAGGAATATGTACTGGTGGTGGTTGGGCAAAATCGCGAATTGTGATTTAACTCCCCAGTAATGACCTTCACGATGTTATCGACATCCTCCACGTGAACCTTTACACTGTTAGGAGACAAACCTCGCGTAAACTCAGGTCAACACCAGCACACGGCGCCAACCCGCCAAGCCCACTCCTGGATGGTTCCTCATGGCTGTCCCAACAATTGGAGGGACAGAGGGTTGATCGGGATAGCCAAGGCGATCAATGACCCACTTCATCAGTCCTTCTTGGTGGTCCTGAGCCGTACCTATTCGAACCACGTCATCGCTCACACCACCGCACACCCCGTCATAGGAGATGTGCGCGGCGTCGAGCACAAGACCAAGCAGAAGCGTCGTATGGGGTCGCCATGGTCGCCAGCAGCTCTCGCAGTGGTCGAGAGGAACCCAGGTGCGCTACCTCGCGGAGAAGACCGGACGCGACATCGAGTACCTGAACAAGTTCGGGTCGACGAGAACATGTCCTGTGTGTGGAGCACGCAACCGACCATGTGGGCGGGACTACCGGTGCAAGGTGTGCAACTTCACCTGTCACCGAGACGCCCTAGGAGCGATCAATATCCTCCAAAAGGCGATACATGGGGGGCTATGTCCCTATAGGAGCAGATGTAGTCATCCGAGTCACGTATTTTATCTCAGAGACGACAAGCGCTTGCCACCTGATCAGCACAACACACACCGTATGGTGCAGTGCCGACAGGCCATAACCCTGAGTAGCGCCCAGAGCCAGGCCTCGGTGGGGGAGACCCTGTTTGGCAAGCCAAAGCTAGCAAACTCATCCACCAGCTCTTTGGAGCGAGTTCCGTTGGTCGCGGTGGCGTGACGTGCGCGATGTGAGGCAAACCAAGCCAGACGGCAGGGGTAGAAGCCCCGTCCGTCAGGGCGGGGAGGTTCGCAGGTCTTGTGGAGCCTGGGGGTTCTGCTGGCTGACACGATCGGGCTGACCGCGTTAGCTCGCGTGGGCCCGCTGTGTCGGAAGGAGTGTGTGGTCAGCTGGCGGTGCCGAGGTCGTCGAGGAAGGTGGGCGACGACGGATCGAGGTGTCGGAGACCATTGACATCGCCGAACGACCGGTCTGCTGAGGCCAGCGCCCAGCGCCGGCGGAGCGCCAAGGCGCCCAGCACGGCGTCGAACGAGCCCAGGCTGGCGGTCGCTTCGAAGATCTCTAGGCCGTGCACGAGGTCGTCTTCGTCGGGGCGAACGAGCGGCGAGAAGCCCAGCGCATACTCCCGGGCACGGGCGCTGGCCTCAGCGCGAGGCCGGCGCCTGGAGCGGACATGGGCAAATTCCTGGAGCACTTCCACCGTGGTGCAGGCTCGCACACGACCGTCACGGACCCCTTCGAGGAGCCCACGACAAGGTACGCGCAGGTGGTGGTCCGCTCCCAACGCGTACACGAGGATCGTAGTGTGAACGAGAATCACGCCGAGCGGCGGCTACGGATCGAGTCCAGCTCCTGGCGCAGCTGTGCCGGCTCCGGAACGTCCATGGGTTCCGCATCGAGGACCGCCTGCAGCGCGGCTCGGCGTTCTTCGGCTAGTGCCGGGAACCGCTCGTCGATCGCCTCGCGCACCAGCACGGCCACGGCCACACCGCGGCGGCTGGCCTCGCTTCCGAGGCGTGCCCAGCGGTCCTCGTCGATGAGGACCTGGAGCCGACGAACGAGCATGCTCATACCTTAGCATACCCATGGCCCTGCCGGGTGATGCCAACGCACCATGCCGTCCGACCACGGCGACCGGCGCGCACCTGCAGAGGGGGGTCTCTTCTGACCTAGATCGGCGAGTAAGCACCCACGAACACCCGTTCGATACGCGACAAGGTGCCCTTCACCTGGTAAAATGGTGGTCAGAAAGAAAGCCATGATCCCAGGGAAAGGACACCTGTCTGGTGACAAGTTTAGCGAAGAAAAAGCACAAGGTGACACTCGGCGCGCCAGACGGTCGTATCACCCCACGAGCGGGTCTTCATCTCGTGGCGAAGCTCGACAAGCTGCTCGGCATCACAGCCGCGATCGACGGCGGCGGACCTGCGTTCAAGAGCCGCAGACGCGGCCTCATGCTCGGAGGCGTGATGGTGTCCCTTGCAGAGACGATGCTTGCTGGTGGGG
>JAJZXF010000049.1 GCA_021802485.1 Actinomycetes bacterium | reverse complement strand
CACTTCGAGATCGGTCAGGCTCGGGTTCGAACTCATCAACATCCTCCTCTGAGAGTAGCCATACCCTCAGATTAGGCCGAAGATTAGCGAGTGTCAAGTTCTCACCTACGATTTTGTCGCACACCCAGCACCGAGTGATCGAGAAGCTCGTAGTTGTCCTCGGAGTTCTGTCCTGCATCGTAGACGAGGGTGAGCTTGCTGGCATCGCTCAAGGTATTCTCGTCTCTCTCGGCTTCGAAGGCTTCGAAGCGGCTGACAAGCTCTTTGACCATCGGGGCGAACTGGGTGACATCAGGTGAGTTGCCCGGGTAGGCATGGCCGACCAAGGGGATGCCGCCGTCGGTGGAAATCACGAGCCCGAGACCGACGATACGTAGGTCATTGCGCTTCTGCTTTGAGTGTCCTCTCTGTGCGATCGGAGCACGGTCATTCCCAGAGTCGATCCAGGTCGCGAAGTTCGTCATGTCGAGTACGAGACCGGACAGGTCAACCGAGAACGTATCCACCATGGCCAAGACAATGCGGCGCTCGATCTCTTTGAGGTCGTCTTCGCCGATCGCGTCCATCGCCTCCCAAAAGCGCCTGTGGTCGAGCGCTCGCGGTGAAAGGTGCAGCCACCGATCACCTGCAGTCTTCGCCCACCACTGCGCAAAGGCGAGCTTCGAGCACGGGTCGACGACACGGTTCAAGGTTGCGAGAGCGATGTAGGTACCAACCGATGCCCCAGCATCGGAGCGTCGTTGACCGACTACCTCGTCGATGATCTCTGCGACCCGGAGGCGCCGTAGCATCTCCCACACTGCTGCGACATCGCCAAAGGCAAGGTGACGGGTCCGATCCGGCATTACCGTCGCACCTGCTGTTGCTGCCTCGATATCCTCGGCTTTGCCCAAGTAGCGCTGGGAGACGATGCGGGGTTTGCCACCTACCCGGGCGGACTCGACCAGGTAGTAGTAGGTGTGCCCGCTGACCTTCTTGGAGATGATTGAAGCCATATATTAGGTAATATACTATTTTACGACAAATCGCGAGCCTTTAACCAGGACAAACGCGCTGGTCAGGGGGTTATTTCGAAGAAAGTTCTGAGCCGGTCTGAGAGCAGCTCAATCAGCTAGCCCGGAAAGTCCCGCTAGCGATGGAGAACTTCGCCTAGGAGAACGCCCTAAGGCGTCCTTTGGCCACTTGGGCTCGATTCCGGCAGGCACGGTGGACGACCGATACCAAGGCACGCCTGTCACCAGGCAAGAGTGAAAACCTGATCCCAAAGCAAATCCTCGACCGGTTGACGAATGACGCACGCACGCCTCTTCTGCACAGGACTGCAGTTATCACACAATCGCAACGCGTCCGTGCATAACATGTCGCAATCAAAGGCGCATGCTAGAAGACATGGAAGCCATGGAAGCCATGGGGCTCTGTCCCATTGCAAGCACGTGGAAGATGACCGCAAGCGATGCCAGGGGTTCCTTGGCTCCGAGACATGCCAAGCAGGGTGGCTTTTCCGTTGTCCCAGGCCACTGCGACCAGCAACTCCGCGAGATCGGCGCAGAGGAGATCACCGGACCTGCGGGCGACGTACTAGTTGTACGCTCATGCCACAGCACCTGGTTCTTCGAACCAAGCAAGAAACGGTTCCGCAGAAGGCTGAAAGACGCAGGAAACGCACTGACGATGTGGCAGCCATACTTCCGAATTGAAGTTGATCGCGACGCAAGCTCGTTTGCCATCATCCTCAATAAAGCAGGGACGCGGATTTTGCGCTCTTGGCGTCACGTCAATGGCTGCCTGCAATGCGATTCACAAACCACGAGAGAGCATTCCCTCGCCGCTATACGCGAAGCGGCAGCGCAATTGCACGAAAGCACCGCGTGACCTGGCGCATCCCGCCCGGATGCAAAGTCACACCAGCACCAACCGTTCGATGACATCCAAAATGCGGCCAACGCTTGGCTAACCGGGTTCGCACCCTGTATCACCGGCATCAAACCTCCACGTAGCCACTCGCCGAGCTCACCGGATGGCATCGAGATCACGTCCGTTCCTGGCCGTGGGAGGGCAGAATGCTCAGGGTCGTTCGTCCAACGCCGCCAAAGGAACCAAAGTGCTCGCGGGAGGAGATAACCGCGCTCGGAGCTGCTGGAGCCTTGCCCGAGCCCTAGCGGCAACCGTCTTGCCCGCATACTAAAGACCCTGGTGCAGTTCTTCGCCGTGGCGGAGACCTCTGCCTGAAAAACGATCAAGCGGTGGTTCTCATCACGATTCCCGCCGCGACGATCGACCTGAAGCTTGCTCCTGAACGAGTACGGCCCGTTTCGAGGCGACCTTGCAGTACCAAGCTGAGCATCATTGACCGCGACGTATACCCCACCCCGGGTCGGGTGGTATCATGATCCTTGGAGAACAGATGATAGAGAGCTACAAGCGAGATGTGCTTGCTCGTCTGAAGACCATCAGCGGGCACCTAGGAGCCGTCGTCAACATGGTCGAGGCGGAGCGCTACTGCCCAGAACTGATGAAACAGGTATCTGCCGTTCAGGCCTCTCTCGAAAAGGTGAACCGTATCCTGCTACGAAACCACCTGGAGACCTGCGTCTCAGAGGCAATCCGAACAGGCCAGGGACGAGAAAAGATCGACGAACTGCTTGAGGCGTTGCAATTCAACTCGGGCCTTACCGGCTTCCACCACCTCGCGGACCCCACCATCTCTGTCGACGCAGCCGCATCAACCTCGGGGCCCGTCGCGCCCAGTCCCCGTTCCGAAGGTCGGCAAGGGAAACGCAGCGAACAATCCCCGGAGGCGCGCGATGAGTCCGATCGGTCTCACTAAGGTGTCGGTACGGAATTCTGGTGTAGCGACGAACGTCAAGACAGTATCTACGAAAGAGCCAGGCAAAGGCGCAAAACACGACGCTGTCTCGCTCGAGGTGTACGGCATGACCTGCGCTTCTTGCGTTCGTCGCGTCGAGACGGCTCTCGCAAAGGTCGACGGCGTGGAGTCGGCACGAGTCAACCTGGCGACCGAGTCCGCTGAAGTTCTTCCAGAGGCCGGCGTGGCGCTGGACGTCTCAGCCCTCTTGGATGCCGTGCACACCGCAGGGTACAAAGCGGCACCAGCGCCGCTGGCGTCAAGCTCAGCCAAGAGGGCCGCTGAACGCAAGCGCCGCCGGTCAGTTGAGCTTGCCCACAGGAGAGCCGTCCTCGCTATGGGCACTGCAGGCTCTGCAGGTGTGATGGTCGCAGCCTATGGCTTTCCGGCTGCACCCTGGTCACCCTGGGTGCAGCTCGCCCTAGCCTTGCCCGTCTGGGCAGTTGTCGGATGGGTGTTCCACCACGGGGCGCTGCGCGGCCTTGCACATGGATCCCTCAATATGGACACCCTGGTATCACTGGGATCAACCGTCGCGCTTGTCTACTCGGTCGTCGCGGCTGCTGGACTGCCAGGCAGGCCAATCTACTTTGACGTCGCTGTGCTCATCGTCACCTTGGTGGCCATTGGAAAGTACCTCGAGATTGTGGCAAGAGCGCGAGCAGGGGAAGCGATTGAAGGGCTTGCGGACCTCCAGCCCGAAATAGCACACCTCCTGCGGCAAGAACGAACGGTTGGTGCGGAGGCGGGGACGGCTGCCATTGGCTCCTCAACCTATGAGATCGACTCGACTTCCTATATCGATGTCGCAGCAGAGAACCTGAAACCCGGAGACCTCGTCGTCATCCGTCCTGGTGAGCGAGTCCCGAGCGATGGCGTCATGCTAAGCAACAACGCTCTCGTAGATGAGTCCATGATCACCGGGGAGTCGGTGCCAGCATCAAAGCGCCATGCGGACAAGCTGACCGGCGGCACCGTGAACGGCCTATCCCCGATCGTCGAGCGCATAACGAATGTTGGAGCCGATACTACGCTGGCTCGAATCCTGCTCCTGGTAGCGCAGGCTCAAGCAGAGAAGTCAGCCGCCCAACGACTTGCAGATCGCGTCTCATCGGTCTTCATCCCAATCATCCTCGCTTCGGCCGGCATCACCTTCGCCGGCTGGGCTGCGAGCGGCCACTCACTTGTGCATTCACTGATCCCGGCAATTGCAGTACTGGTCGTCGCCTGCCCATGCGCTCTCGGGCTAGCCACACCCGTAGCGGTGATGGTGGGCACTGGGCAGGGTGCAAAACGGGGCTTGCTCGTCCAAGGCGGTGAGGCGCTGGAACGCATCAAGAACATCGGCGCGGTGATTGTCGACAAGACAGGCACCTTAACGCTAGGGCATCCCGAGGTCGTAGAGATTGTTCAGGTGGAAAACGCTGCACCCGCTGATATGTCCCGGATTCTGGCTGCAGCTGCCGCGGTCGAGTCATATTCAGAGCACCCGCTGGCCAGGGCAGTAGTCTCAGCAGCAGCCTCAACTGGTATCCAGCCACTAGCAGCAAGAAACGTGCAGGCAGCCCCAGGCGGGGGGGTATCAGGGACTGTCGGGGATGATTTCCTTCAAATCGGCTCGATGTCTTGGTTGAAAGAAGCGGGGATAGAAATATCGTCCGCCGACACAGCTGCGCTGGGGGCGGCCGACGCTGCGCGCACCCTGGTGGGTGTTGCGGCAAACGGGTGTGTTCAGCTGGTACTGGGTATCGCAGATCCTCTACGTCCTAATGCCGCCGAGGGAGTACGGAGGCTCCACCAACTCGGCATCACCGTTGTGCTCGCAAGCGGCGATGATTATCGTGTCGCAGAGGCAGTTGCAACAGAGGTGGGCATCGACGAGGTCCACGCACCCTTGATGCCCCAAGACAAGGCGCTCCTCGTGTTGGAGTTGCAAAATCGGCACGGCCAGGTTGCGATGGTTGGCGACGGGATCAATGACGCACCCGCGCTCGCTACAGCAGACGTAGGAATTGCGATAGGCACCGGGACGGGAACCGCGATGGCAGCAGCGGACATAACCCTCGTCCATGGCGATGCAACGGCAATTGCCGACGCGATCGCACTGTCGAGGGCCACCAGGCGCATCATTTGGCAGAACCTAGGGTGGGCCTTTGCTTACAACGCAACGCTGGTCCCACTGGCAGCGCTCGGGATTCTTCCACCTGTCTTCGCTGCACTTGCGATGGCCTTGTCGTCGGTATCCGTCGTAGCCAATGCGCTCCGGTTGAAAAGGTTCAGAAGCTCTGACCCAATCGCGAGCGCAAGCCCCCGACTTTCGCCGTGGCGTCAAACAAGCCCTGCTGGAGTAGATCAGCGTGAGTGATACACCCTTGTGCATTTGCGAAAACGCGCAGCACTGCTCATCAAACAAGGCGGTGCTCTCGACATTCCTCGGGCTCTGCGTGGAGCCAGCAGGAGACACAGATGCCCCCGACCTCGTGGGGGCACGAAACTTCATCCAAGGACGCCGTGGTGTGTTTGCACCACCGCGTCAAGACCTCGGCGCGCGGCCGAAGAGGGCCCCCGGATACAGCGCGGAGTTATCGCGAGTCGGCCGTAGCGGACCACCTGGTCGGCGTTCGGCGATGCGGATTCACGAGAGCATGACTTCCAAGCGCTCCGATGGAGCGCCTCGCCCGAAGAGGGTAAGACTATCCCCCCACCGGCGTCTGTTTGTGGTTCGCTTACAGCTTCGGAGGCTGCTTGATGATCCCCAAAGAGACAGCCAGGGAGACACGTCAGAATCCCCCGGCTTGAGCCGTACAAACCAGCTCAAGACCAGAAACAACCAGAGACGACCAGAATTTCGCCGAGACGACACCATCGAAATCCGATAACCAACCGATACAGTTAGTGTGAAAGGAGTTTCCGACCAATGGCATCTAGTGACCTCCTGGTGCCCGACATATCCTGCGGGCACTGCAAGGCAACGATAGAAACACAGCTTGCCGCCGCCACCGGAGTACAAGACGTGGTTGTCGATGTTACGACAAAGCGGGTCCGGGTCAACTTCGATGAAAACTTCACGAGCACCGAGAAGATACGGGCCCGGTTGGAAGAGATCGGATACCCTGTAGCCTGACGGTTCTCACATAATTCCACCATGCATATTCGCGCGTACGAGCCGCGTGATCGCGCCGCAGTACGGGCGATCTGCCACCTGACAGGATTCATGGGTGACCCCGTGGATTGGCTCTGGAGAGATCGCGAGAGCTTTGCCGATGTCTTCACTGGATATTGGACCGACCGTGAGCCGGAGTCTGCCCTAGTGGTGGAGACCAACCACGATGACGCTGGCGATAGTTGCAAAGTCATCGGCTACCTACTTGGCTGCGTTGACACGCGAGCAGTCCCCAGCCTTGTCACCACGATCTGGCCGCATCTTTACCGTCGAGCGCTGGCATTCCAGCCAGGTACAGCAGGAGTCCTCTGGCATGCATTAGGTGATGTCATCATCGATATCCTTCTCGAACGAAAACTCCCCACAGAGAATCTGCTGGACGACCGGTGGCCATCACACCTGCACATCGACTTGTTGCCCGAAGCGCGTGGGCATGGCGTTGGCCGAGAACTGGTCACCTTGCACTTGGAGCGCCTGCGTTCCCTCGGCTCACCCGGCTGCCACCTCCAGACCATCCGGGAAAATAAAGCCGCAGTAGCCTTTTTCGAATCAGTCGGCTTCCACTTGCACGGCGAGTCACGCCTTGCGCCAGGCTGGCGCTCACGCTCAGGAGAGCGGCTTCACACGCAGATCATGGTTCAATCGTACGTATTCGGTGAAGTAGGCCCCTGTCGCAGGGCACAGAGTTCCCTCCAGGTGCCTACTCAGCCCAGGGGTGCGGTGAGCTGGCGGCGAAAGTTTCGCACCAAGGGGTAGAGGTAGATGTCTTTCACCGGGAGTGCGTAGTTGTTATAGCGGTCGAGCTTGCCACGGCCTTTGGTGCGACCGACCCGGATCCAGTTTGCCGCCTGGTAGCAGGTGCCCCGGTGGCGACCGACCTCTACGAAGGTCTCGACGAGGACTGGCTTGTAGCTGTAGCGGGCCTGCCAGTCGTCTTGGAGCCTGCGGGTGATGGTGCCAAGCAGGTGGGAGGCGAGGTGGGGAACGTGCACCCAAGGTGCGACGAGGAAGCGGGGGTTGCCAACCACGAGATGCAGGCGGGCCTTGCGCTGCTCTGTACTCCAGCTGATGTAGTTGTCACGGTCTTCGAGCGCCCAGGCAGAAGCAGCGAAGCTGATCGCGGCTATAGGAGCCCCGCCTGCGGTCATGACCAGATAGCGTAGCTGGGCACCCGAGGCCGGGGTGTAGCCGAGGTAGTGGAAGCGGCTGATCATCTCGTTCCATGTCGCTGACGCGTCGGTAGCTCTTTTGACAACTGCGATCTCGATCTCTTTGAGCTCACGAAGCGAGCAGGCGATATCTGGCCCGGGAGTGATAGTGGCCTCAAGGTGGCGGAATGGCCGGGTGACCTTGGCGGTGGGTGGAGGCAGGCAGATGAGCCCGTCAGCGTCCATGCGCGCCAAGGCGACCTTCGCGGACATGTCCTTCAGCCTCCCGTCAGCACCGACCCATCCAAGTGCGCGACAGCACTCCCGGGCGATAGCGGCCCGGGTCGGGTAGCTGGGATCTGCACAGATAGCACGGATCATCTCAAGGTCAGCATCGCTGAGCTCCCGGCCGACATAGCGGTACGTCACTGTGGCGGGGCCCGCCAAGAGGCGAGATCCTCTGGGCTTGCAGACCAGCACAGGAACGCTGCGATGTCGTCTGGAGCGTCTCCTCCCGCTTGAGCGCATCCACGAAGATAGGCATTCAGGTAGCTGAGGGGGTTCAGGTTCCACTGCGCTGCAGTCGCTATTGCTGAGAAGGCACTCCCTGCGAGATCAGCTGCAAAAGGAGATCCTGATCCGCGACAGTTCTTTCGCAACAGCACCTCTGGGCGAAGCGCTCGCTCAGCTGCGTTGTTATCAGGAGCGATCTCAGGATGTGATGCAAAGGTGATCAGGCCGTCCCAGTGGGAATCGATCATCTTGAGGACCTTCTTTGCACGGGGGGCCAGCGTCTCAGTGAGCTCGATGTCGAGACGATCACGCATAGAAGCGAGAGCGCTTAGAAGTGCGGTCCCGTCGTCTGTCCCGTCTCGTCGAGCGTGCCAGCCAGCATACATAGCAGCGATGTCTTGAAGCCAGGCTTCGCGCCAAGCTTCAAGGCCCTTCTTAGACGCGGCTGCTCGCATGATGTGGCGTCTCACGTGCGCCCAACACCATGCGTGGATAAAGCGGAGCGAGTCGAGACATCCATAGGCTGGGTACATGTCCGAGCAGACGATACCTGAGATCGAAGTGTCATCGGAGCCCAAGAGGGTCTCCAAGACCTTTGCTGCTCGGGATGGAACCACGACGAACACCGTTGCATCGGAGGCCTTTGCGACCCACAGCCACCAACGCCGCTTGCGCCCGTCAGCGCGCTGTGGTGCGTCGGGATCGAAAAAGCATGCCCAGGATGTCTCGTCACAGTTCCACCACGAAGCGGAACGGACATGGGATGCGATCGCATCTTTCAGCGGGACAAGGAGCACCCCGACCCGCTCGAGGACCCCTGCGAGGCTTCCCGGCGACACCTCAAGTCCCTGCATGGAAAGCGAGGCAATGATCTTGTTGACCGGGCGAGCGAGTGCGAACTTGTCCACCAGTAAAGACGCGATCGCAAAGGCGCTGAACAAGCCTTTCGGGATTACCTTCGCTGGTGTCGGTGCGAGGATGAGCACAGGAGAAGCCTCACAGCTACAGCTACGTCGGTAGCGGTGTCTGTGATGCTCGATGCGGTGGACCACGACACGCCAGGTGATCTCGCTCGACACCTCGTCACCTGCGATCTGCTCGTAGATGGACCCGCAGATCGAACACCGCCGGTCGTCCTCGTCGAGGTCGTGAAAGACGATCTTCACCTCGAGATGGTCGTAGCGGCCCCGGCCATGGCCGGTGCTCCCTCGCTGCTGGCCTCTACGGCGCTTGTCGCGAGCTTCATTCTCGCTGTCCTCTGGTGGTCCGGGAGGCTCGCAAGAATCCTGGTTGTCCTCATCGTCACCTAAGGACTCGTCGTTGAGATCACCGAGGCCCGCATCGTCGTCTCGCCCGGCGCTGCTACGACGCTCCGAGCCGCCAAACGCGATCTGCGCCAGTGCGGCCAGCTTTGCCTGCAGCACATCATTCTCTTCTCGAAGGACGCTGATAGCAGCGTCCTTCGCAGCCAACTCCTCGGTCACCGGGCATGATGCGCAAAGCACATTGGTGAAACTACCAACTTCAGCGAACCGTGTCCAGTCCGCTACAAAGCCCTGTCAAACAGGCAGTTCTCTCAGCAAGCTCCAGCTCATCCGGCCCCAGCTACCCCCTGGTTTACCGAATACGTACGTTCAATCTCTGTGAACAGCCGTACGGCTCGCCGCACCAATCCTCGCCAACAATCCTCGGTATCGGACAGCCTGTCTTGTCCCAGGTTCACTCAAGCGGGATACGGAATGTCAATACGTAGCCATTTACCAGGTATTTCTTATTGTGTGGGCCCGGCAGGACTCGAACCTGCGACCAAAGGATTATGAGTCCTCCGCTCTAACCGCTGAGCTACGGGCCCCGGAGGGTCTCTGGCACAACGCTCCGACCAGCTCCGGGGGAGAGACTCGAACTCTCAACCACACGGTTAACAGCCGCGTGCTCTGCCAGTTGAGCTACCCCGGAATCTCTCGAAGGTTACCAGGATTTCAGGGACCAATCATCGACTTCATCTCACCGTCACGATCAGTCACGAAGCAAGAACCGCGATTGATATCCTGGACTTCGCTGCTACATGGTTGTATGCTGGCAAGATGCGAGTTGGCGACGTCGCAGCAGACTTCGAACTGCCGGATCACAACGGCCGGGTAGTCAGACTTTCGGAGGAGCTGAGCGGCGGTCCGGTAGTGCTTTTCTTTTATCCCCGTGCCTTTACACGCGGTTGCACCGAAGAAAGTTGTCACTTCCGGGACCTCTACATCGAGATTAAGAAGGCTGGCGCAACATGTCTCGGCATCAGCGCCGATCCGGTCGAGCGCCAAGCGCGTTTTGCTGAAAAGCACTTATTCCAATTTCCACTCCTATCTGATGTCAACCGAACTGTCGCAAAGGCTTTTGGCGTCAAACGACCAGGACCGCTCTTCAATCGCCGCAGCACCTTCGTGATCGCCCGCGACCGCACCATCCTCGGGATCATTCACGATGAGGTTCACATGGGCAACCATGCCGACCAGGCATTGCAAATACTCTCCTCCGACGAGCACCTTCAATCTGGCTAGAGGCGTCGCCCTTCCTGCGGATGTGCGCGAACAAGATCCGCTGATCGGATACCGATCCACGAAACCCGTCGAGGCTCCCCAGGTCGCCGACGGCTTCGCAGAGATCACGTCACGATGGCATGCCAGATGGGACCAGATGGGAGCACCTTTGCAGATAAGAAACCTTTGCTGGGGCTCTTGCCGAAACTACACACTGCCTGGACCTTGTACAGCCGTCGAGACCTTACAACCGCACCCACTGCCGCCGAAATCCTTCCCGTTGTCGACACAAACCCAACCAATACGAGCCTCGGTTGAATCACCAATCATTTCCCCCTGGAAGCACGCGTTGCGGACCCAAGACAGCTCCACTAACATTGGGATCCTATGTTTAAGCTAACTAGATTGTCCCCGATCCGCAAAAAGGTCCTGCTCTGGAGCATTGCTCTGGTTGTGCTAGTCGGCATACTGCAACGCCTCTTCTTCCTCGACATGACATGGGCGAGCGCACTTACTGCGAGTGTCTTCACCTTCGCGTGTTTCACAGCTATCCTCGCTGTCTGCATTCCCCCCGCGGATGTAGTGAACCAACAACCTCGTTAGTCGAGGCAACGCGCAACTCGTCGCGCTCGCACTCTTTCGCCACACGTACTAGACAAGGGAACTATGCAGCGCTGTCTGATTTTTGTGGCCGGACTTGCGGCGGGTTACTGCATCGGCACAGGCGCATTTGAAAAGACGTACAAGAAACTCTCGTTATCTCTCGGGGACGTGAGCGGCACAGACAAGCTCACAACGATGACAAACAAGCTCTCTGCGATCACCACCCTTTGCGTGGAACGGGTCAAGGACGTCACCAGACATCGCGATCTCTAGTGACGCGATGCGACCTCAGTTGCAATCGCGCACCTCATGCCACCAAAACCAGCTGGTCGGGGATTATCTTGTAGCGAGATCGGGAACGTCCGGCCCCAGTGCTCATCCACTTATTTCGACCCGCCCATATCAGATCTAGAGCGGCTGTCAGCGCCGGCCCACTGGCGCAACGGATCGTGCACTCCGCTCGATCGCAATCCTATTCCGGCCTGAGTCACTCCCCCGGTTCGTCCGTTGCATCCGAGCAAGTTTCCAAGCCTTCTAAAGCAAGTTGCCCGTCGCCGGTTACCTGAGGCGCCATAATCTCTAACCCCAAGTGTGCCCAAGCGGCCGGTGCAGCGATCCTGCCTCTTGGCGTACGCATGATAAGCCCCTGCTGGATGAGAAATGGCTCGTACACATACTCGACTGTGTCAGGCTCCTCGCCTACACATTGAGCAAGCGTGACAAGGCCAACTGGCTGCCCACCAAACTTTCTACACAGCACCTCAAGCAGTGCCCTGTCCACCTTGTCCAAGCCAAGCGCATCGACCCCAAACACCTCGAGCGCCTCCACCGCTGTTGATCCATCAACCCTGCCTTCTCCACGCACCTCGGCAAAGTCTCTGACCCTCCTAAGCAGTCGGTTCGCAACCCTTGGCGTTCCCCTCGACCGCCTAGCAATCTCCCTCGCCCCACTGGTATCTGCCATCACGGAAAGGATTGTTGCTGCCCTCTTCACGATGGCCTCGAGCTCCTCCTCGCGGTAATAGTCCAGACGGGCAACAAACCCAAAACGCTCACGCAATGGTCCCGTGACAAGACCTGTCCGCGTCGTGGCGCCAACCAGCGTGAAGTGTGGCACGTCGAGCCGAATCGACCTGGCTGTCGGCCCTTTACCGAGCACGATGTCAATCTCGAAATCCTCCATCGCTGGATAGAGGATCTCCTCTACCGTACGGGACAACCGATGGATCTCGTCTATAAAGAGCACATCTCCTTCCTGGAGATCTGTCAAGATAGCCGCCAAGTCGCCTCCACGGAGGAGCGCAGGACCAGAGGTGATTCGCAACCCAGCTCCCATCTCTGCTGCCACTATGGATGCAAGAGATGTCTTGCCAAGCCCGGGGGGCCCAGCAAAGAGCATGTGGTCCACGGGCTGCGAGCGCCTGCGAGCCGCCTCGAGAACTATCTCCAAGTGCTCGGTGAGGTCGCGCTGGCCGACAAACTCAGAGAGCCTCCTCGGACGCAGACTGACTTCGTTGACGTCATCCAACGCATCTGCTACTGGATCCACCGCACGGATCTGGCTGTCAGAGGTCGTCTCCGAAGCACCCTTGCTGAGCAGCACCTCGCGCCGTGCATCGGTCATTTCGACCTCGCAAGCTGGCCAAGAGCGATGCGCAACAACTCTTCAACTGAGCCTTCCTTCGGAAGCGATCGCAGCACCATACGAGCCTCATCCGGTGAGTAGCCAAGACCGGACAGTGCTTCCCTCACCTCAGCCAGCACGCCGCCGGAAGCCGGTTGCAGGCCCCCAACCCGGGCCGCGGACTCTAGGGGGTCGAGTTTCGCCTTCAGGTCTATGAGTAGCTTGGCCGCCGTCTTACGTCCCACGCCTGGAACAAGCGTCAAAGCATCCAGGTCCTCTTCGAAAACCACTCGCCGCAAGGAATCCGGGGCGTGCACCGACAATATTGCCAAAGCGAGTGACGGACCCACTCCATGGGATGCCAGCAGCACCTCGAAGCAAGCACGTTCATCCGCTTCAGCGAACCCGAACAGAACGATGGCTTCCTCACGCACATGGGTATACACGTAGACAAACACCTGCTCACCCAGAACAGCAGAGCGCGAAAGTAGTGCCGGACCAACCTGAACCCGGTACCCGACCCCCCCAACGTCAATTGTTATCTCACCATTTGGGCTACTCGACGAAAGCACTCCCCGAAGCGAGCCGATCATTCTCCGGGTACCTCAGCTGCGTCGGCACCTTGCACTCGGAAAAGGCCCGCTCGATCGTGGGTCCCAGTACCGCCCGAGGCGTTTGAACGCACCGAGGGTGCTATCGACCGCCGTTCGGCCGGTGGCTTCAGCACAGATTGACCTTGCGTCCTGCGCGATTGGCCGGAAAGCGCTCGACGGACCGACTCATGGAGCGGCTGCGTCGTAAGATGGCAAAACGCTAGCGCGAGAGCGTCTGCGACATCCGGAGGCTGAGGCTCCTCATCGAGCGAGAGCAGTCTTGTCACCATATGTTGGACCTGAGCTTTTGTCGCACCGCCGTAGCCAACCACCGCCTGCTTCACCTCGTTTGCACTGTACTGTGCCACACTACATCCAGCCTCAACGGCTGCCACAAGAGCCAAGCCGCTCGCCTGCCCGACCGACATCGCAGTCCGCGCGTTCGTTTGAAAGAGAACTCGCTCCACCACCACCGTATCTGGGGCCAGCTCCTTCACAAGCTTTCCCAGCTCGTGGTACAACGTGACAAGCCGCTCCTCCAATGGCTCCGATGGTGAGGTGACAATTACTCCCGCTGCAACTGCAACAAGTTCTCCTCTAACCTTTTGCACGCAACCGTAGCCACACCGCGACAACCCCGGGTCAATGCCTAACACGAACATTCGTTCGAGTCTACACGACTCTCACAGCGCCGTACGCGCTTTCAAGATGAACGTCTGAACCGCAGCAGGGCCACCTTCTGAAAAAGCAACCGGCCTGCGGAAACCGGCGCTCCTTCCACAGGAGTCCCAATGTCCCCTTGCGGCGACGTCGCGAGGCTCGGAAACCCGCAGGGCAGAGCGCTTAGCGCTCCTTATTTCCGGTTCAGCTATGAGAGACACGTCAAGTTCCGCTCTTCATCCTTAGCCACTTAGGGTGAGGCGGCGTCTTGGGCGTCCAGTCTTGACAGAATGGCGTCCGGTATATCGAAGTTCGCATAGACGTTCTGCACGTCATCATGGTCGTCTAAAGCGTTCACAAGCCGGAGGACTGTTCTCGCATGGCTCTCATTATCAACAAGGACCGTGGTGGTTGGCACGAAAGTAAGCTCGGCCGAGCGCACCTCCACCCCTGCCGCTTCAAGCGATTCGCGCACCCGAGAAAGATCTGCCGGAGCACACGTGACCTCCCAGTGATCGTCTCCATCGCTGAGATCCTCTGCTCCGGCATCGAGTGCCACTTCCATGACCTCATCCTCGCCGCGCTCCTTGGACAGTACAAGGATTCCCTTCCGCTCGAACTGCCAAGAAACTGCGCCTGGTTCTGCTATAGAACCCCCGTTTCGCGTGAACAAACTTCGAACCTCGGCCCCTGTCCTGTTCCGGTTGTCGGTCAGGCATTCGGCCATCACCGCCACTCCCGCGGGTGCGTACCCCTCGTATGAGATGGCTTCATAACGGACCCCCTCGAGTTCGCCAGTTCCGCGCTTGATCGCCCGCTCGATGGTCTCCATCGGCACCGATGCTTCACGAGCTTTCGTGAACATCGTCCGCAGGGTAGCATTTGAGGTGAGATCACTTCCGCCTTCCCGTGCGGCCACCTCGACTTGACGCACAAGCTTCGCAAAGAGCTTGGAGCGCGCGGAATCCTGGGCGCCTTTGCGATACTTGGTAGTCGCCCACTTGGAATGTCCCGACATCTAACCTTGCCTCTCTGAGTATCTGGCCTCTGGGAATCCGGACAAGCCTGGGGCACTAGCGCCGCTCGACGGAAGATCCTGTCGATCCCGTTGGCGTGAAACATTAGAACCGCGGGAAATGCCGGAACTGCATGGCGAGTTTGACGCAGTCGGCGGTTGCGGCTGCGAGACCACAGATAGAAACATCTCGTGAAGACGTAAGTCTCCAGCAAGTTCAGGATGAAAAGCAGCGGCCATCACCGACCCTTGACGGCAGAGGACGGGCTTGCAGGCTTGCCGGTCGATAACTCCGCCGCTGCCAACAGCTCCTGTGCGCTCACCTCGACCTCGGGCCAAGGGCATCTCCACCTCCGCAAGCACTACAACCCCATCACCGACATCCTCGACCACTGGCGCCCTGATGAAGACACCACGAAACCAGTCCGGGCTCATTCCCTCAATTCGCAGATCGCGCTCGAACGACTCGACTTGCCGCCCAAAAGCATTCCGCCTCACCACAATGTCTATCGCGCCAAGACAGCGCTGGTCAGCCCGACCACCAATTGTCGCACGGGATAGAAGGATCATCCCGGCACAGGTCCCGAACGCTGGAAGTCCGTCTGCCAGCAAACCCGATATCGCGTGGAAAAGACCGGATGAGTCGAGCAGTACCGAGATCGTAGTCGACTCGCCACCGGGCAGAACCAGGGCGTCCAACCCAGCTAAATCAGGAACAGACCGCACCTGTACCACGGATTCGCCAAGGGCCTCGAATGCTCTAACATGCTCAACTACGTCGCCCTGTAGTGCAAGTATCCCGATTTTCACGATACCGACGAGAGACGCAAGAATTGCGAAAGCAACATGGGCCGAGGAGCCGTTGCCACGCGACCCGCTGGCCTACCACCCACGCTCGGCGAGTTTGACATCCAGATCCGCGATCTCGAGACCTTGCATCGCGTCACCAAGGCCCTTGCTGACCTTGGCCAGGATCGCGGGCTCGTCTGGATGGGCAGTCGCCTCCACTATCGCCCGGGCGCGCCTGGCGGGATCGGAACTCTTGAAAATCCCGGATCCGACAAAGACAGCCTCGGCTCCTAGTTGCATCACCAGCGCTGCGTCAGCTGGAGTAGCCAACCCTCCTGCACAGAACAGCGGCACTGGCAGGCGGCCCGTAGCAGCCACCTCTGCTACCAGATCCTCGGGCACCCGGAACTTCTCTGCAGCTGCGCGCAACAACGCAGGCTCAGATCTTGCCAGCGCGTCCATCTCAGCAAGGATCGCACGTAGGTGCCTGACTGCCTCGACGACGTTCCCCGTTCCCGCCTCCCCCTTGGAGCGGATCAGGGCAGCTCCCTCTGATATCCGCCGCAGTGCCTCGCCGAGATTGGTCGCCCCACACACGAACGGCACCGTAAAGGACCACTTCTCGATGTGGAATTGATTGTCTGCAGGGGTCAACACCTCGCTCTCGTCCACATAGTCGACCCCCAAGACCTCGAGCACCTGTGCCTCTGCGAAGTGACCTATGCGAGCCTTAGCCATCACCGGGATCGTCACCGCATCCTGGATCGCCTCAATGATCGCCGGATCACTCATTCGAGCAACGCCGCCGTCCCTTCGAATGTCAGCTGGAACCCTCTCGAGCGCCATGACCGCCACCGCACCAGCGTCCTCTGCGATCATGGCCTGCTGAGCGTCGACGACATCCATGATGACGCCACCACGGAGCATCTCTGCTAAGCCCCGCTTGACCTTCGCTGTCCCGGTCGACACGCCAGCAGACGGCTTTCCCCCGCTGGCCGTGCTATCTGTCCGGGATGCCTTCGTGCCAGCCAGCACAGTTACATGGCGTCCTGCCGCCGAAGAAGGTTGCGGGGCACTCGTGGCTGATCGGGAGTGGGAATCTCCACCAGAGCCTGATCTCTCGGAATCGCTATCCACGGTAGCGATTCTACCGTTCCTACGGCCCTTGGCCAATGCCTTCAAAATACGAGATCCCTCGCGCTTGTATCTGCCTGCCCAACCTGCGTCTCAAGTGGCAGATCTCCCATCGAGACGGGACAAAGGTGGCTTCTCGGGCTTCGCCCAACGGTAGCGAGCCAGCCGTCAACACGCTTTGGCGAGGGCGCTTCTGGCAATGTTTGCACACACGAGCACGCTCGTGTGTGAACGCTCGTGGTTACAACTCCGCGAGAACGTCTATGCGCATCTTTGCAGTCCTTGGAAGGGCGTCCTGAGCGTCGACGCCTGGAACAGTTGCGGGCGGGACCGTCGGCCAGATCATCCACAAGAACCAGGTTGCCCGCCAAGCAAGGGGCCAGGGGGTCGCCTGCGAAACTGATGCGACCGCCATCTTCATGATCGCTCTCTGAAGACCTGGCGGGTAACGTGTGATCGATATCGCAGCAATGTCAATAGCAGCTTCGTGTTCTTCACCGCCAGCAAAGTGTTTCACAAGTCCCGTACCCAAATGGGTTATCCCAGCAGGAAACCCAACGGTAAGCGCTGCAAGAGTATCGCGAGCTACGTCACCCTGCTTTAGATAAGCCAGCGCACGCGCCAAGGCTCCCTCGATCTCTATTAGCTCCAGTAGATCGATGAGCGCCCGCGTGATCACGATAGCTTCACTTCCACGTGCAGTGCCGATGACACAGACGTTTGGAACATCCGCATCGACCAGCAGCACCGTGGGCTTCTCCAGCCCTGCAGTGAGACAGAGCGAGTCCAAGAGGTTGTGTACCCGCGGTTCATCTGACGAAGATGCCTTGTGCGCCCGGAGCAGGTTCGCAAGCAGGTTTGGACCAAACCACCATGTCGCAGCGACAAGACCTGCACTGGCAAGTACTGCCACTGCGAGCGCTGAAAGAACTGGAACGACCGCGACACCAACTGCGAATATGACGGCAAACACGACGGCAAAGAGCGCTACGAGCATGAGTTGAACTCTCGGAAGCCGTGCCATCCTAACCAGCATAAGGGCATGGGGAGAAGGCCGCAGCTTCGCTCGCACGACGCAGGCGAGCTCCCTGGATAACGCGCTCAGCCACGCGAGCTAGGCAGTTCGGAATATATCTTCACATACCTCTGTGCCAGAGCCATGAAGGAGTGCTCGCCAGCATAAACAGTCGCGGCGTCAAGCCGCTCTTCAGACGCAGCTCCTTTGTGCATGCTCACGTCTGCAAGGACAGCTGAGAGTGTTGCAGCAAGCGCCTCTGCGTCGCCTGGAGGCACAAGCACACCGAGATCTTTGACTACCTCCCGATATCCGGTGATGTCGCTTGCAACCACCACTGTACGGGTGGCCATCGCTTCGAGCAGGATTACGCCGAAGGACTCTCCATGCAGTGACGGGGCGCAAAGCACATCGGCCCCCGCCAGCCTCGACGCCAGGTCTTCTCGGTTCAAAGCACCAAGCCACTCTACGTTCGCAGCTGTCGCCCACCTCCTGCGAAGCGCGATCGTCTGTGGACCCTGCCCAATGACCCACAACCTCGGCGCATGATCCCGCACCAATCCCCTGCTATACGCCCCATTCCCCTTGACCCCACCATCAACTTCCCGCATCTCTGGGTACTGCTCCAACAGGGAAAAAGCCTCGAGCAGTGTCGCTAGCCCCTTCCTTTGCTCATGACGACCGACGAAGCAAACTACTGGCCTTCCATCCGAAATGGGTTCCACATGGGCCAAACGCTCGACATCAACTCCATTGAACAACACTTCACATGAGCCCCCGATGACATCTTCAGCAGTGAGTCGCGCTGCATCAGAGACCGCGCATCGCCGCACGCCCCGCGGCAATAACGGTCGGATTGCGCGCCCGAACAGCAGGTACGCAGCTCCCCGGCCAGAGCGGTGAAAGGTCCAGACCATCGGAGCAGCGCGCCCCAGCAAAGCAACAAAACCGGGACCAGGAGCCAGGGGTTCATGAACATGAACCACGTCATACCTACCAGCCGACAAGGCTCTTTGCGCGCGGAACAACGAAGCTGGAGTCAACGCTAGCGGAGCTACGGAGCCATTCGCGGGAACGGGAAGTGAGCGACCAACCGGGATTACGCGTTCGGAGATCTCTATAGGCATTACTCCTACGGGGAGGCCATCGCTAGGAGCAATGATTTCGACATCGTGGCCAAGGGAGATTAGTGCCTCACTGATGCCGACTACCTGACCCTGGACGCCTCCGGGACGTGTAAGGCTGTACGGGCAGACCTGAGCTATCCGCAACCAGACCCGCCAGCCTTCTGCTCGCACGGGTCGCGGCCTTCCAGAGGGCGGTCAGCGGGCCACGCAGGCTGAAACATATGCCACTGCTCCGGAGCTCTGCGGATCAGTTCTTCCAGCTTCCCGGCCAGGTCGCACGTAACCCTTTGGACGTCTTCGCGGAACCTGCCCCTGCGGCTGGTATCCAGTGGAGCAAGGATCACACCTCGATGGCTGCCCCCCGCGTCCATGTAGACGGCGGCTGGTAGGAGCACGGAACCGCTTCTGAGCGCAAGGGCCGCTGGACCAGCGGGAAGTGTAGTTGGTTCACCGAACAGCTCCACCTCAACCCCGTTGCCCACAATATCCCGGTCACTGACGAGACCGACCAACCCACCCTTCGACAGAGCCTCGAGCAGCACAGAGCCGGACTCCGGGCCGAGCGCATGGACATCCAACCCGATACTCTTGCGCTGAGCCACGAACCACTCGAAGAGCTCTGCGGGATCGAGACGCTCTGCGACCGTGGTCATCGGATATCCCACCGTTGCAAGCCATGCCCCTCCGAAGTCGAAGTTCCCAAGGTGGGGCAGGGCCATCACGACTCCGTTGCCACGTGCCATCCCATTGACGAGGTGCTCCCAACCCTCACTGCACACCATGCGTGTATCTAGATCGACAGCCGCCTCGCTCCTCAGCCGGGCAGACTCCACCCAGTAACGGGCGTATGAGTCAAACGCTCGGCGCACCCACCACTGCCCCTGAACACCTTCCAGGCGGTTGCCAAGCACCCTCTCGATGTTCGCGGCCACAACCTGCCTCTCACGGGGCTTCAGTGCGTAGGTGATATACCCAGCTGCCTTCGCAATGGGTTCTTCGGCAGCCGAAGGTACCACCTGCAGAGCGCTGGATAGGAACCTGTATGCGTAATAACTGGCCCTGGACTGTCTCGCGCTCAACCGATCCACCACGCGCGGCATCTAGCCAAGAACTTGACCTCCTCCCACGGCTAAAGCCATGGGATTCCGACGTGT
>JAJZXF010000048.1 GCA_021802485.1 Actinomycetes bacterium | reverse complement strand
GCCAGAGGTAGCGGCGGAGCTCGGCTAGCGCGTCGGCGAACGACGGGGTCGCCTTTGTTGGGTACCACGCCTTGATCACGAAGCGCGGGCGCTCCCCGCTGATCTTGAGATACCAGACCCACACCGCGCCATAGAGCCAGAAGGCGAGGCCAGCTGCGCGCTCGGGACCCTTTAGCTTCCAGGACTGGGGCTCTTGGCCGCAGATACCTTGCTTCACCTCACGGTAGCAAAGCTCGATGGACCAGCGGCCGGCGTAGATCTCGACGACCTCAGCCGGTTCACTGGAGGTCGGTGGTGAAGAAGAAGTCGTCAGGCTCATGGCCGGTAGGGTCACGACGACGACGAGGCGCACCGTCGCGTCCTTGTGGACCCGGTACCATAAGAGGCCACTCGAGAGAGCAACTTGGTCACCTTGTGGCCCCGCCAGTCGAGCTCCACCACCTGGCAGCTTGTAGCGGCCTTAGCGAGCTGCACCGCTGCGTCGATGCATACGCCCTTCTTTGGCCTGGCGCGCACTTGGTCCGAGACGGCGGCGCCTCGTACAGCGCAGCGTCACGGCGCATGCGCGAGACCACTGCGGTGTGCGCGAGGTGGTTTCCGGCCAAGGTGGCATAGGCTCCGTCCCCACAGAGCACAAAACGCGTCGAGGGGAACCAGCCGGCGAGCTCGGCCATCATCTCGGCCGCGAGGGCCAACATGGTCGGTCCGTCCTTTCGGTGCAGGCGGAGGTTGACCGGGATCGAGATCGTCATGCCAGGCAATCTCAACTGGAGCCCGACGGTGAGCACCACCAGGTTGAGGCCGCGCGCGACCCCGACGCGCTTTCTCGTCGATCTCAGCGCATCACGCCAGCTCCTGCTCCCTCCACCTTCGGGCCGTTCGGTGGAACAAGGTGTCATCGAGGTAGAGCGTGACACGAGAGGGGTCAGGCACCAGCGCGACCACGAGCTTCGCGAGTGCGAAGAAGCAAGCCGTGAGGGACCAGGAGCCAGCCCGTGTTGAGCGACAGGTCATTTGATCACGACAACGACACAGAGCGCGAGGATGGAATCCATCGCATGGACGCCCACATCGTCGCCGACGAGGAAACTGTCAAGGCCGCAGACGACCCTCACATGCTGGACTTTCGGCCTTGACAGGAACGAGAGGCGACGCACAATGTGGCCATGGCGTTGGTGCCGGCCGTGCTCACGTTGAATGTCTCCCCGTGCTCATTTAGCGTGGCGGTCGACAGCCCGGACGAGGCGGTGGTAGGCACCGTGCGCACCTCGAGTGGACGGGTCCAATCACGTCTACCATCGAGACGATGGAGCGCTGTGCGGTTACAAGCGCCCATGCGGACATGAGCTCACAGAACAGCCCAAAGGATGGCGCGGTGAACGCGCGAGCTCACGGTGTCGAGCACCGTACCCCAGGCCTTCTGGGGCGTGCTCAAAACACTCGCCGCGGGCGGAGCAACGATGCCTGCATCAGCGAGCAGTCGAGCTCTCTTCGGGCAAGGTCATAGCGGGCGAGCGCGGCCCTCACCTCCTCGATGTCAGCCCCAGTGAGGCTGAGCGTCCCGGTCCTGGCGGCACTTCGGTACGCGAGCGCTGGACTCTCGTGTACATCACCGCTCGCGCAATGGCAGTTCGGCTTCCCGTAGCGGCGTCGAAGTGTGTAAAGCGAGCCCCTCAGCATCACGAAGCCATCCTTGGGTTGTGCTTGGGTCGGCATCTTGTCGTCCTATTGCGTGGCGTTGATCTACCAACAGATCGCCAAGCACAGCGATGCTGAAAAGTGGTGGATTGTACGTGCAGATGCCGCTACAGGCGGGGAGCGTCAGAGGGTCGATTGGGGCTCAAAAGTGCGAAGAGTGGGTGGCAGGCTCCCTAGTCAACAAGCGGGAAAGGGCGACCAGCGTGCATGCTGATGGCTCAAGGAGAGCCCTTCGTTAGTGGGAACGGAGTGGAGGTAGTTACCGGGGAGACCCAGACCCGGCCTTCACATGGTGCGATGTCAGCGCTAGCGACTATGTAGTGGTAGGAGTTTGGCGGGGTTATCTCAACCGCAGATGTCCTCGGACAAACCGCAGGCGAACCCCCGCCGAGCGCGTCTGAGTACATGAAATAGAACCGAGCCTCGCCGCCAGGAGGGAGGGTTACCATCTGCTCCGTCACGGAATCGACCACTTCGTAGTGACCGCGTATCACGGTGGTCGGAAGCGGTCTCCCGCCAGCCCCGAGCAGCTGCATTCCTGGGTAACCAAGAAGCGTGCAAGAAACCGTGCCGCGGTTGGTAAGGCTGAACGCTCCGCCGAAGGATCCCGCTGCGCCACCTGATGCGAGGGCGAGCGTTTGTGCCGAGAGAGCCGAGGCGTGGCAGCGCCCGGGTGACTGGGGAGCTCCCAGCGCGCATGGTGAGGAGAAGGTGTAGACCCGGCCAGCGCTGGGCCCGCTTGTGAGCGTGTATTGGAGGTGATCGAAGACGAGCGCCTGCTCGGATCTCTGTGCGTCTGTGCTCTGATCAGCGAAGTGCACGGTACAGGTCTCGGGTTGAGTAGCGCTCAGCTTGACGGTTCCCTCTACGGTCGGAGGGCAGGAAGCGGCCGGGCCTGCACATGAAAGGTCGGTGTAGGAGGTCCCTGTTCCAGAGGCGCCGGTCGGGCTCGCAGTCCACGTGATGCCTGCGATCCAGTCGTTGTCGTCTAAGCGGATACCCGCTGGAAACTGTGGCCAGGAGTACAAAGCACCCGGTGGGGCTGTCGCCCCTGTTGAGACGAAGAGGTCTGGTGTCTGTGGCGGACTTGTCGTTGTAGGCGCTGGAGGCGTGATTGACGCCGGAGTGGTCATTGGTGGCCCTCCATAGCCACGACAGTGCGCCTTCAGCCATGGGGTCGCCTCGTTCAGGAACCCAGCGACCGCTGGCTGGAGCTTTTCGTTGTACGAGCCTTTGTAGCCGTGTGAGGCGACCTCCTGGCCAAGATGGCGATAGGTGTCGGCCAAGGTCTGTGTTGCGGAGCGCAGGCTCGCTGGCGCTTCGCTCACGGCCTTCGCGAAGTCGTGGTTGAGACGTGAGAAGAACGTCTGCGCCTGGGGGGACGATATCTGAGTGAAGTTGCCCTGGGACCTGAGGCCCGCTTGGAGGTTCTTGCAGTAGGCACCGGCTTCGGCGCCGGGATATCGAGGCGAAGAATGACTACTTGTTCGAGGGCTACTCGAGCACCCGGCCGTGAGGAGTGCCAGAGCGCATAGGGTGCCAGCTAGGAGGGTCCTGAGAGGACTCTTCATGTCCGCCTGGAGATCCGCGCGACTACCTCGAGGTGCGGGCGACGGGTCGCGTAAATGCCGACGACCGGGACCGTGGGCGAGGTTGACCATGATCCCAATTCACCAGCGCGATCTACCGTCTACCGTGCGACAGGGCGACACGCGTGAAATTTTAGACCTCGCCAGCACCACGGTCAAGCGTTTCACGGGTGGCCTTTTCGACCTGTTCGTATTCATTGTTTCCCACCTTTTCCCTTTCGTACGATCTTCATTGGAGGTGTCGTCAAGTGCGAGACGCCGTGAACTACTCGGCCATTCAGGGCCGAGTAGTTCACTCTGGTCAACGTGGGATTGTGAGGGCCTTCCATCAATACCGCTGCTTTATCTGTGGGCTTGATGGTAAGACCGGTGACTGCGCAAGGGATACAGCTCGGAACCCCGGAATGCCTCGTCCCACGTGATACCAACGGTCGAGTTGTGGCAACCGAGTATTGTCACAACGGTTCATGCCATAGCGTCAAGTCGCAGGTCAGCGGCGTTAGAACGCCAGTGACCGTTGCTTGCCCGCCGTTAGGACCGCGCGTCCTGCGTTGCGCTCACTCGAGATGCCGTTCCACGGTGGCGTAGGACATGTGGGGAGCCTCTGACTCTCGTGGCGCGTGTGGTCGCGGTATGGTCGAGTGATGCGGGTAATTGCGGGAATGGCCAAGGGGCGGTCATTGGATAGGCCGCGCAGCTCGCGGCAGCGGCCCACCAGCGACAGGGTTCGCGAGGCGGTCTTTGACATGTTGGGGAGCATTGGTGGCGTCGCTGGCTGGAGGGTCGCGGATTTGTTTGCGGGGACGGGAGCGATGGGACTGGAGGCACTCTCCAGGGGGGCTCGGAGTGTTGTCTTCGTGGAGCAGGACTCTTGTGCGCTTCGCGTGCTGCGTTCCAACGTGGCCAAGGTGTCGTCCCACATGAACCTGGTCATCTCAGAGGTCGATGAGCGCCAGGGTGAGGCTGGCGTGAACGCCGCGGGCGAACGAGCCGTCAGTGCCTGTCGTATCGTCGCGGGGGACGTGATGAGCTTCATTCACCTACCCGACCAGTTCGACTTGGCGCTTTGCGATCCCCCGTACGTATTCGACCTCTGGGCTGGACTGCTTGGCGGACTGCGAGCGCGGTTCGCTGTCTTGGAATCGGATCGCGAGCTACCCATCGGGGCTGGCTGGGAGACGATAAGGGTAAGGCGTCACGGTTCGGCTGTAGTGCACCTGCTCCGGGCGACGAGTCTCGCTGCGGAGCGAGGGCAGGACGGAGTTCGAGACCGGTTCGTCAGCGGTGAGATTCCACCTTGTCAACGAGACGCGCCGGTAGGGATGGGAGTAGTAGAATGACCGGGCAGTCCAGTCCAACTTTCTCCATTTCCAGCGCTTCAGCAGCCAAGGATGATCGATGAGATGAGCATCGCATTATTTCCGGGGTCCTTCGATCCGTTCCACAATGGTCACCTAGAGGTGGTGGAGCGCGCATCGTTGCTGTTCGATGAGGTTGTAGTCGCGGTTGTGCGTAATCCACAAAAGGCCGAGCCGATGTTTGACCTCGACGAGCGTGTAGGAATGCTGGAAGAGTCACTTGCAGGCATTGAGGGCGTGACGATCACGTCCGTGTCGACACTGGTGGTTACTGTCGCGCGCGAGGTCGGGGCATCGGCGATCATCAGGGGACTGAGAGCTGTCAGCGACTTTGAGAATGAACTCCAGATGGCCCAGATGAACAGGCAGTTGTCGGGGATTGACACGCTATTCATACCCACCAGCGCGAATCGTTCCTTCATTGCATCCAGGCTATTGAGGGAGGTGGCCCGTCTTGGGGGCGATGTCAGCGCAATGGTCCCTGCCCCGGTAGCTAAGCGTCTTGAAGAGAGGTTTGCATCATGAGCGAAATACCGATTGCACCCAATTCCGGGGAGACCGATGGCGCAGATGACGCTGAAGGCGACGTCTACGACAACTATGGCGACCTTGGCGGCCTCGAGGGGATAGACCTCGACGATGATGACTTCAATGAGGGAGAGCCGGGTGAGGAGGTTGGTTACCTTGGCAGTGGCCAGGATCTGGAAGACTTGCTGATGCAGATGGTCGACATCTTGGATAGTGCGAAGTCGATGCCGTTGTCTACGTCAGCATGGGTCGACCGTGACGAGCTGCGCAACTGCATTGACACAGCGTTGAACTCCCTTCCTGCGGAGATCGTAGCGGCGCGTGATCTGCTGCGTGAACGAAGCCAGGTGCTAGCGCAAGCAAGGAAAGAGGCGGCTGACGTTCTCGAGGATGCTCGCGCCCAGGCGGAAGGGATGGTCCAGAGGACCGAGATAGCCCGCAAGGCTCATAGGCTTGCACGCGACGTGGAGGAAGCAGCGCGCGAGGAGGCGACTCAGCTACGGCGAGAAGCGGACGACTACTGCGATCGCAGACTCGCCATGCTCGAGCGAGCGCTTGGGAAGAGCTTGAAAACCGTGAAGGAACAGCGCGAGGAGATGCGCCGGCGCTTGGGAGATGATGAGTCGTATCGTGGCAGCGAGCCGGTCGAGTCGCACCAAGGCCCTGGTGCGATGAGTAGCGAGGTGCCTGCTGCAACTCGCCGGGTGGCCACAGCGACCGTCGTGACGGTGCAAGCCGAGGGCGAGGCTGGCACGCTCGACCTGTTCGATCAGGACGAAACCTGATCAGCGCTGGCGAGCAGCGAGTTTGGAGCTCAACATGGAACGCAACCCGTTCGTTCTCCACGTAGCCACGCTCCTTCGATCGCCGGGCAGCCGGGAGCACCGGATCGTCTCGGGGAGGATTGACGACCTTCGTGTCGGGACGACAGCTGTAGGCGATCATTCCAAGGTGTCGGCAGACCTCGTTCTCGAATCGGTCCACGGAGGGATACTTGCCACGGGTGAGGTTCGTGCCTGTTGGGTCGGGGAGTGCCGCAGATGCCTTGCTAGAGCGTCGGGCGAGGTTAGGGCTTTCGTGCGGGAGCTGTTCGAGCCCCAGCCAGCGACGGACAGTGTCTACCCTCTAACAGGCGAAGATCTTGATGTGGAGCCGCTGGCTCGCGACGCGATCCTTCTCGACTTGCCTTTGGCGCCGCTGTGCAGGCAAGATTGCAGGGGCTTGTGCGCGGCCTGCGGGTCTGATCTCAATGAAGAGGCCTGCTCGTGCGCCGAAGGAGCCGTCGACTGGCGGTGGGCGGCGCTTGACGCGCTCAAACCCTGATCCGCGCCGTCAGGCCTGGAAACTGGGTACGGTGAGGTTTCGACTGCAGTCTGGTAGATACTGCAAGCATGGAAGACGACAAGGAGTAGGCGATGGCAGTTCCCAAGAAGAAGACATCCAAGGCGAAGTCCAGAAGTCGCAGGGCCTCGAACTGGCGGCTGTCCACATCAGCGCGCAGCATCTGCCCTCGGTGCGGGAAGGCAAAGCGTCCGCATGTCGTCTGTCCTGCATGCGGATGGTATAAGGGCCGCATAGCACTGGACGTGGAGTAACGGTCGCGTGCTTTTGGGTGAAAAGATGCTGGAGCTATTCTGAGTTGGCCGATGGTCGACAATGACCTTCTTACTAAATAGCGGCCGGGACTTAGTGTGAAGACCGTACCTCGAAGCGGAGCGGACTCCGCGAGCCTTAGTTCTCTAGCGAATCTCCCGGTCGCTCTCGATGCCATGGGTGGTGATCTCGGTCCGCTCGAGATGGTCGCTGGGGCGGGCGATGCGACTAGAGCGCATGGGATCCCAGTGCTTCTGGTGGGTCGTTCTGGGGATCTCGGGGATACTGCGGGTGCAGATGTCCTGGCATGCACGGAGGTTATTGGCATGCAAGAGGATCCCGTTCGCGCTGTGAGGCAGAAGAAGGACTCATCGGTGGTGCGTGCCGCTGAGGCAGTCAGGGACCGGCGGGCCTGCGCGTTTGTGAGTGCAGGCAGCACGGGAGCAGCTTTAGCTGCAGCGACGTTGCGCCTTGGCAGGATTCCAGGGGCAGTCAGGCCTGCAGTGGTGGCCCCGCTGCCGGTTCCCGGGCGAGTTCCGCATGTGCTTGTGGACGCGGGTGCGAATGTGGAGTGCCCCGCTGGCTTGCTGGTCCAACTGGCCCGGATGGGCTCGGTATTCTCCGCGGTGCGCTACAGCGTGTCGTCGCCAAGGGTTGCGCTCTTGTCCAATGGCGAGGAGTCGTCGAAGGGGACCCCTGAGATAAGGGAGGCGCATCGCCAGCTTCTCGAGACCCCCGGGATAAACTTCATCGGCAACATTGAAGGCAGGGAGATACTCGATGGCGACTACGACGTAGTCGTGACAGATGGCTTCACCGGCAACGTAGTGCTGAAGCTACTGGAGGGAACGCTGCGCTTCTTCATGCGCTCGCTTCTCAATGCGTTCGGCTCCTCGCCTGAGGTGCAAGAGGCAGCACGGGTGTTGTTGCCTGCGCTCACGCCGCTTGCTGACGAAATGGACCCAGAGGCGACAGGAGGCGCGATGCTGCTTGGTGTCGATGGTGTTTGCGTGATCAGCCATGGCTCGTCTACTCGAAAGGCGATCATGAATGCGATTCGCGTCGCGCACGAGATGGTGGATTTAGATCTCGTGGCGAGGATCAAGGAGTCAATAGAGCCAGGTCACAGGTAGGCCAATCGCGCTGGATTCGCGGGAGTATCATTGCTGGTGCCAGGCGAGCTCGGTGGCTTGCTTAACGGTTGGTAGTTCCCAGGCTGCGCTATAGGAGGCGGTCTGGAGCGGCAGGCATCAGACCATCACGACACAGGAGGAGTCATGCATCTAGAAGCGGAGCTTGGAAGTGCTTCAGTAAGTCGCGAGGAGGTCCTCGATCTTGTCAGAGGGCAGCTCGCGGAGATCCTGGAGATCGAGCCGGAAAAGATCAAGGAGACGTCGTCTTTCACTGAAGATCTGGAAGCAGACTCCCTTGCGTTGATTGAGTTGGTCGAGGCTCTGGAAGAGGAGCTTGGGGAGAAAGTCACTGGCTTCCACATTGCCGACGAGGACATTGAGGATCTGGTGACGGTCAGAGATGCTGTCGACTATGTCGTCGAAAAGCTCGAGGCGTCCTGAGTTCGACGGCGAGCTGGCACCCGAGGCGGTGTCTCTAGCCGAGCGGATGGGTGTTTCCTTCGATGACCAGCGCTTGCTCGTGAAGGCGCTGGCGCATCGCTCCTGGTGTGCGGAGCGCGAAGGTCAGGAGTCAAACGAGAGGTTGGAATTCCTCGGTGATGCGGTGCTCGGCATGGTGGTGACCGAAAGGGCTTACCTCTCGTATCCGCTTATGGCCGAGGGAGCGCTTGCAAAGCTGCGGGCAGAGGTGGTCAGCTCCGAAACCCTCGCGGCTACTGCGCGTCGGCTGGACGTTGGTCCAGCGTTGCTGCTCGGCAGAGGCGAAGAGCTTTCTGGTGGAAGGGAGAAGTCTTCCATACTTGCGGATGCGATGGAAGCACTTATCGGCGCGGTGTATCTGGATCAGGGTTGGCCTGCTGTGTCGGAGCTGGTTCTTGGCATCCTCGATGGTGCTATCCGCTCTGCGTCACTTGAACCTGGAGAGGGCGACTTCAAGACACGCCTGCAAGAGGAGCTGGCTCGATCCTTCGGAGGAGCCCCGCGATACGAGGTTTCAGGCTCTGGTCCGGACCACGACAAGTGGTTTGTGGCGCATGTTTACCTTGGGGAGCGACTTCTTGGGACCGGTGAGGGCGGGTCGAAGAAGCAGGCAGAGCAGGCGGCAGCCGGTATGGCATGGATGGCTCTGGCGAGCATCGAAGCCGCTGGCGCAGGAGACACGAGAATGGGGGATGTGAGCGGGGGCGACGGAGCAGGTGCCTGAGCTTCCCGAGGTGGAGACGATCCGTAGGGAACTTGCAGGAGTGATCTGCGGCAAGCGTGTTGATGCAGCTGATGTGCACGGCTTGAGATCTGTCAGGCGCCACGGCGACCCTGCGGACTTTTGTTCGGGGCTAATCGGTCGAAGAGCGTTGTACGTGAGGCGCCGCGGGAAGTACATTCTGGTCGTGCTGGACGCTGGGAACGTACTGGTGCTGCACTTGGGCATGAGCGGGCAGCTTCGGTGGGTATCGAGTTCTGCGGTGCAGCCGAGTCGCCATACGCATGTAGTGGTGTCTTTCGACAGCGGAGAGCAACTTCGATTTGCGGATCCGAGGACCTTTGGAGAGGCGTTCGTTGCAACCTCACCGACTTCGGATGAAAAGGTCGATGCACTCGCTCACCTTGGCTTCGACGCGCTCGAAGCCAAGGTGAACTCGGAGACTCTTGCTGAAATGCTCTCCGTTCGCAGGACAAGTCTGAAGCCGCTTCTCATGAACCAGCGGTTCGTGGCAGGCCTTGGCAACATCTACTCGGACGAGGTGCTCTTTGCTGCCAAGCTGCGCTACGATCGCCGGGCGAATTCCTTGAGCACGGATGAGGTACGCCGGTTACGCAGGGCGATTACTCGTGTTCTGCGACAGGCGGTGGCGCATGGAGGCTCCACACTGGCCGACGCCCAGTACAAGGACCTTTACGGTCGCGCCGGAGGCTTCCAGTACTACCACCAAGTCTATGGTCGTGAGGGCGAGGCGTGCAAGCGCTGCCAGACGCGGATTTCCAGGGTGAGAACGCAGGGCCGCTCGAGCTTCATGTGCGAGAGGTGCCAGGGGTGATCTGGCCAAACGGTGCGCGAGCAGAATTGTCAGCGTGTGCGCTCAAGTGTCCGGGCACTGTGGTTCGCTGTGGTCTGAGGTAGGCGAGAATGTTTCTGAAGACGCTGACTATCAAGGGATTCAAGTCCTTCGCTGACCCGGTGACACTGGAGCTGGAGCCAGGCATCACGGTTGTTGTCGGGCCGAACGGCAGTGGGAAGTCGAACGTTGTTGACGCGGTCGCGTGGGTGCTCGGTGCTCAGGGCCCGAGAATGCTCCGTACGTCTCGTATGGAGGACGTTATATTCCTCGGATCGGCGAAACGCCAGGCACTTGGGCGGGCCGAGGTTTCCCTCACGATCGACAACTCTTCCCGCAGCCTGCCACTTGACCTCGCGGAGGTCACGATCACGCGCACGCTTTTCCGCTCCGGGGAAAGCGAGTACGCGATCAACGGCGCCTCGTGCCGTCTTCTCGATGTCCAAGACCTTCTCTCTGATGCTGGGGTCGGACGCCAGCAGCATGTGATAGTTGGCCAAGGGCAGGTGGAGGGCGTTCTGGCATCGCGACCAGAGGAAAGGCGAATGGTGCTGGAAGAAGCCGCTGGCGTTCTCAAGTACCGCAAACGCAAAGAGCGAGCCGAACGCCGGCTTGTAGCTACAGACGAGAACATCCAGCGCATCAGCGACTCCTTGCGCGAACTACGCCGCCAGGTGCGTCCGCTCGAGCGCCAGGCTGCATCTGCGCGTGCCCACGTGCGGATCTCGGAGGAGCTGAGAGCGGTGCGTGTGTACTTGGCCGGCCGTGAGCTGGCTGGCATCGAGGCAGACGCAGGCGAGCTCGATGTGCTCAGAGCCAAGTTGCAAGGTGATGAGCGCATCGTGAACGAGCAGCTTGTCGCGCTGGACTCTCAGGAGGAGGCGCTAGCGAAGCAGCTGGCGGAACTCCGAGGTCACGAGACGGCGCGTGACCTCGGAAGGGTCGAGGGTCTGCGGGAACGGGTGCGGGGGCTTCAGTCTGTTGTTGCTGAACGACTGCGGTCAATCCGCATGGAGCTTGACGCGTCTCAGGACGAAGATGTGGTGTCGATGCTAGAGGCCGAGGCAGCGAGCCTTGATGAGGAGCTTGTCGTAGTCCAGGAGGGCATCGCGTCGGCGGAGAGCAAGCTTGAATCCCTCGCGAGCGACGCTGAGGCGACCGAGCGCGAGCTGCGGATGCTCGACGAGCGTTGGGGAGCCGGAATGCCGGGAGTGAGTGGTGCTCCTGGCGGGGACGGGTCAGGCACAACGCGTGAAGCAGCGGACCTTCGTGGCCGGCTCGAGTCACTTGAGCTTGCATTGAAGCGCTCTAGGGTCGCTAGGGACCAGCTTTACGAGCGCCGGTCTGGGGTCTTCGCAGTTCTCGAGAAGCTTAACGCAGAGTCGGACGAGATCAGTGATGAGGCTGCAGTATTGGCTGAGGCCCTGGAGCGGGATATGACCGCGCTGGAGGAGGCAAGACTCCAGGTCGCCCAGGACGAAAAGGCCGTTCAGGAGTGCGAGGCGCGACTTCGTTCTGCGGGGGATAACCACCGGAGGTTGCTCGCTCGCAGCGAGGCATTGTCGCTAGCGCTTCAGCGCGCCAGGAAGGATGGAGGGGTGGAGCTGCTGGAGGGGCATGGTGGCGTTGTGGGTGTATTGGCTGACTTGGTGGAGGTCGACGCTGGTTGGGAGGGAGCAGTCGAGGCTGCGCTCGGTCCGACTGCAGGGACCATTGTGGTTGAGGGCACTGATGCCGCAGTCGCAGCTCTTGTCGAGTTGACCCGCACAGGGCGTTCTGGTGCATTGCTGGTTCTTCCAGAGGAAGTTGGGGATCTCGGTGATCCTGTGAGCAATCGTGGGTTGGAGGCAGTGATTGCTTCAGGGTCGCGCTCTGCGGGGATCTCGCTTGAAGTTGGGCAACTGCGTTCGCACGTGCGCGTGAAGGATGGCCTCAACATTGGGGGAAACGCTCGAGGCTCACTTCGCACATCGCTCGAGCGAGTTCTGGACGAAAGGCTTGCGAGCGCTCTCATGGTCTCGGGCCCCGGTGGGGGATTGGTCCCGGGAGGAGAAGAAGGTCGGGTCCCGGACCCCGGCGTTGGTGTGCAAGCGGCACGTTCTTTCGAACAAGCCCCAGGCGTCGCGGTGCTTTCGGGCAGAGAACTGGAGCTTCGTCTTGCCATGGAGCTCGCGATGAAGGAGCCCGAGCTGGTTATCGTGACGGCGAGCGGGGATCACCTGGCCGGTCGAGCCTTCAGGGTTCAAGGAGAGGTCGTTGACGCGGCTCCGGGCCTTGCGCAGAGGGCACAGGACGAGGCTGCCCGCCAGGGTGCTCAGGTCGAAGCTGCGATCCAAGAGCTTGACTTTGTGCGAGAGGCGCTTGCTCGATCGCGCGAGTCGTTCTCTGCGTTGCAGAGAATCTGCGATCGGGGCCAGGAGCGGCACTCCGCAGCCGGCAGTGCCCTCCAGCGCCTTGGCGCTGAACGCGACCGGGCATTGTCCACAGAGCGGGAGCTTTCTGGCCAGATCGATGGGTTGACAGCTGAGATGGAGCGTGACACGGAGCTGTCTTCAGAGCTCTCGCAACGCTTGGTGTCCGTCGAGGAGGCGCTCCTGGCTCAGGCGGAGCACTCGCAGGCATGGCGAGAGGCGCGCAAGGACCTCGAGATGGCTGGCTCGGAGCTCGCGAAGGAGCAGTCGGAGATGACATCGCTTCTCGCTGGTCTCAACGAGAGGCGGCTTGTTCTATCTGAGAGGCGGGCGCGGCTGGAATCTCGCCTTGCGGGACGTGCGCAGGAGCGAATACGTGCGGGAGAGAGGCGCCAGAGCTTGGAGGCGGCAGCCACGGCTGTCCGGGAGCTCGGAGCTGTCCTCGGGGAATGCGAGAGCAACGTGGCGAGCTGTGCGGAGAGGCTTTCGGAGCTTCACCGCCAGGGTGAGGCCAGCACGCTCAATGTTGAGCAGCGAATGCGGGCTCTGTCCAGCGAGCGCAACGATGCGAGCGAACGGCTTTCGCAGTTGCGCGAGGAGATGCAGCGTCTTGAGATTCGCACTGCGGAAGACCGGCTCCGGCGGGCTAGCATCCTGGAGAGGATCGAAAAGCAGCTTTCCTGCACACCCGGCGAAGCTCTACGGGCTTCTCTGCCAGATCTTCCAGATGGCATAAGCGTAGAAGAGCGTGAGCGGAAGCTGGAGTCAGATCTTTCAGAGATGGGACCGGTGAACCTGCTGGCTGTCGACGAGCTTTCCGAGCTTGAAGAGCGCCGCAGTTTCATAGAGAGCCAGCTTGAGGATGTGCGATCCTCTAGGCGCGAGCTGATCAAGGTGATCAACGCGGTCGACCTCGAGATCGCCACGGTCTTCACTGCGGTTTTCGCAGACGTGAACGAGCACTTCTCGTCTCTCGTTTCGGCTCTGTTTCCCGACGCATCGGGCAGGCTTATCCTCACGGATCCAGACAATGCTCTCGAGACTGGCGTAGAACTCGAGGCGCGCCTTCCGGGACGCAAGGTGCGCAAGCTGTCGCTGCTCTCAGGGGGAGAGCGGTCGCTGGTCGCACTCGCGTTTCTCTTCGCGGTCTTCATGGCAAGACCGTCGCCGTTCTATCTCATGGACGAGGTGGAGGCGGCTCTCGACGATGTGAATCTCAGTCGTTTCGTGACGCTTCTCGACGACTTCCGCAACCGGTCCCAGCTGATAGTGGTAAGCCACCAGAAGCGGACGATGGAGTGTGCGGATGCGCTTTTCGGTGTGACGATGGCACCGGGGGAGTCATCGAAGGTCGTGAGCGAGCGAGTGCGGCGCCACCGGACGACCTCAGACGGGTGAACTGCTCGGCCCTGATGGCCGAGCTTCCGGACCGTCTACCGCGGGGTCCAGGCATGACGCGAGCCATGCGGTGTTGAGCGCCATGTTGGATGAGCACTGCGTGATGTGTACCGTGGCGTCGACGTTCTCAATGAGCATGACTGGCCAGGGGTTTGTTTTGCGAGTTTGGAGCGAGATCCACAAAGGTAGTGGCCACGTAGACACGCAAGAGCCTCCTTGCTGAATCTCTTGCTGGAATCACGGGAGGGATCTTCTTGACGAAGCTCCGCTGTGATCATCGTAGATACTGACCCGAGTGTTGTTGGGGCGACGCTGTGCGTAGGTGGCTTTAGCTGTCCTGACTGGTGGCCAAGTTCATACTTCCTGCAATCTCTGGTAGCGCGAGCTCAACGCCTCGGCGTTGTGGATCAAAGGCGACGATCACGAACTTCCTATGCTCACCCCGGTTGAGTATTTCACGGGCGCGTTGTGGTGGCGGATTTGCAAGCCCACCCAGCGGCACGTAGCAGCGAAAACCATCGATCATTACCATTGCTCCATGGGACGTGAAGCTCTCAACCTCTCCATCGAGCGTTTCCCCCGGCCTGTGCGCAGCGATGAAGGTAATGAATGGGAGAGGTTCGTTAACCGCTTCTGCTCTTGCCCCGTGGCGCTGGCGTCGTCTACCACGACGGCCTTTTGTGGCGGCAGTCTTAGCGGCTTTGGAAGTGCTGGTGGCCGGGAGAGACGCTGTGGGGGCTTTTCTGGCTTTGGCGGCTCTGGTGGTTCTAGCTGAAGTCGAGGTCGTCTGTGCAACGGTTGTCGTTTGCAAGTCTTCAGCTGAGAGTGGGGTCGAGCCTGTGCTGGTGGACTTGGGGTGCTGCTCGCCATCGAGGCTAGCTGGCTCGGAGCCGACCGCTGAGGATTGTGCGGAGGAGATGCCTGAAGCCGTTTCAGGCAGCTCGGCGGACGTTGATAACCCCGGCGGAGGTGACTTGGGCCTTGGCATGGGCTTGGAGGCTTCCTTCGATCCCACGCGGACCTGGAACTGCTTGGCTTCCTTTACTGCCTCCCGACTCTTGGGTCCCCTAACCGGAGTCCGTGGGGTGAAGATCCACCCGACGCCTGGAACTGGCTTGCCTCCTATTAGCCTGTCCTTTTCGAACAGCCAGGCATGTTCTCCGTGGAACTCCTGGAAAGAGTCGTTTGATAGAACGAGGGCTCCAGTCTTCTCCGCTATTCGAAGCAGGAAGGCGTCACCCCTGCCGATTGCTCCTGCTGGCGGGAAGACGATCTCTCCATGTTCTACCGCCTCGGAAAATATCGCGCGTTCCGTCTCATCGATGCGGTGTTCGAATGTGGCATCAACCACCACCGTGAGCTCGCTGTTGGGGAATTCTCGCTGGAACTCCCTTACAGCCTCATCAAGTTGGGCCAAGCTCGGCAGGGAGCGACCTTCTGTTGCAATATTGGAGCCGTCAACTACTACGTAGCGTGGCGACATCTCCTCCTCAGTCAGTCAGTGCGCCCAGAATCGTTCATCGGTGTCGATGCCTCCGGCACCAGGCGTGGGCTTTCCCGCCTGGTCCTCCATCGATGGCGCTAAGGCCATCACGAGGCGTGCAGTTGACCCCGATGCCTCAAACTGTGAGCACGCGGTAAACGCGTCTCACGAAGCAGGTCGGGTGGCCGAGCGACGGCGCCACTGGGGCGCGCCCGCCGGACCGATGCTTCTTCCCGACCTCTTGAAGGTCAGCTTAGCGCACGAACGATGAGATCCGCTTGCTCGACGTCGTGCATGGCCGCGCTTCCGGTTGCGGGGCTCGCTGACTCAGCCCTGCTGGCATGTCGTAGGGGCATGCGGTTCCGGAGCATGCGGTGGAGCCGACCGTGCACGAACGTCCAAGCCCCCATGTTCTCAGGCTCCTCTTGGAGCCAGAGGAGTTCCTCTGCCTGGGGATAGCGGTCAAGGATCGCGAGAATCTCCTGTTCCGGCCACGGGTAGAGCTGCTCGACCCGTATGATTGCACAACGCAAAGCACCCGGAACCTCGAGTGCACCGGGCGCGATGGCTTGAGTGGCTTCCCCGGTCTTGATTCCCGTCCGATCTGCAGTCCTGCTTGGATCGTAGGCTTCCAGGACCTTTGTCCTGGTAGCCATGGCGTCAAAGGCAACTTTTCCGCTGCAAAGGACCACCCTTGAAACTTGGTCGGGGCTGATCATCGCCGGTTGATCTCCCTGGCTAGCAGTGAGCGGATCGTCGAGGACCTCACTGAATCCACCTTCGGTCAGGTCGCGGAGATCTGACCTCGAGGCCTTCGACCGAAGGAGCGACTTCGGGGTGAAGATGATCAAGGGGCGCTTGACGTCTCGCCGGGCCTGGGTTCGCAGGAGGTGGAAATACTGCGAGGCGGTCGTGCAGTTGGTGAGCGTTAGGTTGCCCTCCGCGCACAGCGTGAGGAAGCGCTCGATTCGCGCTGAGGAGTGTTCCGGACCCTGCCCTTCGTAGCCATGTGGAAGCAGGAGGACGAGGCCGGAGCTCTGGCCCCACTTGTCTTCAGCTGCAACCAGGAAGTTGTCTATGATCACCTCAGCTCCGTTGGTGAAGTCGCCGAACTGCGCTTCCCACATCACGAGCGCGTTGATCGCCTCCACCGAGTACCCGTATTCGAAGCCCAAGGCAGCGTACTCGCTCAGCAAGGAGTCGTAGACGAAGAAGCGCCCCGGGTTCAGGCCACCCTCGCTGGAACTTGCGAAGCTTGCGGTCTCGCAAAGCTCTGCCAGGGGAATCCTCTCCTCACCGGTCGAATGGTCTACCAGTACTGCGTGGCGCTGGCTGAACGTTCCCCGCCGTGTGTCTTGCCCGCTGAGGCGCACATCCGTCCCTTCGAGCAGCACGGTCCCCAATGCAAGCGTTTCTGCCAGCGGGAAGTCGACTTCTCCTTCGGCATAGAGCTTGTAGCGGGTGTCAAACTGGCGCGCGAGTTTCGGATGTAGGGTGAAGCCTTCGGGAACCCCGTGCACTATCTGCATGATCCTGTCGAGCTGAGCACGCTCAACGGCCGTGGGAAGGTGTGGGAGCGGAGCAGCTGGCGCTGGCGTAGGTCGGAGAGTCACGGTCTTTGGCGTAGCGGAGGAGCGCGTCTCCTCGAGGGCTGCATGTAGCCGGTCCGAGAAGTCCTGCAGCGCTTGCTCCGCCTCCTCAATCGTTATGTCGCCCCGGCGTACAAGTGCTTCGGTGTACAGCTTGCGTACGGAGCGTTTGCGATCGATGAGCTCGTACATCTTCGGTTGCGTGTAGCTCGGGTCATCTCCTTCGTTGTGGCCGTGAAGGCGATAGCAGACCATGTCGATCACCACGTCTTTGTGGAACTGCTGGCGGAAACCGAAGGCGAGACGCGCAGCGCGAACGCAGGCTTCGGGATCGTCCCCGTTTACGTGGATGATCGGTGACTGGATCATCTTTGCTACGTCAGTCGGGTACACCGAGGTTCGCGCCGCCTCGGGGGCTGTGGTGAAGCCGAGTTGGTTGTTGATCACGATATGGATGGTTCCCCCCGTGCGGTAGCCGCGCAGGCCGGACAGGTTCAGGGTCTCAGCGACCACGCCCTGGCCAGCAAAGGCAGCATCCCCGTGGACCAGGAGGGGAAGCACCGATCCGGACTCATGTTGAGCAAGCGAGTCCTGTTTGGCTCGGGCCATTCCCTCGACGACTGGGTCGACGGCCTCGAGGTGTGAGGAGTTGGACGCGAGTGTGATGGGGATTTCTGCACCGGATCGACCTACGAACTTTCCAGTCGCTCCCTTGTGGTACTTGACGTCCCCGGATCCCTGTACGGTATCGGGGTCCAGATTCCCCTCGAACTCCTGGAATATCTCACCGTAGGACTTGCCAACGATGTTCGCGAGGACGTTCAGCCTTCCCCGGTGCGCCATGCCCATGACCGCATCCACGACGCCCGCGCTCGCGGCCTCGTCCAGCACTGTTGCGATCAGCACGATCGCTGACTCTGCACCTTCGAGCCCGAATCTCTTCTGCCCGATGTACCTTGTATGCAGGAAGCGTTCGAACGCTTCTGCGGAATTCAGCAGGTTGAGCACGTGGCGTTTCTCGTCTTCGTCGAGGCTGGTGGGAACGCCCTCGACGTGCTCCTGGATCCAGCGTTTCTGGGCAGGTTCTTGGATGTGCATGTACTCGATTCCGAGCGTCTGGCAGTACGCATCGCGCAGTACCGAGAGGATCTCATCGAGGGTCATCGTGTCCTTGCCTGCGAGGCCATCCGCCACGAACTCGCGATCCAGGTCCCACAGTGTTAGCCCGTAGGTCATTGGGTCGAGCTCCGTGTGTGTCTGGGGAGCCTCTGCTCCGAGGGGGTCCAGGTTCGCTATCAGATGGCCTCGGACGCGGTACATATTAATGACGGCACTCACCTGAACCTGCTTGGCCAATCGGCTTCGCTCTTCGTCGAGGCGGTTCACATCCACGTGCCAGCGCACCGGTTCGTAGGGGATGGACAGTGCCTTGAATACGTCGTCGTAGAAGCCGTCAGCGCCCATGAGGAGGTCGTGAACGCGGGCGAGGAACATCCCAGACTCAGCCCCTTGGATGATGCGGTGGTCGTATGTGGAGGTGAGGGTAACCACCTTCCCGATGCCGAGAGCGGCCATGACCTTTGGATCTGCTGCCTGTAGCTCTGCAGGTCGGCCGATAGAGCCCACTCCGATAATCGCCCCCTGCCCGGCCATCAACCTCGGTATGGAATGAACCGTGCCAATAGTTCCTGGATTGGTGAGGGTCATGGTCACGCCGCTGAAGTCGTCTGGGTTCACCTTTCCCGTGCGAACCTTGCGCACGATGTCCTCGTATGCGAAGACGAAGCTGCGAAAGTCCAGGGTATCAGCGTCGCGAATGCATGGGACCATGAGCGAGCGGGAACCGTTCGACTTTTCGACGTCGACTGCGAGACCTAGCCCTACGTGTTGGTGGTGGATGACACCAGGGGTCCCCTGGTTGTCTGCGTCGGGGACAAAGACCGACCGCATTGCGGGGAATTTTGCCGTTGCCTGTACAATAGCGAAGCCGATTAGGTGAGTGAAGCTCACCTTCCCCCCACCGGTGCGTACTAGGTGCTTGTTGATGATCTGGCGGTTGATCTCGAGCAGGCGTGCCGGAATCTCCCTGACGCTCGTCGCTGTTGGAATTGACAGGCTTGCTTCCATGTTCTCGACCAGGCGCCGAGCTGCACCTCTTATGAGAGTGGCATCCGTGGTTACAGGCTCGACAGCGGCGCTGTTCGTGGCCGCCTTCGACGACGCCTGTGTTTGAGGTGATCGTGGCGTGGGGATTACCGATGGTGGTGAGGCCAATCGGAATGTGGCAACAGAAGGCTCGTTGGCTTGGGCGGACCCTTCATCCCTTGTCGGAGCCGATGGTGGGGCCGTAGTATCGGCGGTCGAGGACACCGAGGGGCTGAAAAGGGCGGACTTAGCGTAGTCGGCGAAAAAGTCCCTCCAGGAGCTACTAACCGAGCTGGGGTCGTGCCTGTATTGCTCGTACATCTCGTCGACCAGCCAGGCGTTTGGCCCGAATGCTCCGACGTGTTGCTGGGAAGGCGTGACTAAGAGCTCGTCGTCCGGGATTGGTTCAGCAGGCAGTGACATGTATCCCATCCTAGTGGCGAGAGGTCGGAGGGAGCATCCGCTACGAAGGCGCCTGATCTGTGTGTGCACTCGCGTGTGTTGTGGTTGGTATGATGTGACAACACGCAGTGGAACATCTTGCGGACGTGGCTCAGCTGGTAGAGCATCACCTTGCCAAGGTGAGGGTCGCGGGTTCGAATCCCGTCGTCCGCTCCAAAAAAAAGGCCAGGCCACAGCCTCAAAGAGGGACTCGAAAGGGTCCCTGTTTTGTTGTCTCAGAGGCTCCGTGCCACATACGTGCCATAGCGGTATCCTGGAGCCCGTGGCCGTGACCCGTTGCCGCAGCTCATGGGGGCAGTACGTGGAAACTGCCGTTGGGGCGCTGGCAGGCCTGCTACCGGGCCGATGGTGTTTGGCGGGCAGCTCCCGCCACCTATCGCACGAAACGAGTGTCGACCGCCACGCTAAATGAGCACGGGGAGACATTCAACGTGAGCACGGCCGGCACCAACGCCATGGCCACATTGTGCGTCGCCTCTCGTTCCTGTCAAGGCCGAAAGTCCAGCATGTGAGG
>JAJZXF010000047.1 GCA_021802485.1 Actinomycetes bacterium | reverse complement strand
GTCGTGCAAGCCGAAGCTAGCAAACTCATCCACCAGCTCTTTAGAGCCAGACCCGTTGGTCGCGGTGGCGTGATGTGCGCGATGCCAGGCAAACCAAGCCAGACGGCAGGGCTAGAAGCCCCGTCCGTGAGGGCGGGGAGGTTCACTAAGCGCAAGACCACCTACTACCTCGACGAGGAGGTGCTCACTGTCGCCAAGTTGACGGCGGCGGTGACGCACCGGAGTGAAAGAGCGCTCGTCGAGGAGGCTCTTCGGGCGTACCTCGTGGACGAGCACCGAGGGGAGCAAGCTCAGGCGAGCCTCCACGACCTGCTTGATCGGCTCGCAAAACGGCGAAGCGCTGAGGATCTGACCGAGGACGAGGCCATGGAGATGGCCGTAGAGGAAGTGCATGCCGTGCGGCGGGCACGTCGGAGTCGCGCTGCGGGGTGAGCGCACGGCTCAGGGCGGTCCTCGATACCAACGTGTTCGTCTCGGCGGCTCGCACCCCGCGTGGCGTGTGCGGGCGGATCCTTGCCGCTGCCTATGCGGGGGACTGGACGATGGTCGTATCCGAGCAACTGTTAGCAGGCTCAGCCTCGTGTTCGGCTGAGCCCTGGTGCCTTGGTGTTCAGTCAGGGACCTAACGTGGGTGCCCAGGCTAGCAATCTCATCTACCAGCTCTTCGCAGCGAGTTCCGTTGGTCGCGGTGGCGTGACCTGCGCGATGTCAGGCAACCCAAGTCAGACAGCAGGGTTAGAAGTCCCGTCCGCCATGGCGGGCGGGACTCACCGATCACTCGCTGCGCAGGGCATCGATAGGCGCAAGCTTTGCAGCTCGGGATGCTGGGTAGACGCCAAAGACGAGGCCGATGCCGGCCGCGACCACAACAGCTCCCGCTACAGCCGGTCCGGATATCGCCACCGGGTTCGAGATCAGGTAGGGCAGCGCGACTGCCAAGCCGACGCCAAGGCTTACGCCGATGATCCCGCCCACGAGGCCAAGGACGAGAGCCTCGCTGAGGAACTGGCGCATGATTGCGCTGGGCGTTGCACCGAGGGCCTTGCGTAATCCAATCTCTTTGATGCGCTCTGTGACCGACACCAGCATGATGTTCATGACCCCGATGCCTCCGACGAGAAGCGATATTGCGGCGACCCCGGCGAGCAGGATGGTCAGCGTCTTGGTGACGTTCTTGGCCGTGGACAGCAATTGTGTTTCGGGGGTTATGGTGAAGTCGGCTGCGGCTGGCGACGTGATGCCGTGAAGCTGGAGCAAGAGGTCGTTTGCCTCCTGGTATGCGGCACCGATGGTGGAGCTTGATGTCGCCTGGAGCAGGATCTGGCTGACGGAGAAGTTGGTTGTGCCAACGAGCTGATTCTGTGCGGTGGTGATCGGTATGATTACCTGGTCGTCCTGGTTGGAACTGGCCGAGGATCCAGCTGAGTTCAGTACCCCGATCACCTGGAACAGGTTCTTCCCGATTACTATCGTTTGACCGACCGGGTATTGACCAGGGAAGAGTTCCGTTGCGACCGTGGGTCCGAGGACTGCGACCTCGGATCCGTTCGTGACATCGGCCTGCGTGATGAACCTACCGGAGGTCACCTGTCGATCGCGTATGCTGAGGTAAGTTGGTGTGGATCCGATAACCGGAGCGGACCAGGTTTGGCCGTTAGCCTTCATGGCCTCCGATTTCTGTACGACCGGCGCTACAGCAGAGATCTGGGGAGCGTCGATGTGCGAGCTGAGCGCTTGGGCATCAGCCATCGTTAGGGTGGATGCCGAGCCGAGGCCACCGCGTACTGGCCCTGTGTTCGTGCTGCCTGGGGTGACGATTAGAAGATTACTTCCGAGTGCGGAGATCGCAGAACTCACCCTTCCCTGCGCGCCTTCGCCGAGTCCGACTGTCACGATCACCGCAGCGATACCGATCAAGATTCCGAGGACGGTGAGTAGGGAGCGAGATCGGTGTGAACCTATCGCCTCTAGCGCAGCGCGGAGCGTTTCCGACAAGCTCATCATTGCGCATCCCCTGAGTGCCTGATAACTTTCCCGCCGAGCACGGACGAACTCGGCCCGTCTTCAACGATAAGCCCATCCCTCATCCGTACCGTGCGTGGGGCTATGGCGGCCACATCGGGCTCATGGGTAATGATGACCACTGTGCGGTTGGATTGATGCAGATCGGTAAACCAGCTGAGGACTTCATCGCCGGATGCTGAGTCGAGGTTGCCGGTGGGCTCGTCAGCGAGGATAACTGCGGGATCGGTGACTAGTGCGCGAGCAATCGCTACCCGTTGCTGTTGACCTCCGGAGAGCTGGTTGGGCCTGTGGGACGTGCGATCGGACAGACCCACGCGACAGAGAGCGTCCAGTGCCCTTTGGCGCCGCTCGGTCGTATGGACTCCAGCGTAGATGAGAGGAAGTTCAACGTTCTTCAGTGCAGTAAGCCTGGTGAGAAGGTGAAATTGCTGGAACACAAAGCCTATGGAGCGATTGCGGAGTTGAGCCAACGCCGCCTCGTCCAGGTGCTCCACGTCCTGACCGTCAAGCCTGTAGGTTCCAGATGTCGGGGTGTCGAGGCATCCCATGATGTGCATCAGTGTGGACTTTCCTGCCCCGGAAGGGGCCATTATTGAGATCAGCTCACCCTCGGAGATGACGAGGTCGATTCCGCGAAGGGCCTCGACTGACGTTTCGCCTTGGCCATAACTCTTACGCAGCTGATGCATCTCTACCACAGGTGTGTGCGATCCTACGTTGGTCAGCATGTTGGGAGAGATGATCCCGTTCCGGGGAAGGACGCCTGTTTGCGTCACGGCGAGAGTCTGCGTGGGTGCATCATCGGGTGGAGGCTGGGTACTTTCGTCCACGCTGTTCATCCGCCGCCGACGAAACGTTTGCCACCACCGCCGAAGGCGCCACCACCACCGAAACGTTTGCCACCGCCGCCGAAACGTTTGCCACCCGGGCCAGCTGGCCCGCTCGCGGATGGCGGGCTTGCTGCAAGGTTCGCAAGCACGACTTGGTCGCCAGGTGAGAGACCAGAGGTGATTTCGGTTAGGAGGCTTCCAGTGGCGCCCACCGTGACGTGGACACGGGTCTTCTTTCCAGAGCGGAGTACAAAAACAAAGCTGCGCGACCCGACGGTATGTACGGCGCCGGTTGGCACGGTGAGCACTCCAGCGTGTTGTGCCACGACGATGGACACCTCCGCGCCCGCTCCTGCGAAGAGACCCGTGGGCGTGCCAGTGATTCCGATCGTGACCGGGTAGGTCGCTACTCCCGAGGTCTGGTCAGCTAGTAAGCCAATCTGTGTGACGGTCCCGTAGTCCGGCCTGGAGGATCCATCCGGTGTGATGGTCGCCAAATCTCCCAGTTTGACCTGCGCAATCTGAGTATCGCTCACCGAGGTGTCGGCTTCGAAGGCCCCCGGGCTCACGACCACAATGCTAGCGGCAGGCGATCCGCCGGCACTAGATGAACTCCCAGACGATGACGATCCGCTAGTACCAGTCGAGCCCCCGGACGAAGACGAGCCGCCGGTTCCAGCATTGCCTGAAACCGTATCACCCGCTGATATGTTGACAGCGGCGACGGCGCCACTTATGGGAGAGATGAGGCTTGCTTGGTTTATGGCGTGCTGGGCTACGGCCAGCTGGCTAGTTGCTGCGGCTACCGATGCCTCGTCGGCAGTCAGCTGAGCCTGCGGCACGCTGGTGCGGAGGGCTTGCAGGGATGCCTGGGCGTTTGCGAGCTGACTCGTTGCGGCGTTGACCTGGGCCTGAGCTTGGTCGTCGGCTTGCTGGGCTCTTGCTTGGGCAACGGCGAGTGAGGACTGAGCAGACTGAAGGGCTGACTGCGCGCTCGAGGTGCTCTGGCTAGCTGTTGCGAGTGTGTTCTCGGCCTGTTTGACCGTAGCTTGGTCGGAGGCGCATGCGCTTGATGAAGGGGAGGCAGCGCAGTCCCTGGAGGCTTCCTGTTGATCGGTCGCGAGTGCAGCTTTGTCTGCGCTCTGGCTGGCTTCATCTGAACTCAAGGTGGATTGAGCGGATCGGACGCCAGCTTCGAGTGGGGCGAGCGTAGCCTGGTTGACAACCTCGGTGTCGTTGAGATTGCGCTGCGCGCTGTTCAGCGCGTTCTGCGCTGACGTGACTGCCCCGCTCGCGGTGGCTAGCTCTTGTGGCGTTGGGCCCGCGGTGTCGGCAGCGAGCTTCTCGTTTGCAGCGTCGAGGCTTGCCTGAGCCTGCGCGAGTTGAGCAGAAAGGCTTGCTGTGTCGAGTGTCGCGAGCACTGTGCCTGCCGTTACGTTCTGGCCAACCTTCACTGCGACGGAGGCGACGGTGCCGGAGACGGAAAAGCGCAGGTCGGCTTCGTTCACGGGCTGCAAGGTGGCCGTGGCTGAGATGGTCTGTCTCACGGTGCCGGTTCTTGCAAACGCGAGTACGTAGTGACTCGCTTTGCTCCCCGTGGCGGCCCAAGCGCTTGCAACGCCGATTACGGCGACCGCGACCAGAGCGGCGACCAGCTTCCAGCGTTTGCGAAGTGTGTGTTCTAAGGACACTTTCAGCCGGCTCAGCGTTTCTCGTTCCGAGCGGCGCTCGCAACAAGCCGCCCACGTATGTTGGTGATCATCGCTCTCGATTCTTGTCTTCGGAGCTGATTGTAAGGTGAACCAGATGTTATGTACTTGTTATCGACATGTTGCTGGCTTCGGGCGCTGACTTGAACGGCTTCGCTCGTCCGCAAGGCGTCCCTTTCGCTGTTTCCTTGGAGAGCACGCGCGATGGTCGTCCCCACCTGCATCGTGGCTTCGTATGCCTGATCGGTTGTCACCAGCTCACTGCTTGGCGCATGCCCAAGGCATCTCCGTACGGTTCCGGCCGACTGGGCGGCTAAGGTCTGTGGGTAATGATTGACGTAACTGATGCCACTTTTGTATCCGAGGTCTTGGAGCGTTCAGCGAAGGTCCCTGTTGTGGTGGATCTCTGGGCTCCATGGTGCGGCCCGTGCAAGACCCTTGGGCCGATCATCGAGCGGGTGGTGGACTCGATGGGCGGGTCCGTAGCCCTCGCGAAGGTGAACGTGGATGAGAACCCGCAGGTGAGCGCAGCGTTCAAAGTGCAATCGATACCGGCAGTGTTCGCACTCAAGGACAGGCAGGTGGTCGACAGTTTTGTTGGTGCCCTACCGGAGGCCTCGGTGCGGGCTTTTGTGGAGAAGCTGGCGTCGCCTGCGCGAAGTGAGCTCGATCAACTGCTGGATGCAGGCGACGAAGCATCGTTGCGTAAGGCGCTCGAACTCGATCCCGAGAGCGAGAAGGCAAAGATCTTGCTCGGGAATCTCTTGGCTCAAAGAGGCGATGTGGATGATGCCCTTGCGCTGGTGGAGGGGCTCGCGGAGTCGGCAGGGACGCGCCGCATCGCTGCGCTCGCTCGTCTGGGGCCCGCGGCGGTTTCGCAAGATGGCTTGGAGCGGCGCCTCGATGATCTGCTCGAACAGGTGAAGGGCGATCAGTCGGCGCGCCAAGAGCTTCTCGATCTACTGGAGGTAATGGGACCCGAGGATCCGCGATCCATCCGGTACCGGAAGCTTCTCAGCGCCCGACTGTACTGAGTTCTCCGATCGTCGTGCGAGCACCGGGCGAGGCTAAGCGTGTGCGTTTGCACCGCGACTTCTCGAGCGTAGCTCCTGTGAGGTCATCTGGGCCCTGTGATCGTAGCCGTACTCTTCGCTTGGGTGATGCCGTGTTCGATGTGGAGACCAGAGCACTGCTCATGGGGATACTCAACAGAACGCCGGACTCTTTTTTTGACCGGGGCAGGTACTTCGAGATGGATTCCTTTCTTGCACGAGCAGGCCAGCTAGTCAATGAAGGCGCTGATATTCCCGACGTCGGGCGAGTGAAGGCGGGTCCGGGTCCCGAGGTGAGCGTAGAGGAGGAGATGGATCGCGTCGTGCCCGCAATCGAAGCGCTGCGTGCCCGCTTTGATGTGCCTATCTCTGTTGACACATGGAGCGCTCGGGTCGCGAGCGAAGCGTTCTCTGCCGGAGCGGTCCTCGGAAACGATATCAGCGGTTTTTCCGACCCGGACTACCTTGACGTTGCTGCGAATGCGGGAGCGTCTGTGGTAGCGACACACATCCGGCTTGCCCCGAGGGTGCCTGACCCAGACCCAGTCTATGACGATCTGATAACAGAGGTGGAGGCTTTCCTTGCCCGCCGTGTCGAGGATGCCAAGAAAAGGGGGATAACGAGCGATCGGATAGTTATCGATGCGGGACTTGACCTCGGAAAGACGGCCGAACAGTCCCTCGAACTGCTTTGTGCTTCAAAGCGGCTCGCGTCGCTTGGGAGTACGTTGCTGCTGTCGGCGTCGAACAAGACGTTCCTTGGCGTGCTGGGGTCGCTCGAGTTGACGGATCGCAGGGAGGCCTCCCTCGCAGCGGCAGCCCTTGGCATCTCGCTCGGCTGCAGGATAGTGCGGGTTCATGACGTGGATGGGACGAGGCGCGTGCGCGATATCCTTGCAGCGGTGTTGGAGGCTGGATGAGTGGACGTGGGTCGTCCGAGGAGCGCTCTCCGGTCTACCTGGTAAGGGGCGAGGATCCGTCGCTTGTGAACGACGCAGTGCGCGCCCTCATAGCGGAACTGGTCGGAGGGGAAGACACGGGTCTCGCTGTTGAGGACTACCAGGCAGGCGAGGTTGACATAGCAAGTGTGATCGACGCCTGCTGCACACAGTCGTTGCTCGCATCCGTGCGTGTTGTAGTGCTGCGAAATGCCGGGCGTCTCGGGGCCCACGAGGGCGAACAGCTCGCGACCTATCTTCGCGATCCCTCGAGTAGCACCTTCCTCGTACTCGTATCGGGCGGTGGTGCTGTGCCGGTGAAGGTTACTAACGCCGTCAAGCGAAGTGGGCGCTTAGTTGAGACGAGCCCAGGAACCGGTCGCGCTAGGGCGCAATGGATGACCGATCGGCTGAGCAGAGCCTCCGTGCGTCTGGACCGGGCTGCCGCAGAGCGCTTGAGCGATCATCTTGGCGATGATCTTGGCCGTTTGAGTGGCCTGCTCGATGCGCTTGCCGCGGCGTATGGCGATGGCGCGAAGATCACTCCAGCTGATCTCGCTCCGTTCCTTGCGAGTGCGGGGTCCGTGCCACCATGGGATCTCACGGATGCAATCGACGCTGGCGACGCCGGTGCGGCTTTGAAGGCGCTCGCCAGGATGCTTGGAGCGGGTGGTACTCACCCTCTGGCTATCGCAGCGGTGCTGAACAATCACTTCGGCCGCATGCTTCGTTTGGACGGTGCTGGCGCTAGGTCCGCTGATCAGGCGGCAACCCTGCTCGGAGTGAAGAGCTCGTTTGTCGCAGGCAAGGTGTTGGCTCAGGGCCGTCGCCTTGGCTCCGAGCGAGTTGAGCGGGCCATCTTGCTGCTTGCAGATGCAGATCTAGATCTGAGGGGCGCGTCGGGGCTCGATCCTGAAGTGGTCATCGAGGTGCTGGTGGCGAGGCTGAGCCGCCTAGCTGGGGCGGGATCGCGACATCGTCCGCGCCAAGCAGCTACTTCTCGATAGTTGCTAGCTGGCGCATGAGCCGGGACTTGCGCCGGCTTGCCTGGTTCGCGTGGATGATGCCCTTGCTCGCAGCCTTGTCAATACGCTTCACTGCAATGCGTAAAGCCTCAGCAGCTTCCTCGCCTCCAGCTTCTCCTGAAGCGAGCGCGTTCTTCACCCGGGTCCTCATCTCCGAGCGAACAGCCTTGTTCTGCAAACGGCGGCGTTCGTTCTGGCGATCGCGTTTCATCTGGCTTTTCGTGTTTGCCACTTGCTTACCTCGAAATGGATCTCTGGATTGATGGATGAAGGCTTCTGGCCGGACAGGTCGTGTTGCTAGCAATCATAGTCGGGATAACTGCCGGAATGACAATGAAGGGCGCTCCCAGGGGAATTCCACGTGATTCGACGCTATTTCACGTGATCAGCCATCGGTTGGGAGCGTGCAGAACGATTCTACGTTCTATCTGGATGCGGATCCTGGTGGCTTGCCGAGGGGCTTGCTGGCGGCGGTTCGGTGCTGCGTCGTGCTTCGTCGTCAGGTGAGGTGCCGGCGGGACTACCGAAGAGGCCTGACATGTCGGGCGGAGAGGCAGAGTTCGGCCGTTGGGGGCTTGGGGGCGGTGGAGCGCCTGGAGGTGGCGGGCCCGGGGGGGATGCTCCGGGCCCCGAGGGCTGGGGGTATCGCGGGAATCCCGGGTAACCTTGCGGTTGGGAGTAGCCTTGTGGTGGAGCGTAGGCGCTCCCGGATGGATACCGCGCGTAGGGTCTCGCTGCTCTGCGTTCGCGGGAGCGGTTGATCAAGTGGATGATGAGGATGACCGCCCCGACGATGACCGCGATCACAATCACGGCCACGATGATTACGAAGATCAGGAACCCGGTTAGGATTCCCTTGGCACTGCGTGCCATCTGCTGGGTAGCGCTGTAGTTGAAAAAACCAGCGGGCCTTGCTCCAAACGCGGCGTGAAGCTGGTCAAAGCTCCACGATGCAGTGGTCGTTCCGCGTATGTTCACATCCAGGGTAGAGAATCGGTACGGGTAGCTTTTCCAGACGATCGAAGCTACATGGAGCGCTTGGGAGCCGGCAGTCGGTGCTGGCTGAGATCCGGGTATCGAAGCCTGGAAGCTGGGAGCCGGTGAATTCGCTTGGAGGCTGGGAGCCGGTGAATTTGCCTGCGGGTCGACGGTGACCGAGAGGACATCCCCGGTGTGGGACGCTGACGAGATGTTTACACGCGGGTTGTTGAAGCCGGCCTGGGTCAGAGCAGACTCGGTTTGAAGCTCCGCCGATAAGGCTCCACACCCCGCCAATATACCGACAGCGCATGCAAGTGCAAGGACTACCCATCGTCGCCTTGGCCCCGTACTCTCGCGCTTAGACCGTGCGTTTGTCCGTGCCGCAAGCTCTGTGGTGATGCCCATGCTTCGTCTCCCTCTATTGAGTATAGTCCGAGCGCCGCTTTGGGAGCTGGGAACCGCTGCGGGCGGCGTTGGTCGCTGCTACAGGCTCTGTGGCTACTCCGGGGCGGGTAGGTATGTCGCTTCAACTGCGTCGGGAAGGACTGCGTTGCGACGTATAACCCATGTGGAACCCTTTGCCCATCGGGGCTCTGGCGGGGAAAGGGCTGCACCGCGAGCTTGCAGATGGGTTATGAAGTTGGCGATCACGTCGCCATGCGTGACTGCGACGCACGCTCCCCAATCGGGTGAGCTGAGTATGGACCCGAGCACTTCTTCGCTCTGGGTTCCATGCCCCTCTGCGAGCGCTTCGTCGAGCTCGATCTCCACGCCGAGCAGTGCCGCAAGTGCCTCTACGGTTTGTACGCAGCGCACGAGCGGGCTGGAGATGATCCGCTCGGGGCGATAGGGGGCCAGGAGCCCCGCCAGGGCATCCGCGCATTCTCGTCCAGATTTGGACAATGGACGGAGGTGATCGTCGCCCTTCCAGCGGGCTAGGTCTCCCGCATGGGCGTGGCGTACCAGCAGCAAGATCATGTTGACATCTTGCCCTATTCAGATCGGTCTGGCTTGCAACAGGGTGCCTACAGGCGATAGGGAGGGTCTATGAGCACCACCTCGCAGGAGAAAGACCCGACATCGGACGCCAAGCTGGTAGCCGAGAGCAATCAAGCTCGCCGGGAGACCGACTCGATGGGGGCCGTCGAGGTTCCTGGTGAACGCTACTGGGGAGCGCAGACACAGCGCTCGCTGGAGCACTTCTCGATCGGCAAGGAGCATATGCCAATCGAGGTGGTCCACGCTCTTGCCATGCTGAAAAAGGCGGCGGCTTTCGTCAACACTCGGGCAGGACGCCTGGCCCAAGACAAGGCTGACCTAATAATCGCGGCGGCTGATGAGGTGATCGAAGGCCGGTTGGACTCGGAGTTCCCACTATTCGTCTGGCAGACCGGATCGGGCACTCAGACGAATATGAACGTGAACGAGGTGATCGCAAACCGGGCGATCGAGCTGGCTGGCGGCGTTCTCGGCTCGAAGGAGCCGGTGCATCCGAACGACGACGTGAACATGTCCCAGTCGTCGAACGACACATTCCCGACAGCGATGCACATCGCCGCTCTCCGCGAGATCACATCCCGCCTGGTGCCGTCGCTTCGCGCACTCATCTCTTCGCTGACAGAGAAGTCCGAGCAGTTTGCCGATGTGGTGAAGATCGGAAGGACTCACCTCCAGGACGCGGTGCCGCTCACGCTGGGCCAGGAGTTCTCCGGTTACATTGCGCAGTTGAACGGCGCTCTGGATGGGATCACCCGCGCACTTGCGGGCCTGAGCGAGTTAGCGGCGGGTGGCACGGCGGTTGGCACAGGCATCAACGCGCCCCCGGACTTTGGCCGTGAAGTCGCAGAGAAGCTCGCGGAGCTGGTGGGCCTGGATCTTGTGACCGCGCCGAACAAGTTCGCAGCCCTCGCCTCTATGGACCAGATCGTTGCCTGCAGTGGAGCGCTTCGGGTGCTTGCCGTTGCGCTGATGAAGGTGGCCAACGACTTACGTTGGCTCGGGTCAGGGCCGCGGTCGGGTCTCGGCGAGCTGATACTCCCGGCGAACGAGCCGGGGTCTTCGATAATGCCGGGTAAGGTGAACCCCACGCAGTGTGAAGCGATGACCATGATCTGCTGCCAGGTGATTGGCAATGACGTCACTATCGGGATAGCAGGCTCGCAGGGGAACTTTGAACTGAACGTCTTCCGGCCGGTGGCGATCTACAACCTGCTCCAGTCGATTCGCATACTTGCCGACGGTTGTGATCATTTCCGCCGCTACCTGGTGGAGGGGGTCGAGGCGAACATAGAGAGGATATCGGAGCTGGTCGAGCGATCGCTAATGCTCGTGACCGCGCTCAGCCCGGAGATCGGATACGACAAGGCCGCTGAGATTGCACACAATGCGCTTCACGAAGGAACAACGTTGCGCGAGGCCACCGTTGCTCTCGGGTACCTTACGCCAGAGCGCTACGACGAGCTGGTCCGTCCAGAGCTCATGGTTGGCCCGTCCACTTGAGCGGGGAGGTGACGGACCGCTAGCCCTGCCCGGGTCGCGCATCGCCGGTACGCTTGTCGCGCTTTGGAGCCCAGCACGCGTGTGTGGTGTCGTGCGAAGAGGCCACGTAGCCAAGCAACGGTATGAAATAACGCGGTAGGTAGGAAATAGCAAGAAATCACAGAATACCGCTTGAAATAGCATGGCATTCTAGAGGATGATATTTAAGTGTTCTCGGTTGCCTATTCTGGTTCCTGTTGAGGTTCGGCGCTCGTGAGGCGTCTTGTGGTCCTGGGGTTTGGATGTGTCGTCGTGCTGCTGGTCGGTCCGCTTGTGTTCGTCGCGGGCGTTGCGCAGGTAGTGCTTGGTGGATTGTCGACGGGAGCCCCTCCCAGCTCAACAGCGGTTGCGACTATTCCACAGCACTACCTCATACTCTACGAGGAGGCGGCGACCACATGTCAAGGGCTTGCGTGGACTGTTCTCGCTGCGATCGGCACTATCGAGAGCGATAACGGTCAGTCGACACTCCCCGGCGTCCACAGCGGTCACAACCCAGCTGGAGCGGAAGGCCCCATGCAGTTCGAGCCGGCAACCTTTGTCAGGTACGCAACCGTTGGACCCGGCGGAGTTGTCCCGGCAAACCCCTATGATCCGGTGGACGCGATCTACAGCGCTGCGAAGATGCTTTGCGCTGACGGAGCAGGGAGCGAGGCAACCCTCGCGAATGCGGTGTACGCGTACAACCATTCATGGTCTTACGTCAACGAGGTGCTGTCTCTCGCTGCTACCTACGGCGCATCACTCTCGGGCCCTTCGGCTACGCGTCAGGCGGTCGCAGCGGAGGCGGTTTCCTACGCTGTCGCGCAGCTGGGAAAGCCTTACGTTTGGGGGGGGACCGGCCCAGCAAGCTTCGACTGTTCCGGCCTCGTGCGGGCTGCGTATGCTGCTGCAGGAGTAGCGCTGCCAAGGACGGCTCAGGAGCAGTACGATGCAGGGCCGGTAGTAGCTCCTGTCCAGCAGCTCAAGCCCGGAGATCTCGTCTTTTTCGGAAGCTCTGTGTCGGGCATCGGCCACGTAGGTATCTATGTAGGCAGCGGCGAGATGATCGATGCACCTCATAGCGGCGCGAACGTACGCATGGAGAGCTACAGATGGAGTGACTACGTAGGGGCCACTGATCCAGCCTCCCGTGCGTCACCATGACTGGCAGCTCTCGTGCGGTAGGTTGCAGCTAAGCCAAGTCTTTGCGATGTTCACTCCAAGCTTTACGCCCCTTGGCGTGCAAGCGCCGCGCAATCGCGACATCTTCGAAGCGGGGTCCTTTACCATCGCCCGGTACCTCAAGAATGGCCGGTACCTGCTGGAGAGATGGGTGGCCGATAAAGATCGCGAGCGCGTCGGAGCCGATACTTCCCTCGCCCAGGTTCTCGTGGCGGTCGTGGTTGGATCCGAGCGCGGTTTTCGAGTCGTTGAAGTGAATGCACTGGAGCCTGTCGAGGTTCACACAGGCACCCAGAGCCGCCAGCGCGGCCTGAGTGGTCTCGAAGGTTGCATAGGATGTTCCTGAGGCCCACAGATGCTGGGTGTCGAGGCAGATCCCGATGTGTTCGGGACCGACACCAACGCGGTCGATAATGCGGGCGAGTTCATCGAAGTCGCGGCCCACGCTCCCACCTCCTCCGGCAGTGTTCTCGAGAAGTAGTGGGCACGTCGCGACCTCGATCGTCTTTGATAGCGCCTGCGCGATCTGATCGAGGCACGAGTCGATTCCAGCGCCCTTGTGGCTTCCCACGTGAAGGATGATCCCAGACGCGCCGATTGCTGACGCTACGGCCGCATTGGCCGAGAGGCAGTCAACAGAGCGTTCAAGGAGCAAAGGGTCTGAGGTTGCGAGGTTGATCAGATAGCTTGCGTGGCAGTAGGTAGCGCGCACGCTCGGATGGGTGCGTTGTGCTTCACGGTAGGAGGAGAGGATCTCGTCTGCGTACAGCTGTGGCTTCCAGGTGCGCGGACTTTGGGTGAAAACCTGGATCACTTCGGCGCCGATTCCAGCTCCTCTGTCCAGCGCTGGCACGAGGCCTGCTCCAGCGCTCACATGTGCACCGATCAACACGAGGTTAGTATTGCAGATCTATTTGGCATAATCAGAGGATGCTGAGAGAAAAGCAAACCGAGAGGAGCAAGATGCGATGAGCGATCAGTTGACCAAGAGCGCGAAGGCGCTGCTACAGCGCCCAGTCATAGCGAACGTTGCCACAGTGAGCAAGAGCGGCGCGCCGCAGCTCTCGCCGGTATGGATAGACATCGATGGTGATGACATCGTCTTCAACACCGCGGATGGGCGTCAGAAACCGAGAAACTTGCGCGAGAACCCAGCGGTAGCCGTCTCTGTCGTCGATCCGGACGATCCGTACCGTGTAATCATTGTGAGGGGAAGGGTCAAGGAGATCACCGAGGAGGGTGCGGATGAGCACATCGACTTCCTCGCGTCAAAATACCTTGGCAAGGCTTCGTATCCGTTTCGCCAAGAGGGTGAGCGTAGGCTGAAGGTGCGCGTTGGAACCGACCGGATTGTAGCCCAGCCGGAGGATCCCTCCTAACGTTGAGGCGCTTTTACCTACGGTAGCGAGCAGCCGTGGCCGAAGGTGGGCTGCCGAGCAGAGGTATTCCAATCGAGGCGGACATAGAGGGGTTGCCCACTTGGTACAGCTCCTGGCTTGCGACAACTGGGCCGCTTGCGACGACGAGGAGTGGTCCCTCGTACCAGCGGGGGTAGCTGTTCATGCGGACAGCGAGCGGGACTCGGCCCGCGAGGGTGATGTTTGTAAGACTCCTCAGAGGTTTCCAGGACCCGTTGACGAGCTGGTAGACGGAGACCGAAGTTGCCGGTTGTCCAGGTGAAGCGCTAGGTACGCGAGGAGTTGAAGAACTGCCGGCCGGACTTTGGGTCGCTTCGATACCAATCAGCTCGGCAGTGAGAAAGGTCAACGGTTCTGCGGCAAGGAGCCATGTCCGTGCAGTTCCCGGAGAGCCGGTCTCAACGTTGAAGCCTGAGTAACCGCCTGGTTTGGTTGCGAGCAGCGAGCGCTGCGCGACAACTGCAGATCCCGAGAGGACGGAGACCTTTGTCGAGTACGCGACCCCAGCTGGGATGCGTACTTCGCTGCTTGCTGTAATGATGACCTGTGATGTTGGTGGGATGCTGATCGTGAATGGCTCCGCAGAACCGCGGGTGAGTGTAACGATGACCTTGACGTCAGAGGCTGTAGTTCCTGGATTGAAGATGTGAAAGCCCACCGTCATGCCGGGCCCATCTACGGTGACGGGAAAGTACCATCTTGAGGTCGCGAGCGGCGACCCCAGACATATGGCCATATACGGATGTGGCGCTCCGGAGCGCAATTGCAACTCATCAGCCACGACGCTTCCGGTCAGCGCGGTGACTGTGGTTGCCACTTGAGTGCGGCTCTGGACGAATGCTCCCACGTCCCGGACCACGAGAGATCGGGCCTCGATGACGATGCTCTGGAAGTGGGGCGGTGCCGAGGGGCCAGTCTCGGTGGCGAAGGTCAAATTCACCACGGCGTCGGTTCCGAGCGGGTTGTACAGGCCGATGAGCATCTGGTTGCCGTGGGCGGTCGAGCCATCCGAGAAGTACCAGCGATTCGAGGTTGAGGACGCGCACGATGTGCTGGTTGTCCCTGCGGGGCTGCTTACCTCCTCCGTTGCGGTCACTCCTCCGGTCGCGAAGCTGAATGAGGCTGCAACGTAGGGTCCGGGCACCATGTGCGCCGGGTCGAGAGTCTCGGTGCCAAGAGCGGGTAGGAGCACCAAGGAGCTCTTAGCTCTTCCAGCGCTCGAGACAGCGGTCACAACTCCGCGTGCTGCATGGGCTGCTGTGTTTACGAGAATGACGGACTCATTTGCGGGAGTTCCCTCAGCTGAGCCAGAAGTTCCACCGCCTCCAGGACAGTACCAGGACGACGAGGCGGCAACTGGCGGCACGGATGCAGGCATTGCCCCTGCAAGAGCTGCAGATGGATTGTTCTGGGTCCGTAGCAGACCGCTGCCGGGCTTCGCGCGGGCAATGAGGTTTGCGGCCACAGAGATCCCCACCAACGCGAGCACAATCGCGAGAAGGGGAAGTGCTCGTCGCTCACGGGGCTGGGCTGATCGCGCTACCCGCTTGAGCGGCCGTGCTACCCGCTTTCGTGGCTCCACCGGACGTTTGCGAGGCTGGAGAGGCAGCGCTGGCTTGTCCGTGTGGTTCGTGTTGTCCATTCCGTCCGTACCGCTCATATCGGTTTCCTTGCCGCGGTTGCGTGTGGGGACCACCGGCGCAGTCCAGAAGCACGGGACCTCGATCGCTTGGGTGAGTAACCCTTTGCGAGGTACAAAAGAGTGAGGACCCAAAGGAGAATCTCGATAATGCTGCCAGCGACGCGGCCAGCTGGCGCGTGATAGGCAAGGTGCACGTGTGTGGTCTTGTGCAGAGTGTAAATGGATGCCCAGCCGAATGCGGTCTTTGGACGCAAGGTCCGACCGCTGTGTGTCGCAAGGGTCCACGGAGAAGATGCCGGATGCGACAGGAAGAGCGATCCACTGGGAACCTTTCCCTCGAAGTTCCGTGAGCCGCTGGCACCGGGAAGAACTTCATGCGCTCCGGCCAACGGGGCCAGGGGGAGCGGGAGTGCTCCGGGAGCGCCACCTGCTGTCGCTGCCGCCGCAGGGGTTATCGTTGCGCGTTCGGGCAGCCATGCGAGGTTCTTGAACACGTAAGCACCTTCTGGCTGTCCGCCAAGAAGGCGTAGATCATCTTGTTGGGCGAGCACAGCGACGAGGTTGCGTCCCGCGGCTGACAGCGCGGGCTGTCCACCTGCGGGCGTCTGTATTCCCGGGATCACCGGCGCGACTCCGGTCGTAACGACGATGTAACGGACGGACATCGGCGCTACCAAGTGCCCAAAGGAGCTTGTCATGCGATCCGACGCCAAGGCAATAGCATGAGCGAGCAGTTGTGCCACTCTGGGAGGTGGGCCTGACCACAGGCTCGTCGCGTCGGGTATCGCAGTTGTTGAGACGGTGTAGGTGAGGCCACTCCCAAGGCTCCAAGAGCCGAGAGGTAAAGTCTGGGACTCGCCAACCCACAGCACCCGCGAGGATCCCGCAGAGTTCTTCGACGACATCCACGAGAGCTGGCCTCTGTAGCCGTTGGCCGGAACTCCCCACCGTCCACCAAATGACGCTCCGAGGACGGGCAGTATTGCGAGAACAATGCTGGCTATTGCGAGTGCGGATACGAGGTGCCTCCAGCCCATCTGGTGACGCGGAAGGTCTCGTTCACACGCAACCCATGCCAAGCCTGCGCACAGGGCCATTGCCGCGGCGGCGGGTGCCAGCAGTAGTGCTGGCGGCAAGGCAACAGACCCGAGCCAGCCTTGGACTCCAAGCCAAGCGAGAGCCCAGCAAACGAGAGCGATTGTCCACATCCTTACAGCCCAGGAGAAACGCCAGCGTGACCCAATGATTAGTGGCAGTGCCCCGGCTACCAGCAAGGCCCACCCGAGCGGGGGGGCGCCAAGCCATCCGTCTTGGAACCGGAGAAGCTGGCCCCAACTGAGTACGCCGAGAGATGAAGGGACGAACCCGGTGAAGGTGCTCAAGGATGCTCCCGAGGTGAAGAAGGTAATCACCCATGGAAGGCATAGGACTCCGGCAAGAGCCGTCGCACCAAGCGAGATGGCCAGGGGCTTCCAGGCTGAGCGGCGCTGGGCAAAAAAGAGGGAACCGAGGCCAATGGCTGTCGCGACTATCACAACTGCGATGGAGAGTGCAGGGACAAAGGATGAGAGCACGGCTTCGAGCACCGCAAGCGAAATCAGCTGGCGAGCAGTGCGTGAGCGCGCCAGCTCCTTGGCCCGGTACTGGAAGCCGCCGCCGCCTAGATTGCTTAGACCAGCTGGGCCTTGTGGACCTGCTGGCGACGATGTGGATGACGGTTCGGAACGGGTGGTCTGCTCACTGGCTCCGAACGGACCTTCTGAAAGGTGAATGGCCAGCTTTGCCAGGATCCATGGAGCTGCCGCGTATGCGATCAGCGCGTACCAGCGACCGTTCGCAAGCGCGTTGTATGGGAGCGGGATTGCGAAGTATGTGATAGCCACGATGAGGCGTCCAACCGGGGATCGAAGCGGCCGCCCCAGTCGGTACGCGCCTATTATCCCGACGGGTAGGCATCCCAGCACTACCACCTTGTGCAAGGTCCCGACTGCTCCGAAGAGGAACATGCCCCCGAGGCCGAGGAGGAAGAACGATGGTGAGGCAGCGGATCCGTTCCCGAGCCCTTGAATGTGAACGCCGGAAAAGAAATCTCGGAGGAAGGTTGTCCAGCCTGGGAATGAGCCCAGCTGGCCAACGAGGGGGAACTGGGAGTCAAGCAATTGCCTGGTTCCGACGATCAGGAACAGTGCAATTGCTGACCATGTGATCACGGGAGCGCGCCACCCGGCCATCCAGACATCAGCCCGCGCGATGCTTGTCTCAAGTGCCCGGTTCTTGCTGGCAGTTGGAGTCGACGGCAAAGAGGAATCGGCACCGTCCTCAGCGGCCGAGATTGGCAGCTCACCGCTATCAGCTGTGGCAGCAAGCGGGTTCCTGGGCTCGTGTGATTTTGGTGGCCGTGCTGGTTTGTGCGTGCCGTGTGAATGTTCCATCAGCCGGTGGTGGATGTCATGACGGCGGAAGAATGCGGTGAGCCGGGCACTTCCCCTCGCCTGCATCCTGTGGATATCGTGGTCGCTCAGCACTCGTAGGCGTCTAATGAGTTGCCGGGCTGCTCTGATCTGCTTGCGATTATCACGGCGGAGGTTCCATCGCCACGCTCCGGCGATCGAGCGTGCCGTTGACCCGTGGCCCGCGAGGAGTGCCGCCAAGGCCTCTGCGAGCGAGATGACGAAGAGCTGAGGGAGCAATGTCAGCAAGCGCACCGGCGTGTATGCCTTGAGAACTGTGCGCAGTTCGTGGCGGCGCCGGAGTGACATCTCGAGGTACGAGGGATGGTGCGCTTGGTGCCGAGGGGCGCCTTCGGGCTCTGGCGTCGCGCTTGATGAGCGGTGCTGGCCCCTGGATCTGGTGGTGGCTGTGCGGGGTGGGTCAATCGTGGCTGTGGAGTCGATTGCGTCCGCGGGCAGTGGTCTGAGGCCACCCGTAATGCATTGGAGGTGGCGAACCTTTGCATCTGGAGCGATCACGATGCGCGCCCCTGCTATCCATGAGCGCCAGCACAGGTCAAGGTCCTCTCCGAAGGCGAACATCGCTTTGTCAAAGCCCGCGATGGCATTGAAGAGGTCAGCACGCACCAGCGTGCAACCACCTGGTGCTGCGAGTATATCCTTTACGGCGTCGTGCTGACCGCGGTCTCGCTCTCCTCTCTCGACAGCTTGGACGACGACCCCACCCTTGTCGGCCGTGATTCCTACGTTTACCAGAAGCTCAGGGTCTGTCCAGGAGACGAATTTTGGCGTCACGATTCCTGCGTTGGATCTGAAGGACTCCTCGACGAGTGTGTGGACGCAATCAGGCTCGAGGGCTATGTCATCATGACAGAACAGCAGATGGGTGGCGCCTTCCACCATGGACATGGCTTCGTTTGCTGTAGCAGCAAACCCCCGATTGCGAGGCAGCCGGCGCACGAAGGCATCGGGAAGTATCGACGCGATCCGTTCTGTGGGGTCGAGAACGCTCGCGGCATCGAGCACCAGGACGGACATGTTCGCGTAGTCCTGGTCCGCCAAGGTTTGCAGTGTCTCCTCGAACCAGTCGCCGGGGTTGTGGGTGACGACGATAGTTACGACAGCTGGTGCTTCGGGCTGGTCCATCAGAACGCCGCCAGCAGATGGCCCGCCTCGCAGATCGATGCGACCTTGAGGAGCGCAGCGTACCTGGAGCTTGCAGGTGGCACCTTGGGACTCGACTCGGCTGGGCGTCGCCGTGGACCCCGAGGGAACAGCCGCGATGCCCAGTATCGAGCAAAAGCAGATAAAGGCCCAGGTCTAGTACCGATATAGCTGTCGGCTTCAGTCATTACAGAAGTCACCAGGACTCTCACGCTACAGCGCCGCTGGGGCCTTGCGCCCACCTGAATCAGCTAGCTGCGTAGTGCTACACGAAGTGCCTGGTAGGTGTGGCCACCTTCAGCAGGTGTTGCTCCGGCACCGGCGGACTCGAGTGCTCGCAAGTCCCCTTGCGTCTTGAAGCCTCCCGGTCCTTCAGGCCGGCTTTGTGCTCACAAACAACGAGATCAAGCGCTTCGGTGGTAGCTGCCGGTTTGTGAAGAACTCGAGCGTCGCTCGCATTGGTCTTCAGGCAATGTTGTCGCACTGCCAAGGGGGAAAGAATCCCATGTCAAGCAGGAGAGCAGAGTTTCTTGCCGGATTTAGTTCAAAGCGCGCTTGCAATTGTTGCCAGCCCGTTATACTGTAGTTAGCGAAGCCGATGAGGCGGGAAAGTGAGGCAGCTGTGGAACGAGGTTCGACAACTACAACGAGTTCGTTCCGACAGGTGGTCTCAGTCCAAGGTAGGGATCAAAGATCGTACGTGACAAGTACAAAGGATAAGGGTACAAGCAGATGGCAGAGATGACGGATGTGACAAAAGTGGTCAAGGACGCAGCTTATATAGCTGTTGGCGTGGGTGTTCTTGGCTTCCAGCAGGCCCAGATACGTCGGATCGAACTAGCCAAGCGCATTGCTGGGCCTCGCGAGCAGCTCAAGGGACAGCTCTTGGGTGCTCGGAGCGAGATCAGCAAGAAGGTAAGCCAAATTGACGGCCAGTTCGGGGAAGTCCTCAACAGGGTCGAAGAGAGCTTGTCTCCAATTGACAAGTACATTCCAGTTCAGGCACGTGGCGCCGTCAAGGTTACGCAAGCACGCGTGCGCCAGGTAAGTTCTTTTCTCCGCGAGCGGACCCGCTCAGCGGCTTGATCGCCCATCAGCCCCCCGGCGAGGGCGCTCCCTTTGGGAGTGGCCCTCGCCAGAGGGCTGGCTCCCCAGCCATTGGCGACGAG
>JAJZXF010000148.1 GCA_021802485.1 Actinomycetes bacterium | reverse complement strand
GGACTTCGCTCAGCCAGGTGCCATACTCGGGGTCGTTGCGAAGTGCGAGGATCTCCTTCGATTGCACACTGTAGGAGACATTGTGCTTGCCGTGCTTCCAGGCGAGGTCACGCTGCTCTTTGCCCAGGTTCTTCACGAAGCGGCAACTGCCTCCGAAGCGCTTGATGAGCACGAACTGCTCGTCGGTCGGGTATGCGCGATATCTGTTCGCCGTGCGGCCGCGATGTGCCTTCCTATGCGAGCGAGGGCGCTTCTTCGCAGGCGTGTGGCTGGTCCTTCGCATCATCTACAGGCTACATCGAGGGTGTATCACTGGGGCTGGCCGGGCCTTCGGCCCGAGCGCCTATCCAGCCCGGCCCTGAAGGGCGGGGATGGATAGGCGCTATCCTGGGTAATCACAGAGACTCCCCCGTGGGCTCGATCACGACCTTCACGTCATCCGCGTGGCGCTCAACAGCCTCCTGCCAGCGATCGAGCGGCACCCGCCTCGACACCACCTTCTCCAGCCAGGCGCTACTCGCATTGGCAAGCGCTTGAGCGCCCGACTCGTAATGACGCCGATTTGCGTTCACAGAGCCGACGACGGCTTCGTTCTCTAGAACCATGGCCGTGTTCAGCGCGCCAGCATCCACGTTCAACATGCGCCCGCCTGATGATACGCCGGTCAGACACACAACCGCTCCGGGAGCTACATGCCCCATCGCGTCAAAGACAAGCTGGCCCACACCCGTGCACTCGAGCACCACATCGATGGAGCCGCCCACATCCTCTATCCCGCCGCTCGAGTAGTGCGCCCCAAGCTCAGTGACAAGATCGGGTTTCGGGCCACTGGTCACCCTGTCGACTACATGAACCTCCAAGCCCTTCTGGACCCCCATCATGGCAGCCAGCAGGCCAATCGGACCCGCACCGGTAACGACGGCCCTACGGGGTGACCAGGTGGCACGCTGGCCGATATGCTCTATCTGCTCCCACGCCTTTGCGACCACGCTTGCTGGCTCCAGGAGTACGCCCAAAGAGCCCAGCGAACTGTCCACCTTGACTGCGTACTCCGGCAGGATCCGGTAGCGCTCAGAGCAGTAGCCGTCGCGCTCCTTGATACCTCGTTCCGTGTAACGTCCATTGCTGCAGAAGTCCCACTCGCCTGCATCGCACGCAGCGCATGGCACGGGGTCGGGACGCCTCACGATACCCACGACAAGATCGCCGGGAGACAAACCGCATCCCGATGGCGCTTCGAGGACCCTGCCCAACGACTCGTGCCCTATGATCAACCTCTCCTTGCCAGCTGGAGCCCATCCGTAGCCACCGCTGAGTATCTCCATGTCAGTTCCGCACACCCCGACAGCGAGCGTCTCCACCAGAACCGGACCGTCAGACAGTGGCGGCTCCTCCACCTCGTCGAGACTGGCAGTACCCGCCTTCCGGGGAACCACGCTTAGCGCTCTCATCATCGCTCCTTGTCCTCGCTATCCACCTTGCCGACTCCCCGGCCGTTTCTTTTCCCCCGGCCATTCCTAGCTCCTCTCACGGCTTCAGCGAGCGCTCCCGCGCTCGCTGAAGCCCCACCACCGTTGCCATTCTTGCGTCTCGCAGCTGACCGAGAAACACGATGGTGCCACGACCAGGAGTACTGATGCTGGTGATGCTGATCCCTTGGAACATCAGTGGATCTCGCTGTATCGGAGGCAATATCGGTTATGTCTCGCTGTCCCGCTAAGCGGTAGGCAGAGTTCACAAGCGAGACGTGTGAGAAGGCCTGGGGAAAGTTTCCAACAAGGCGGCCCGCGACGGGATCGTACTCCTCCGACAGCAGACCAACATCGTTCGAGAGAGCTAAGAGCCGTTCGAACATCGCCAGAGCCTCGTCGCGGCGGCCGAGCAACTCCAAACAGTCGACCATCCAGAACGAGCATGCGAGAAAAGCACCCTCCCTTCCGGAGAGGCCATCGACCCCTTCGTCTTTGTCATCGGTTTCGTAACGCAGCACCAGGCCGTCCCTTGTGAGCTTCGACGAAATCGCGTCCACGGTGGAGCGCACACGAGGGTCCTCGGGGTCGAGAAACCCAACCAGAGGGATCATTAGCAGGCTGGCATCGAGCTTCTTCGATCCATAGTACTGCGTGAAGGCGCCAAGCTCTGGATCGAAGCCCTTGGCGCAGACCTCAGCATGGATCTCGTCGCGGGTGCGCCTCCAATCGTCAACAGGGCCAGGGAGGTTGAGATCCTCCACAGAGCGCACCGCTCGGTCCATCGCAACCCACGCCATCACCTTCGAGTGGGTAAAGTGGCGTCGAGGACCACGAACTTCCCAGATCCCCTCGTCCGTCTCGCGCCAACCAGTCTCGACAAAGTCAAGAAGGACTCTCTGAAGGCCCCAGGCCGGCCCTGATGGGTCGATCCCCACCGAACGCGCGCTGTGGAGCGCATCCATGACCTCTCCGTAGACATCCAGCTGATACTGGCCTGCAGCCGCGTTGCCCACCCGCACCGGGCTGGAGCCTTCGTATCCCGGCAGCCAGTCCAGCACCTCTTCGGCCAGGCGACGCTCGCCCGCAGGACCGTACATGATCTGGAGCTTCGCGGGATCCCCCGCAACCGCCCGCAATAACCAGTCCCTCCAGGCGCAGGCCTCTTCACGGAACCCGCCCCGCATCAAGGAGAGCAAGGTGAGAGTAGCGTCCCTGAGCCAGCAGTAGCGGTAGTCCCAGTTTCTCGTGCCACCGAGGGTCTCGGGAAGAGATGTGGTTGCAGCAGCAACGATGCCACCCGTCGGCGCATACGTCAACGCCTTGAGCGTGATCAGAGACCGCACTACCGCCTTGCGCCATTCCCCCTTGTAGCGGCACTGATCAGCCCAGTCCTGCCACCAAGCGGCAGTGTCGTTCATGATGTACTGGGCGTCCGGCGGACGGGGGGGCTGTGTGTGAGACGGGAACCACGACAGCACGAAGGGGATGCACTGGCCTTCAGACACACTAAAGTCTGCGACCGTGGAAAACGCCTCACCTTCCAGGCGCACAGGGGTCCACATCGAGATCGCATCCGGACCCGCAACAGCTATGAAGAGCCCGTCGACGCTCCTTACCCATGGCGTCGTCGACCCGTAGCCAAACCGGATCACCAGATCCATGTGGACCTGCACCTTGCCGCTCACACCCTCAACCAGCCTCACAACAGCTGGGTTGTCCTCTCGGATCGGCATGCAGTCGATCAGGCGCACCACACCGCCAGCGGTCTTGATCTCCGTCTCAAGCACAAGGGAGTCTCCCCGGTAACGTCTCGTCACCTTCTCAACGTCGCCTACAGGAGAAATCCGCCAGCACCCGTGCTTATCGTCGCCGAGAAGCTTCGCAAAGCACGCCTCGGAGTCGAAGCGAGGAAGGCACAGCCAATCAATGGATCCGTCCTTGCCAACGAGTGCTGCAGTGTGCGTGTCGCCGATGATCGCATAGTCCTCAATCGCAAGAGCCACTAGAGCGCTCCTCGATAGTTGACAGCAGCCTCTCTGAGAGAGGCTGCGGGGAGGATCATGGCCCGACCCCACCTCGACCCACCCAGGTAGTCAAATTCTCGGGCTCCGAGAGAAGCCGCAGGAAGATGCATCATGCGACCACCTTGAAAGCGGGCACGCCAGCACTTGCAAGAACGAGAACGAACATCATCACAAATGGGTGTGGGACGAGAAACCCCCGCCTTTAGGCGTGGTGAGGGATAGTCCCACCCGGGCCGTAGGCCCGGCCTCCTTTCTCTGTCCATATTCCCAACCGTCCCCACGCTGCAAGAGC
>JAJZXF010000147.1 GCA_021802485.1 Actinomycetes bacterium | reverse complement strand
AGCAGGCGTGACTACTTAGCAGGCGTTGTTGCAAAGCTCGCCTGTGAAGTGGCTACGCAACTCGCCAAGCCACTTGCCTTCGAGGCCCTCGGGTTCGCGAAAGGCCACGACACCAACGGATCCTTCAACCGGATGAGCACAGGATTCGCCTACGAGAAGGTGCTCGATGTCGTAGTGCGCCGTGCTGTCAAGGCGCAAGTGGGCTGGGTCGCAGCGAACCCCGCGTTCACCTCTGTGATCGGACGCTGGAAATACCAGGCAGCTGAGGGCCTGTCGGTACATCAAGCAGCAGCCAAGGTGATTGGCCGGTGTGAATTAGGTCATCGTGAACGGTTCGACCCGAGTACTCGAAACAGGATCGGGGAACTAAGAGTTGGTCTTATCAACGCGGCGCAAGTCGCGAAAGCACAGAGTGTGCCTACACAAGGAACGCGCTCGTTGACTTGCGGGATCGCAAAGCGCTTGACGAGGGCTCTCGCGGACGAGCGGCTCGTTGCAGCCAACGGGTATCCCCCGTGGCGGCTGACGTGGCGAAAAGGCTCGCCGTGGGGATCTCTGGTTGAGTGCCAGCGATACCGGTCCTCAAGAGCGGTAGCAGCGGGCGCTACGACAATGCCCGTAGGCGATCTAACAGATCGGCTGCGCACCGATGAGGTCACCAGATGAGACGCAGCCTTCATGCCTTTTGCTGGGGCTGGCTCACTGGCGGGAGATTCCGCGTCGTTTCGGGTGGGACTCCCGGGCCTAGTCGCCCCTTTTGTCGCAACAAGGCGAGAACCTGGTCACGGAAGGGACGCAGCTGGCAGGAAATGTCAGCTTTAGCGAACCAGGATTTCAGAGGCTCCTCGGGGTGGAGTGAGTGATGCTATGGCGGGGAAAGTTCTCACGCGTCTTGCCATCATCGGTGCGGGCCCGTTCCACTGCTATGTCGGTTGTGGCGGTGGGCGCCGCGCTAAGCATCGGCGGTGTAGCCCTGGTGGCGCTGCTCAGCAGGTCGCTCGATGCCGGAGTCGAGGCCGCAGCGCATCTTCAGGCGGCAAATGTCATCACCTTGCTCAAGGCTGGTGAGCTACCAAGTCACTTGCCCCCCTCGGAGGGGGGTATTTTCGTGCAGGTCGTCAGCGCGAGTTCCAAGATCGTGTCTTCCAGCACGTCGTTGGAGGGCAATTCGTCTGTCCCACTGCCGATCCCAGCATTGTGGAGCGGCAGGTTGCCGTCGAACGGTAGCCGTAAAGTTCAGCAACGGATTGTCAGTAGCCTGACTGGTGTTGATGAGGATCCCTTTTTCCTCCTCGCGGTTCCCACGACCATACGTCCAGGACTGGATGTGACAGGTTCACAACTGCCTGGCTCTAGTACTAGCGACACGCGTTACACGGTTGTGGTTGCCGTCTCTCTAGCGGGCGCTCGATCGACTACCTCGACCGTTATGCTGGCCCTTGGAGTAGGGCTGCCGGTTCTCGTCATGCTGGTTGGACTTCTCACGTGGATTCTCACCGGCCGCGCCTTGCGCCCGGTGGAGGCAATTCGCGCGGAGGTGGCTGAGATCACGGGTAAAGAGCTGAGTCGGCGGGTCGTGGAGCCACAAACTGATGATGAGATCGGTCGACTTGCAAGGACCATGAATTCTATGCTGGCTCGCCTGGAGCGCTCCAGCGAGCGCCAGCGAAGGTTCGTATCCGATGCCTCTCACGAGTTGCGGAGCCCGCTGGCTGCTATGCACACCGAACTAGAGGTGTCGCTGGTCCATCCTTCCGGGGTGGACTGGGCAGCGACTGCGCAGGATCTCTTGGATGAGGCGGAGAGGATGCAGCGTGTGGTGAACGATCTGCTCCTACTGGCTCGTGCGGACGAGTCTGGGCTTCTTCCAAGACGCGAGGATGTCGACTTGGACGAGATCGTTCTGGCTGAGGTCAGCCGCCTACGAGCACGTGGGGTCGTGAGTGTAAATATCACTCGTCTTGCTGCTGCTCGAGTGGCGGGCAACGCGGATTGGCTGGCCCGCATGGTGCGCAACCTGATAGAGAACGCGGAGCGGCATGCAGCGATGGCGGTCACGGTGGGCCTCAGCACGGACGGGAGTCAAGTGCAGCTGGTGGTGGAGGATGATGGCGCAGGAATCCCAGTGGCGCACCGTGAGAGGATATTCGAACGTTTCACCCGCCTTGATGAGGCACGGAGCCGTGATGCTGGCGGCTCCGGGCTAGGCCTTGCCATTGTGAGTGAGATCGTCGCAGTTCATGGGGGATCGATTGAGGTCGCCGATGCGACCTCGGACAGTTCAAGGCCGGGTGCCAGGTTCGTGGTCCGTTTCATGCGTGCCCCGCCGGGCGTTGTGCGCAAGGGAGTTTTTCCCAGGTCGTGAGAGGTGCCGACCCGAGGAAATTGTACGAGCGTCTTACGTTCAGGGTCGCTGGGTCTTCGAAGTTGACCAGAATGCGGACATCGGTCGTGTCCCGCGGGCTGCCGCGTTGGCGAGAAGTGGCAGGCGGAAAGCGTCTTCCACGGTGGCAAGGATGGAGTAGTGATCGTAGTGCGTAGCGACCTTGAGGCCAGCGGACAGCCCTGCTGCGATCACGAGAGTCAGGACGTGGCCGCCGCCTGAGCCGTTTAACACGGCTCCAGTACCAGCAGGGCTGACGCCTCGCGTGTCGCCGAAGCTTCCCTCGTCCCAGGTAATGAAGATGACGCCGCCGTTACGGTAGGCATTGCTGGACGTGATCTTTTTCACGAGGCCGTCCAGCCACTGCCCGGCTGTCTGTGCTGAGCAGTCATGGCCGTCGTTGCACATGTCCGGCGTGATCCAGGAGAAACGAGGTACCGATGAGGTGCGGGATTGAAGGGCTTGTTCAAGCTTCGATAAGGGCTGGATGTGGGAGCATGCCGAAGGGCTCGAGCGGATCTGGGTGAAGTAGCGAAACGGGTTGTGCTTGCCTGCATAGTCGCCTGCCGGAGCATACGGGCCGAGGAAGCAAGGCCCAGGGAGACCTTCCATGTAGGCATTCCAACTCAGGTGTGCAGCAGAAAGTTGCGTGCCAAGGTTCATCGCGCTCACCCTGCATGAGGTGCAGTCCGAGTGGATTCCCGAGGTGCTGCCGCTTGTGAGGGCGATGTAGTTCGGAAGGCTTGGGTGCGCGACAGCGTAGTACTGGGTTGCCGAGGCGTAGCGATGTGCCAGGCGGGCGAGCGCGGGTACTTTCATTGCGGCGTTGTAGCCAAGGTTTTCCATAACGACGAGGAATATGTGCCTGAAGGCGGGCACGCTTGGAGATCTGCGGTTCGTCGACGATGTGCCTGAGCGGTTCGCCTCTGTGGTCGCATGCCCCCCCTTGTGCAGGTGATTCATCGTCTTGTTGGATTGGGAGCTTGCCCGAAGTGATTGCTGGGAGCACGATGACACCACTATCGCAGCGACAGTGAGCGCACATGCACCACGCATTATTCGAAACGCCGTCAATGTCCGAACCTTCGCGTTGGGAACATCTTGCGGGGCCAGCGCACACGTAGGACGATAGCATCTCCTTTGTGGAGTACCAGAGCAGCCCCGTTGTTGGCCGAACAGATAAACAGGAGCGATGCGCAGTGTCAGCCACTCGCGAAGAGGTTTCCGAGACCTTGAGGTTGGTGGAGGAGAAGCTGGCCGAGGTGGAGGCTGTGCTCGAAAGGATTGACAGCGGTCAGTTAGGGCGCGTGGCCCAATAGGTCGCGCTGTTGGGGCCCACGAAATCCCCCATGCGAACACCCGTACGCTATACTTGTGATGTGATCGCGTCGGACCGGAAGGCAGTAAAGGTGGGA
>JAJZXF010000046.1 GCA_021802485.1 Actinomycetes bacterium | reverse complement strand
ATGCCGATCTTCTCGGGGTCCTTTGAGTATCCCTTGGCAACAGAGACCTTGATCTTTTCCAGTTCAGCCTCTGTAGAGCCGAGCAAGGACTCGCGCTTTCGGGCCCGCTCTGAGGCTAGAGAGGGGTTGTAGCAGCAGATGAGGCGCTCTCTCGGATAGTCGGGATGGGTGATCTCTGCGAAGTTGTGGGTGTCAAACAAGCTCATCTGCAAAGGACCATTGTCTCTCGCTAGTGCTGCGATCTGAGGAGCTTTCAAAGCGGTGATCCAATCCATGCCATCAAGCTTTCGTAGATCGTCGATCCTTGTATTTGTGATCATTCCCCGGTCACCCACCATGATGAGCCTCTTTAGGGCGAATGAATCTCGTACTCGCCTGATCGCAGTCTTGAACGAGACAGGATCGGAGGTATTGCCCTTGAACACATCGACAGCTACCGGGCGCCCATCCGGGTCGGTGAGCAGCCCGTACTCGATTTGCATCTTTCCTCGCTTGCCATCCCTCGAATGACCGAACGCTGCGAGCTCACACTCAGTACCCTCCACCCACGATGACGACAGGTCGTACATAGCTATTCCAGTTTCTACTAAGTGACGCTTCGCAAGCCGCTTTTCGATCTTTGACTGCTTTGTTACAAGCCAGTCCATAGCTTGGTAGATATCATCAGTGCTCGCTGAGTCAATTCCGAGGTCCACCCCAAGGGTGGTGTCTTCGGACTCCCACCACGAGGCGGTAGAAAGCTTCGAGCCTGGCCTCAGCGCTCTAGCGAGAATCAACCCGTACGCTATATCTCGTTGCTTGCACGCTTCACCTAACAGGTTTGCAATACCGAGCTTTTGAGCCATTACGTGCGCTGCAGCTACATCTCCGTGTGGAACCGAACGCTCGGTCTCGAACACGTCGTCAACGTCTACGAGCGTTGTGCCCTTCAGCATCTTGTCTACTGCTGCGATAATCGGATCGTCGAGTGCTGACAGGTTCGCGAGGGTCTCGTTTCGTGGACGGCCAAGCTTGTCACGAAACGATCTGCGCAGCAGGAAGCAGCGTGAAACCCTCTTTTCGCCAGATGCCGTTACGTACTGGCGACTCGCATTGTCGATATGCACGCGTGTTGATGAGCTAGCCACCTGTTCAGAGTAGCACAGACCCCATGGTGCGTCAAGCCTTGTTCTGGCTACATATCAACGTCATAATTAGCCTCTAGTGCAGGTAAAGGCAACGATCTGCTCCAAAACCTCACGTAAGTTGGGAATAGACACTTGCAAGCTCAAGTGAATGCCGTTGGTTCTGGGCGGTCCCTACCGTTATGCGGCTAACAGAACGTTAGTTCGCCCTTCGCTTCGCTCCGTGCCCGCATAACTCCTGTTCATGTGGCCAATCGAGGCGCTGAGCCCTGTGGATAAGGTGCCTCGCGATTAGCCTCATAACAGGGGCAATCGATTACGTCTCAGTCGAATATGGGTTCTTACCGGCATGTAGGGGCTTCCGATGACCTTCGGCGAGCACGGGACTGCCGCTCACCAGATCGTGTCGACGAGCATTGAGGCACTGATGTTCTCATCCCGTGTTACAAGTGGCAGCGCCATTGCCTGAGCAGTTGCCACCATCAGACGGTCCCAGGGGTCAGCCAGCACTGCGCTCGAAGTCTCAGCGAAGTGGTCCATCACCGTGATCGTGACGGGCGCGAACTCAACAGGTCGAGTCTGATCGGCGACGACTTCGCGAACACTGCGCAAATCATCTCTCGGCAGCTTTCCCTTCTCGGTTAAGTAGACGAGATCGAACAGGACAGCGGTCGGCACGACGATTCCTCCTGTCCGGACAGCCTCATCCAGCGCGTCGCCAGAGATAGAAGACAGCCGACGAGAATCGCTCAAGTACCAGATCAGCGCATGGGTGTCGACAACCACTCTCACTTGCGGTTGACACTTGCCGCAATGTCGACCTGCGCGCACTTGCTGGCCGCCTCGAAGTCCTCCCAAGTTAGGTCGGGCAGATCAGGCAGTAGCCCACGCAACGTACCCTGTGCCGCGTTCGGTTCTTGCTGGACCACACAGAGACGGGTTCCGGGTCGAATCCCGAGTTGCGCAAGTTGGTCAGCATGGATGCTCCCGTCGTTGGCGACAACGAGCTCAAGACTGCTGGATGCTTCTGCATTGCTCATCAGGTACGACTCTAGTCTCGGTCGCAGTCAGTGGGCATCACACGGACTAGATCACGCGCAGTCTCTCGGTTTTCCTCCCGAACTGGGGAATGGCGGCCCTATATCAGGTGCCCGGGAGTCAGGCGCTGCGTCAGGCTGGCTTCTGGCCTGATACGAGGCCAGCTTCGGCGATTATGGATGCCGAGGTGATCTCGGTGAAGCCGGCGTCGGTGAGAATTCGGACCCAGGTTTCCATGGAGACCGGACGTTCCTGGAGCCGGAACGTGAACCGTGCGGTGTTCTTCGCCAGGCGCCAGAGACCAGCGGGACCACGCTTTACGAAGGCGGAGACCTTCGACTTGATGATCGCACGGTCACGAGCGTTGAGGCCCCTGCCGAACATCATGTCCCCTATGACAATGCGGCCTCTGGGCTTCAACCACTTGGTGGTGGCCTTTATCAGGCGAACCTTGTCTGGATCCCGCAGGTGATGTAGAGCGTAGTTGGAAACCGCAAGATCGATGCTGGCTGCAGGAAGATCCATGGACTCGACCGCGCCCACATGGCCGACGATGTTCTGGAGCCCAGCTTCTCGGGCGTTTGACGCGAGCAGATCGATCATGGACTGGCTGACGTCAACCGCTATGACCTGAGCGGCTTCGTGGGCAAGCGGGATGGCAAGCTGCCCGGTGCCACATCCCATGTCGAGGACAACCTGGCCAGCTACAGGGCCTGCCGCGGAAATGACTGCCTTGACCACCTTTGCGAGGCCGGGGTTGTCGCCGTGGTCCCAGCTCGCAGCCCGCCGGCTCCAGACCCGTCGCTGATGGGTGATATTAATTGTGCTTGCAAGCCCGCCAGCTGCGGGCTGGTCCCGCAGTGTCGCTACTGGGATGTTCTGAGGATCGCGTTCCACCGGAACATCGTTGCACACTTGATCTGAGATGTGCCTGAGAGGTGCTGCTTTATCCGTGTCGGGTCAGCCCGTCAAGGTCGCGATTCCGGGGACGTTGCCGTTGATTGCCATCTTTGCGACCTCGTTTGTGCCTTTCAAGTAGGTGTTTAGGAAGTCGATACTTACCTTTTCAACAGCGGCTTCATACGGTCCTGGCTGGGTGAAGGCGATGAGGTGGTTTGCTCCAGGCAGGATGAGCAGGTACTTCGGCTGAGGGGCTTGGTCGAAGAGCTGGTAGGTGTCCGCTGGTGGGTTGATGGTGTCGGCGGTGCCTTGGATAGCGAGGAGAGGCGGGCTTCCTGCTGGGTAGTAGGAGCCGCCAGCGGGCATGTTCAGCTCCTCCCCCGCCATGATCACCGCTGCTTTTATCCCGGGGTTGCGACAGCACGTGTCGTATGCTGTGACCATCGCTGTATCTCCCCCGTCGGAGTGCCCTGTGACTGCGATGCTTGCGGGGTTGATGAGCGCGTGAAGGGGGCTTGAGGGACTTGCGTTTTGTGCCAAGAGCTGGCTAATGACGAATTCGACGTCAGCAGGCTGATTGACGATGTCTTCTTCGAAAGGGCCACCGGGCGCTGCGGGGTTCGTCAGCGGGAACACCGGCGAGGCGACAACGTAACCCGCGCGCACCCACGTGCGGAGCAAGCTCGCGTAGCTGGTTGGGTAGAGGTCGAAGCCGGGGCAGAAGATCACGAGCGGGAAGGGGCCGCGCCTGGTAGCTGGTGCTGCGTTGACTGTGTTGCCAGTTAGCGAGATGCCCGTCGCGGGGTACCAGATGTATGTCTGGAGCACACGTGGGGATGGCTTTCCATTTGCGGTGTGGGGCGGGTAGATCAGCCTGCTTGTGTCGACGAAGGTCATTACTCGCAAGCCAGCGCCAAGCGGGCGAGGCGCTGGAGGCGTGATCGTTCCTCGTGTCTTTGTTCCACGCGACTTAGAGGTTGTGGTGATCCGGATGGTCTCGGTGCTCGGTGAGCGGTCATGGAGATGGCTCCGGGTCGTGCTGCTGCTAGCGATGCGGACCAGGAGGAAGATTCCTGATCCTGCGAGCGCGATTAGAGAGACCAAGAGGGCGCGGCCAAGAAGGCGCCTTCGCCTGCGCCTTCTTCGCACGTTGCGAGATATGTTTTGGCTCTGTTGAGCGCGAAGGCTCACAATGCACCCAATGCAGTGTTCACCGCTGCGCCGGCGAACAGGCGCTCACCGCCGTGCCAACCACGGGTTAGGCACCTAAGTGGCGTGGCATCGAAACAGCTTCGGCACTGGATCGGCATGGAATCACGCTGCCAAGGATATCGCCAGAGTGTCTTGAGGTGGGTCGCGAGGGTTGCCGGCCGGAGAATCGGACCAAGCACCCGACTTGTTCGCTTAGAATCCCTTTGATGGCACGGGTGATCGCGGTGGCAAACCAGAAAGGCGGTGTTGGAAAGACGACCACCGTGCAGTGCCTTGGACGAGCTCTCGAGGAGAGGTGCCGGAGTGTCCTGCTCGTTGATCTGGACCCGCAGGCATGCCTAACTTACTCCTTGGGCTTCGATCCCGAGGCGCTTGACATCTCCGTTCACGACGTTTTCGTCCGCTCGGCGAGTGCGGCCGACGCGGTGGTATCGGCCAGTTCCACGAACGCAGCGGCTTTGGGGTCGGGCGCTTCGCCGGAGCTGTTATCAAGCGCCCGCGAGGGTAGCCTAGATCTGCTTCCAGCCACCATTGACCTCGCTGGCTCAGAGGTTCACCTGCTGGCGCGCACAGGGCGCGAGCAGGCACTCGCTCGTGCCCTCGCTGGGATCATGAGTTCCTACGACGTGGTGCTGATCGACTGCCCGCCGTCGCTCGGGGTACTGACAATCAACGGCCTGAGTGCCGCAGATGAGGTCGTCATCCCGCTGCAGTGCGAGGCGCTTAGCCTGCGTGGTGTTGGCCAGCTCATGGCAACCATTCAGGACGTTCGGGACTTCACCGGTTCGCGGGTTGAAGTCCGGGGGATCATTGCCACGATGCTTGATGAGCGTACTCGTCATGGACGTGAGATCCTGGAGAATGTGCGGGAGCAGTACAAGGTGCCGGTCCTGGAGCCATCGGTACCGAAGTCAATCCGGTTTGCCGAGGCGCCCCGCCGGGGCTTGTCCCTTCTCGAACACGCTCCGCGCTCGCCTGGTGCGCTTGCTTACAGGGAGATCGCTGCTCAGATCGACCCGGGCCCGCGGACATCCTCTGGACGTAAGCGGGGTCGTAGATGAGTTCCGCAGGCCGTGCTGGCAGGTCCGCAGGCAGCGCGAACGGTGGTTTGTCAAGTGGTCGTGGTACTGGGGCCAAGACTGCTCGAACACACAAGGCCAGCCCCGCTCGGTCCACAGAGCAGCCAGGTGTTTCGCGGAGTGGTCGGGTTCGCGGCGACGCAGTTGATCCGATGGGTCGTGCAGCGCTGTTCTGGATGCCCGTGGAGGATGATCGCGTAGCGCCTTCGCCGGGCTCGGTGCGAACGTCACGCCCAGTCGGCAAGGAAGCGCTATTTTCCGCATCGAGCGGGAAGGACCCGAGCAGCAGGGAAGGTCTTGGGCAAGAAGCGGTTCTGCTCTCGCGATACGCTTTTCGCGCGTCCCGATTCGCGTTTGGCGCACTCAAGTACTCTGCGAAATCGCTCTGCAGCTTCCTCGGCTCCTTGGATGCGAGGATCGAATGTTCGTCGTGCGGAGCCGAAACTGTGGTGAGCCCAGGGTCATTTTTTGCTCTTCAGCTTCCGGTGTGTCTCTGGGTGCCAAGGCTCTGGACCAACCGCCGTAAGCCCCCTAGTCACTTCATGGTATGTCCTGCCTGCAGGCGTAGAAGCTGGACTACTGTGAGCTGGCGTCTCCCGCGGCTGGAGCAAGAGCAGCCAGATGCGCCGGGGAATCATGATGTAGAGGATAGCTAGGTGATCGGGCACGTCGTTTCCTCCGTGCTCAACATGCACGGCCTCGTCGCCTACCTGGCGGTGGGAGGCCTAGCCTTTGGCGAGGCGGCGCTTTTTCTGGGTTTCTTCATTCCAGGGGAGACCGCGGTGATTGTTGGAGGGGTGCTTGCAAGCATGCACCGGGTGAGTCTTCCCGGCATGCTTGCTGTCGCGATCATTGCTGCGGTGTCAGGGGACTCCGTCGGGTACGCTGTCGGAAGTTTCGCTGGTCCGTGGCTCATGAGCAAGCCGCCGCTGAGGGGGCGGGCTGGAGTGAAAAAGGCTGAAGAATTGCTTGCACGCCGCGGCGGGATCGCGGTGTTCATCGGGCGCTTTGTGGCGGTGGTAAGGGCCCTGATACCAGGTATCGCCGGGATGTCTGGTCTTCGCTACAGAACCTTTCTAGTGTTCAACGTGGCTGGCGGGATCTGCTGGGCAGCAGGGTATACCGTGCTTGGTTTTGTAGTTGGGAAGTCCTATGCGAAGGTCGAGAAGCTGGCGGGAAAAGCATCTTTGGCCTTCGTGATCGTGCTTGTCGCGGTGGTGCTCGGGTACCATTTCTGGTCCCGGCGCAGGGAGCGCTTGCGACAATCCGAGGTTCGCGCGGTTCCGGTGAAAGGCGCTACCGATGCTGTCGTTTCCAGGCCGGATCAGGAGGTGCGACCAGATCCGAAGGCCGGCTCAGTCGAGTGACCGGCATGGTCGCATGAATTGCGAACTCAAGCCGCTGGCGTCGGCCATTGGGCGCGATGCGATCTGAACGTGGCGGGCATGCTGTTTTCCAAGTGCGCCGTGGCTCAGCGTTCGGATTTGTCGGGTGGCTCGACTGGATAGAAGTGAGCCGGATGAGTTCCTTCATGCCTGATGTGGTTGTGGTTCTCCAGTATTACGAGGTGCGCAAGGGTCTCGCCGTTTGCGGCTCGCTGCATGAACGATGGGATCGTGTCCCACGGTCTTGACCAGGTAAGCGAAAGGGTAGTTTCCCAGGCGGTGATCCCAGGCTTGTTCTGGATCACCTGCTCGATCTCGGCGAGGCGACCAGAGTGGTGGGCGATGATCTCGTTAACCCGTTCGAGCAGGTCTGCGAAGCGATACTCGTGCCCGGGCAGGACCTCGTCGACGTTGAGATATGCGAGGTGCAACAGTGCCTGAAGGTAGTCGCCGAGCGGGTTTGACTGCTGCTGGGTATGAACGGCGACGTTCGGTGTGATCCTGGGGAGGACATGGTCTCCGGAGAACAGGAGTTTTCTCGACTCGCTGTAGAAGCAGAGGTGACCAGGCGAGTGGCCCGGGGTCCAGATGACCTCAAGGTCCCAGCCCGCCAAGTTCGGGCGGTCACCATGTTCGAGGAGGATGTCGGGAGCTGCCATCGATACCTGGGAGATGATCGCCATGGATGCGAGGTTGAGCTCTGGCTGGCTGCTTTCGGGGACCCCCGAGTACTGGAGAAGCTCGAGCATCTTCTCGAGGAGGCCGCTCGTGTCAGCGTATCGGGCTTGAAGGATTGCAGCATCAGCGGGATGGAGCGCTATGGTCGCGCCTGATTCTTGCCTGATGCGGCCAGCGAGACCGTAGTGGTCTGGGTGAATGTGGGTGATGAGGACTGAGGCCACGTCCGAAAGGCTGCCTCCAGCTTCCGCGAGTCCCGCCTGGAGAGCGCTCCATGCATCTGCGGTGTCCCAGCCTGAGTCGATCAGTGCTACGCCGTCATCGAGTTCCAACAGGTAGACCAGGACATACCGTAGAGGGTTGTTCGGGATCGGTACGGGGATTGACCAGACGCCGGGTGCAACCTTCTCCACCGGTGGTAGTACATGAAGGTCCCAGGCCTCTTTCTGAGCAGTTCCCGTTATTTGTACCACGATGACCACCGTAGGCTGGCCGCAACGGAATGCGCCAGAGGTGCTGGAAGCTGCAAGCAAGGTTTGCGAGTGGGTGGCCAATGCAGCGCGGATTGGATGCCTCGTTGGAATCCCACATTCGCGTAGTACAAACGGGTAATCTAAGGGATCGAGATCGCCTCCGGGGCGGGTGTAGCCGGTGGAAGGGCATCTATGGATTGGACGTCACTGCCTGAACGCTGGGTGCCCCACAACCGTTGAAGGCTGGATAAGCCAGAGGAGAGAGATAATGGCTGCAACAAGGACGAGAACCGCTTGGCTGTGGCGCGTCGCGGTGGTCGCCGTCTCATGCGCAAGCGGCGCTGCACTGGTATCTGTGGCGCCAGCTCTAGCGAGCACGCGGGGCGCTGCTTCGAATAACCCAAGTTCGAATAACTCGAGTGTTTCCGCATTCAGCGGGGACATGACAACGTCCCGCGTGCCCGTCTCAGCTCTGGGCGCAGTTGCACAGCTGCCAAGTGCGCGGCTTGGCTCGAAGATCTTCCCAGTCGGAGTATCCTGTCCGAGCTCGACGTTCTGTGTTGCGGTCGCAAAGGGCGAGGTCCTTTACTCGACCAGCAATCCCCTGGGAGCCACCTGGTCGAGTGCCAAGACGATCGATTCCGCAGGGACTCTTGACTCTGTGTCGTGTTCGAGCAGGGTGTCCTGCGTTGCAGTCGACTTAAGTGGAAACGCGTTCGTTTACAACGGTGCCACTTGGGGTGAGCAGCGCGGTGTTACAGCGAACGGCTTTACAGCCGTGTCGTGTGCGTCCTCTTCGTTCTGCGTTGCGATCGACGGCGGGAACTTCGCCTGGACGTTCACCGGGAGCGCTTGGAGCAAGTCTCAAGCAGCGCTCGAAACCGGAACCTCGACTTCTCCCGTGTCAGCAATATCTTGTCCTAGCAGTTCCTTCTGTATGGCAGTGAACTCAGCTGGTGAGGCCTTTGCCTACCGGAGTGGTTCTTGGGCGCCGCCCGTGACAGCGGCCAACAGCCCTTTGAACGACGTCTCGTGTGCGAGCGCTTTATTTTGTGTTGCCGTTCAGGATTCGGGTCCTGCGGTAATCTACCTGGGGACCGGTTGGTCGAAAAGCGGGTCGGTCGATCCATACAGCATGACGGCGATCTCTTGCGCTGGGCTATGGTCATGCCTTGCTGGAGACGCTTCTGGGGATGTGCTGCGTTTCGACGGCACCTGGTCACCACCGATCAATGTTGCAAAGAGCTTCGAGTTCCTCGGAATGTCATGTCCGGTTGTCACCCTGTGCGTGGGGTTGGCCTACGACCCGTCGACGACCAAGGTGTACATCTACTCGCTGAGCGTCCAGTCCCCGAAGTCCGGCTACTGGGAGGTCGCATCAGACGGGGGGATCTTCAGTTTTGGCGACGCAGCGTTTTACGGCTCCATGGGCGCTAAGCCGTTGAACAAGCCAATTGTTGGCATCGCATCCACCCCAGATGGCAAGGGCTACTGGGAGGTCGCATCAGACGGGGGGATCTTCAGTTTTGGCGACGCAGCGTTTTACGGCTCCATGGGCGCTAAGCCGCTGAACAAGCCAATTGTTGGCATCGCATCCACCCCAGATGGCAAGGGCTACTGGGAGGTCGCATCAGACGGGGGGATCTTCAGCTTTGGCGACGCAGCGTTTTTCGGCTCCATGGGCGGTACACCACTGAACAAGCCGGTTGTGGATATCGCGGCCACAGCCACTGGAGCTGGCTACCGGGAGGTTGCTTCGGACGGCGGGCTGTTCAGCTTTGGCGATGCGAGGTTTTACGGCTCCATGGGCGGTACACCACTGAACAAGCCAATAGTTGGGATTGCGAGCAGTTAGCGCTTCATCGATCCAGCGTCGAGCGCTGGCTTGCGGCCGAGCGCTATAACCTGTGCGTTGCATGAGAACTGTCCAGTGGGGTCCTCGCTGGCATATTCGTTGACGTAGTGATCGAAGTCATGGGCGCCCATGATGCCGCGGCTCACGATCTCATCTCTTGCTCCGCTGAGGCGTTCCAGCTCGAACAGCCTGCTTGCGCTGCCGTCTTGAGCCGACGTGTGAGCTGACTGGGGCCAGAGCATCGTTGCAGCTATCTGAAAACCCGCTTCGGCTAGGTACCCGGAGAGTTTGCGGCCAACGAAACGATCACCACCGTTGTCTGCCTGCAGGCGCGCAAACGCGGACTGCAGTTGAGTTAGTGCGTTCGAGTTCTGTGGATATGTGATCGAGAACTGGTCATCGATGTCCATCACGAGGAGCTGCCCACCTTCGCGCAGGACCCGGTAGAGCTCTGTCGTTGCACACTGTGGGTCCCCAAGGTGTTGGTAGACAAATCGGCAGATCACGAGGTCAAAGGTGTTCGATGGGATCGGCAAGTCGTAGATGCTTGCCTGGGTGAGCTCAACGCTCGCTCCATCGCAGAGGTGTCGTGTGCCCCCAAGGCGCTCGGCGACCCGGGCAGCTACGCGGAGGTTGCCTGGGTCTGTGTCGACTCCGACGGCTCTGATCGGGACGGATGCAGCGATCTCAAGGGGAATTTGGCCGAACCCCGAGCCAGCGTCGAGGACGCGCCATCCTGGTTGGAACTGGATCATGTCGAGCATCATCCGTCGCTCCCGAGCGGTGAGGAGCGTCTGTGCGAGCAGCCAGCGGCTCGGCATGTCCGGATGGTTGTCCAGGTAGCTCGCGTATTCTGCGTCCAGGTTGGCGAGCTTTTCATCGCGTGTTTCAGTGGTTGCGGCGCTTTGCGTGTCTGTGGGATTTGATTTCAAGGCGCTAGTGGTCTGGGTCATCTGGTTTGGTTCACGTGACCGTGTCGACGTAGCACGCTGGCTCGTGCTCGTTTTCGGGTCTGCGTGCTAAAAGCATAAGGGTTGTGGACCGGCTTGCAAGTGCAGCCAGCTCCAGCCTTCGCGTCTCGGCCAGGGCTTCTTCGGCTCTGGAACGCAGCTCGATGGGGAGCGGGCCAGGGTCCGCGGGCAGCGGGCGCTCGCGAGGTGCTGGCCCAACATGCCTCAAGAATCGGTCGTAATCGCTGTTACGCTGTTCTATCTCGTCGAGGAGGTCATGCCACCTCATTGATCACGCTCCGAACCTTTGGAGGCTCGCCATTGGGGGATTGCGAGACTGCGCCACCTGGCTGGGAGGTATCCCGGCCAGGTGACTCACCTATAGCATTCTGAGCGGCCTGTTGCCATGCGGCGGAGAGCTGGGTGATCATTCCAGAGCAGGAGCGTGCCCGCTCTCGGTCTTTGTGGATGTTTGCGGCTATGAGCTCGTTCAGCAGGAAGTCATACAGTGACGCGAGGCCTCTAGCTCCCTCCCAGAGGTCCAGGCGAAGCGAGTCGCGCAACGCGATGATGATCTGCTGCGCATGCACCAAGGAGTCGTTTATTGCTTTGATGTCCTTCGTGTCGAAGGCGTCATCGCTCGTTGCAAGATCATCGCAAAGTGCTTGGTAGAGCATGGTGACCATGGTTGCAGGCGGAGCGGTCCTTATCGAGTCCGCCATGTAGCGGTTGAAGGCTTCGGCCTGGCGAGCTTCGTGAGCTGATGTTCCCGCGTCGCGAAGTACGTTGTCGTTCTCGCTTGGCCTCATGGGAGCTGGGCTATCGCGCTCTGGAGCATGGAGCCCTGGTTCTTCAGCGATCCGAGCAGTGCCTCCATATTCGCGAACTCCTGCTGGAGCATCTTTTGCTGTTGGTTGACAATGCTTTGATAGAAGTTGATCTGCGGATTGAGCGCTGCAGATGAGCCCTGTAGCCCTTTGATCGTGCTGGTCACGGAGCCGTTGAGCGGGTTGGAAGAGCTGTAGGCATAAGAGGCAAGCTGCTGGGCCATACCCGGGGAGTAGTTGAAGGTGCCTACGCCGGTCACTCCAGCAGGCGAGGTGACCTGAAGTGACAATCCAGCAAGCGTCGGGTCTGATGCTGGAGCGCTCAGGAACTGCCCGCTGCCGGTAGCAGCTACCCCGTTGATGGTCCCCGCGACGTCAGTGCCGGTGAATGTCTCCCCGGTGCTCGAGTTGGACAATCCGGTGGTGCCGCTCACCCCTGCTTGGTTGCTAGACACCGAAAAAGAGGTGGAGCTCCCGTAGGCATTGCTGGTGAGGGTGATATAGGAGCCACCCGAGCCCGTCTGGACTTGGGCTCCGATGGCCATTGACGAGCCGGAGAACAAAGTGTTCAGCGCGCTCGCTACCTGTGACAGGGTCTCGCCCGCGGTGGTCGTGTACTGGACGCTTCCCGTGCCCATCTTCACGGTCAGGGTCTCTGCGGTCGAGACGCTACCGGTTGAACTCGTAGAGCCTGTATCTGTCGCCTGGCTGGCAGAGTTGGTGATGTCCACTGAGTAGGCGCCTGCAGCGGTGGAGTTGCTCGCGTAGGCAAGGCTCACTTCGTTCTGCGTCAGCCCACCGCTCGTCGGGCTGAAGGTGCCGCCCTGGGTGAAGAGGCTCGCGACTTGCCCCGGGTTTTTCGCGAAAGCGGTCTGGAATGTCGAGGAGTTGAAGCTGAGGGTGCCATCTGAGTTTACGCTGATCCCGACCGCCTGGGAGTCGAGCCCGGAGGTCCCGACGGCTGAGCTTGCAAGCGAGAGGATCTCTCCTTTGATGCTTTGGGCAATCGGGTTCCCAAGGAGAGGGCCTGCAGTGTGGGTCTTCGAGTCGTACGCAGTGGCGGTGTTGAGGTCACCGAGCACGGCGTTTGCCGCGTCGACGAGACTCTTTACAGCGGCCGCGGTTGTGGTTTCGTCAGGCGACACGGTGATCGTGACCGGGGAACTGGACGCCGCGAGGACGTTAACGTTCAGGCCTGGCAGGAGGTTCTGGAACGTATTGCTCGAAGACGTGATCTGTGGACCGGATCCAGATGTCCCGAGGGTTATCTGAGCGTTCGCGCCTGCGGTGAGTGTGCTGAGAGTGCCTAGTGACGATTGAGCGAATGCGGATGTGTCGACTGAGAGATTGTTCGCGGTTCCGGTGGATGTGGACGCAAGCTCAAGGTAATAGCCGGACCCAGACTGGACTGCTGCTGCGGAGATGCCGGCGTTTGCCGCGTTGATCGAGGACACTACATCGGACAGCGATCCGTTGCCGGTAGATACGTTGGTTGCAGAAACCTGACCTGCAGAGATGTGCGAGCTCGATCCGATGACGCTTGCGATGGTCCCTCCGGTCCCAGAGGTCAGGCTTATTGAGGAGCCAGCGAGGATGGAGGAGATTGTATTCGAGTAGCCGTCTACGCTCACCACTGCATTTGTGCCGAGCGCTGCAGATGACATCGCAGTGAGCCCCAGCGTGGCGAGCGCATTGCCGCCGGTGACCTGAAGGCTCGCTGCGCTGCCCTGCTCCTGCGTGGATAGAGCGATCTCGCCGTTGGAGTTGACACTTGCCTGGACATCGTTCGCTGTAGCGGAGCCGACCGCGGTATTGATCGCGGTCGCGACCTGACTGGCGAGCTGGGCTGGCGTATAGGTTCCGCCAGCGATCGTGGCGGTGTAGGCGGTGCCGTTGATCGTCACGTTCACCGTGTCGTTCGTGCCGGTGGTAATGGTGGTCGAGGATGCGAGAGCAGTCGATCCGGCGGTCGAAGCCGAAGCGGATGCCTGGGTGACCGAGATGCTATGGGACCCGAGTGCGAGTCCAGATCCTGAGGCGAAGCTCGCGAACCCAATTCCCGCGCCCCCGCTTGAGAGGAGAAAGGACGGAGAGGACGTGATTACGTCCGTACTGGCTGCGACCGAGCCTGAAGAGATGAGGGTGTCTGCGGCTGCAAGCTGGTTCACAGTAAAGCTGACAGAGCCGGTCTGAGCCCCCTGTGTAGTTGCGCCGGTGGCAACGGAGCTGTCAGAGCTTGCAGCTTGGGTGCTTTGCCAGCCTTGAGGTGTAGAGACGGCTTGCGCGGCGCTCTGGAGCGAAGAAAGGTCCGAGTTGATCTTCTGCCAGGTTGTCACGAGAGATCCCAGGTTGGCCTGCTCTGCCTTGAGGTCGTATACAGGCTGCATGTAGCTCTGCAGGAGGGCTTGGATGACCTGGGGTGTGTTCAGGCCCGATACCAGCCCGTTGACGAGAAGCGAGGGAGAGCCGCCGGCGCCGGATACTGCTGTCATGGTTTGGCTCCTGTGTGCGTTTGGCATGTGACACCGCTGGCGGATGCACCCTTCGGGCTTTCATGCAAGCGGTCCTGTGTTGGAAATGCACGGCGCATCCGAAGGGATGCGCCGTGCATGATGTGGCTTCGATGAGCTCGCAACCGCGTGGAGCGGATGCGTTCATGGCTTGAGCCCATCGAGTGCTACCGCGCTCTTCTACCCGAGCAGCTTCAGCACGAGCGATGGTGCCTGCTGGGCTTGCGACAGCATCGCTACGCCTGACTGCATGAGTATCTGATCCGTGGTGAACGCTGTCATCTCCTTTGCCATGTTCACATCCACGATCGAGCTGTAGGCCGACTTCATGTTCTGCTGGCCGACGGTCAGGTTCTGGATGACCGACTGCAGCTCGTTCTGGGTCGCACCCACCTGAGCCTCATAGGAGTTGACGGTGCTTATTGCAGCCTGCACTGCGGAAACCGCAGCGGTTGCTGCAGCGTAGGTCCCGATGCTGGCTTGGGAGTTGGAGACCCCGAGTGCACCCGCTGTTACGGTCGGGATGGACACCGTGATCTCGTTGACGCCTCCGGTGAACGCTCCGATCTGGAACGTCTGGTTGGAGTAGGTGCCGTTCAGCAGCTGCTGGGTGCCGAACTGGGTGCTCTTGGCAATCTGGTCAATCTGGGTCTGGAGAGCCGAGAACTGGTCCTGGTTCGCCTGCATTGCAGTTGTGTCACTGGCACCTGAGTTGGAGTTGGCCAGAGCGAGCTGGTCCATGGTCTGCAGTACCGAGGTGATCTGGTTGAGAGCACCTTCTGCAGTTTGGAGTACCGAGACGCCGTTTTGGGCGTTGCTCACTGCTTGGCCGTAGCCGTTGGTTTGTGACAAGAGCCCTTGGGCAATCACGTAACCCGAGGGGTTGTCGGCTGCTGTTTGGATCTGCAGCCCTGAGGAGAGCCGGCTGATCGCCGTGCTCAGCGCCTGGTTGGTCGTGTTCAAGTTGTTGTACGCGTCCAATGCAGACAGGTTTGTATTTACCACTAGCGACGACATTTCTTACCTCCATGTAGTCAGTGCCGTAGTTTCGTGCGGCACCCGTCGTTTCAGCATCCTTGCTGAGGCCCCCTTTGGCCCCGCAGCAATGCGTTAGCGAGGTCACACTTGCGCCTCGCAGAGGACCATCCGGGCCCTCCACGTGGTTGATCGACTCTCTCCAGGAGCGCCTTTAGTCTTTTCTGTGTTGATGCGTGCATGGCATGCGAGCGTTTACGCTAAGTAGTCCGTAGCGATCAAGTGGACCGTTGTTGATGTCGATTCCATATATAGCAGCTGTCGTGACTACTGGAGCGAAAGGTGAACGAATGGCTCGAAGTCGGGGCGAAGGCGATCCGCGCGATGGATCTGAACAGCCGCGGGCCCCGGTGAAGACTGCTTCAGAGTTGATCGAGATCCCCGCCGCCAGGAGGGTTGTTGTGCATACTTTCGGCAACGCCGCGTTCGGCGAAACGGGAACTCGTGTTCCGTGGATCGCGATCGGCGGGAACACGGACCAGCTCTTCGTTGTCGCGGGCGAAGGCGAAGCGCGTCGTCTGACCGGGAGCCGGGTGTACGTGGAAGCTGGTGCTGAAGGCTGCGCGGTTCAGTTCGAGGCGTTGGCCACGGTTGCAAACGCTGACGAACATCCGGACCTTCTGGAGCGAGCAGGTGGTTGGCTCGAAGGGGAGCAATCGATCTTAGCGCTCCGTCGATGTGCGGATCTGCGGGTGTTCCAGCGCAGGGAGTGGGTGCGGGTGCCTGTGGCGCTCGCTGTGGAGTTGAGCGAGTTGGGTCGCGGTTCGACGGGGAGTATTCGTTGGACGAGCGAGGAGTGCGAACCTTCGGAGCGGGTGTCGTGGAGATCTCAGACGGTCAACCTCTCTGGCGGCGGCGCGATGGTTGTGTCGGAGCGTGAGCTGGAGGTGGGGTCACTGGTCGGCTTCGAGATCGCACTGGGGGATGATCTCCTTCGCCTGCCTGCACGGGTGGTCTCGCGCTACGAAGGCGGGCTCGCGTGCCTGGAGTTCCTTAATGTAAACGATGCGCAGCGCAGGCGAATTTGTGGTTACGTGTTCAGGCTGCAGCAGCCGATCAGGAGGCTCCTCGCGTAGCGGGCACCTTGGCCACTTTAGCCTGGGCGTGAAGTTGTCGATACTAACCCGGTGGTTCGACCCGCTGCTACCATCATCATCCCCGTCTGGAATGCCTGGGGGGTAACCCAGGCTTGCCTTGAGTCGTTGCGGCCCACCATTGGGGTCCGCGACGAGGTGGTGGTGGTGGACAATGGCTCTGGTGACGCGACTCCAGCACGCTTGAAGAGCTATCCGTGGGTGGGGGTCGTGACGAACCCGGCGAATAGGGGGTTCGCGGCGGCATGCAATCAAGGGGCACGCAAGGCGAGCCGGGAGCACCTCGTGTTCTTGAACAACGACACGGTCCTTGCAGGGCACTGGCTGGACAGCCTTCTTGCTCCCTTTGAAGACGCATCTATCGGAGCCGTTGGCCCGCGGTCGAACTTCGTTTCGGGGCCCCAGATCGTCTACGGAGCGGCGTATGTTCCGACGGATACCGTAGCGATGCGCGAGTTTGCGAGGGACTGGTCGCACAAGCACAGGAACGAGATCTCGGATGCGAGTCGCCTGGTCGGGTTCTGCCTAGCAGTGCGGAGCTCAGCCTTCAGCGCGGTTGGGGGCTTTGACGAAGATTTCGAGGTTGGAGGGTTCGAAGACGATGACCTGTGCAGGAAGCTCGTTGTAGCTGGCTGGCGCCTTGTGATCGCGCATGGTTCCTTCGTGCATCATGAGGGCCACCGTACCTTCGACGCCAACTCGCTCGACTGGTATGCCCAACAGCTTGTGAACTCTGAGCGCTTCCTTGCCAAGTGCGCGGGCGTGCCGGCGTCGAGTGGGGACGCGCTGGTATCCGCGTGCATGGTGGTTCGTGACGAAGAAGATGAGTTGCCGGGCTGCTTGGAGTCGCTGGCTGGCTTCGCTGACGAGGTGATCGTCTACGACACCGGGTCCCGGGACGCGACGATGGGACTGGCTTCCGATGCTGGTGCGAAGGTCATCACTGGGTCTTGGGAGGATGACTTCTCGAAGGCCCGTAACGCCGCTCTCAGTTACTGCACTGGCCGGTGGATTCTGTGGGTGGACGCTGACGAGAGGGTGGTGTGCAAGGACCGGGAGTTGGTGCGAGCGCTGCTTTGCCAACCCCAGGCTCCCGAGGCGTTCTCCATCTCGATTGACAATCTCACCGGCGTTGGCATCACGGCAGGCTTCACTCATGTAGCTCACCGGCTCTTCATGCGCGTCGCGGGCGAGTGGGTGGGACGGCTGCACGAGGAGGTTAGAGCGCGCTCTGACCATAGTTTCCTCGCTAACCGGCACCTCCCAGAATTGCGGATACTGCATCGCGGGTACCTGGACGAGGTGGTCAGAGCCCGAAGCAAGGCAGAGCGGAACCTCCAGCTGGCCTCCGTGGAGGTGGGGGAGGAGCCGAGGGGCGCCGACAAGGGATTCCTTGCTTTGAACCTCGGAAGGTCACTCTTGCTTGCTGGCCGCATGGAAGAGGGCCTGGAGCAGTGTGTGAAAGCCGCTCTCGAGACTGCGAACCCCGTTGTTCGGCGCTTCGCGCTCCGGGTCGCTGTGGACACAGCGTTGGCGCTCGGGCGCTTGGACGATGCGGAGGCAGCGCTGTCTCAGCTGTACGAATGTTCGCAAACGCCCATGTCTGCGGACATCCTGGCCGGCCGGCTGTACATGGCGCGCGGCGAGGACCTGCGGGCGGTCGACGTATTCGAACGGCTTTCTGAGCGTCGCCAGGACGAGGATGGCTTCGAGTACGGGCCGGAGTCTGTCGCTGGTTTCAAAGCGGAGGCGCTCGTCAACCTGGGGCTTCTCTCGCAGGCAGCGGACTGCTTGCTTGCAATCCTAAGCTCAAATGGGACGCTTGATTCACACCTTGCCAACCTGGTTCATTGCTTGATTCAGTCTGGCAGGAGCCTCACCGAGGTTGCGGAAGCGTTGCCGAGCGAGCACCTGAAGATGTTCGCTGCACAGCTGCTCCAGCTGGATCCGCCGTCCGCATCCTTGACCCTTGCGGCCTGCCTAGAGACGCGCCCGCACGACCCGACGCTCCTTGCTGCCGCGGCATCGATCGCAGCCAAGTTGCCGATCGAGGATGCACTCAGGTGGTCGGTACTCCTGCGGGAAGAGGGGCTCGGATTCTCCTGCCCACTGATCGCAGTTGCTTCGGACAGCTCGGTCGACGCGATCAGCAGGATCCGTTACGCTGCGGTTGCTTATCGCTCGTTTGCAGATGAGCGCGCGTCCAGCCAGGCACTCGAGGCGGCACGATATCTTGACGAGGCGTCGGCAACACGGGTGCGGGTAGAGCTCGGCATGCTTGCGCCGGATCTTCTCGCTGTGGTGGATCCGGTCATAGCGAGCGAGGTCTCCGACGGTGCTCGCCCTGTTCTCAAAGAGCACCCCGTGTTGGCAGAACCCGAGGGAGGCCTCACTGCGTCACAGGGGCCCCCGGTGTGCGAGCGTGAACAGGCAAGCGCGGCTGAGTGGAGCTCGTCGATGGTCTCGATAGTCATTCCTGTGCACAACAGGGCAGAGTTGACCCTCCAGTGCTTGACATCGCTGGCTAGTACCCTCGCGGAGGAGCTCGCCTTCGAAGTGATCGTGGTGGACAACGGTTCTACGGACTCGACGGCTGACGTTCTCGCGAACGTGAGTGGCGACATTACGGTCCTTCGGAACTCAGAGAACCTCGGGTTCGGGCGTGCGTGTAATCAGGGAGCGGCCGCTTCAAACGGAGAGTTCATTGTGTTCTTGAACAACGACACTGTGCTCACTCCAGGGTGGCTTCAGCCGCTCCTGGAGGACATGTGCTCGGATCCATTGCTCGCTGCTGTGCAGCCAAAGCTCATTTACCCTGACGGGCGGCTGGCTGACGCGGGCGGGCTCGTCTTCGCCAATGGCGATGCCTGGGTCTACGGCAGGGGGCATGCGTTTGCACACGCGCCCCAGTTCTGTTGCGCAAGGTCGCCGGACTATGCGAGCGGAGCATGCTTGATGGTGCGGGGATCTGCATTTCGGGCTGTTGGTGGATTTGACGATCGCTACGCGCCCGCATACTACGAGGACACGGACCTGTCTTTCGCGCTGGAGAGCGAGGGCTGGAAGCTGCTCTACGATCCGCGCTCTGTCGTTGTCCACATCGAGGGAGGCACCGCTGGCGTGGATGTGAACCAGGGACTCAAGCGCTATCAGGTGCGCAACAAGGCACAGTTTGCAGAGAAGTGGTTCGCGGAGCTACTTGACCGGCCAGCGATGGACTCAGCTGACATCGAGCAGTGGGCCCACAGACCTCGCGGGGGGTTCGGCCCTGGCGAGGCGTCTCGCATCCCAGCTCCTGGTCTTCCAGAAAGAGCTGCTGGTGATTCGCCTGGTTCCCGCTCGGTCCTGATGGTGGTTCCTAGCGTCCCCGCGTTCGATCGGGATTCTGGCGACCACAGGTGTTTCAATTTGCTCAAGTGCCTTCGTGCCGCGGGCCATGAAGTGGTGCTCTACGCGGGCGGCGGGGGCGACATGCATCATGTTGCAGAGCTCGGTCGCTACGGCATCACCTGCTACGGGGTCGACCCTGTCGGGCCAGGGCTGACTAGGGTGGACGCGGATGCCCGCGGGCCCGTCTTCAAGCCGTCGCTCTTCGAGCTCTGCCAACAGCGGGACTTCGATGCGGTGATCATCACGCCTTGGACGGTAGCTGAGGCTACGATGAGCATTTTTCGCTACGCACTGCCGGATGCCGAGGTGATCGTGGACACGAACGACTTGGAGTACCTGAGGGCGACCCGTGAGGCAGACCTGCACGACGATCCGGTAGCTAGGCTCCAGGCTACGCAGTTCAAGGTCAGGGAGCTAGCTTGTTACGCGCGGGCTGATCGGGTCATTTGCGTGAGCAAGCCGGACGCTGACCAGCTGTTGAGGGACCGCCCCGGAATCGAGGTCGCAGTTGTGTCGAATGCGCACGAATCCGTGGATCCAGGTCCGCGCTTCGAGGATCGCTCCGGGGTCTGCTTCGTAGCGAACTTCCTGCACCCCCCGAACCAGGACGCGCTCGAGTGGTGGTGCAAGGACATAGCTCCGCTGCTCGTCTCGGAGCTTGCTGAGCGGCTGGTCGTCGTGGGCAATGACCCTCGAGGTTGGGCAGCTTCTCATGCATCCGACGCGGTTGAGGTGATCGGTTGGGTCCCTTCGACACTTCCGTGGCTTGCAGCGGCCAGGGTGTCTGTTGCCCCGCTGCGCTATGGAGCTGGCATGAAGGGCAAGGTGGGGGAGGCAATGGCCGCGGGGCTGCCGGTTGTCGGGACACCGATTGCCTTCGAGGGCATCGATGTGGTGGATGGTCGTGACGCTCTCATTGCCGAGACACCTCCGGAAATCGTAGACGCGGTGGTTCGTCTGCATTCCGACCCAGAGCTCTGGGAGCGCTTGAGTGTGAACGGAAGGGCTTTCATCTCCGAGAACCTCTCCGTTGACAACATGCAACGCGCGGTTAACTCCCTTTGGAACCCTGCTACAGCTGCACGGCGACAATTGGCTGGGGTGCGCAACAGCTAACGATCAGATCATTGGCTACAAGCGAGCAGTTGTAGGACTCCGTTTAGGTACGATTGCGAGAGTGGGCAGACATCCAGGGCGTGCATTACCAGACGGCGTGGAAGTGGTTTCGTGACGAGATACTCCCTGTAGCTGTGTTGAAGACCGTAACTGGTACGATCCTCGTCCAAGAAGCGAGTGAAGCCTCAACAGGTGGCCTCAGGCCCAACGCGCGAGTGCCTTCCCATGACCAGAGATCGAACCTTGACCGTTGTTGGGCGACAGGTCATTTGATCACGACAACGACACAGAGCGCGAGGATGGAATCCATCGCATGGACGCCCACATCGTCGCCGACGAGGAAACTGTCAAGGCCGCAGACGACCCTCACATGCTGGA
>JAJZXF010000045.1 GCA_021802485.1 Actinomycetes bacterium | reverse complement strand
CTTGGAGCACCTTGTCGAGGCGTTGGGCCTCACGAGAGCGCTCATCGATTTGAGCCTTGCGGTAGCGAGTCAAGTTGCGAAGCTCACGGATCGGCTTTGGCGGAACGAAGCTTGGTCGTACCAGGCCTAAAACAAGCGAAGAGCTGACAGAGCGGCGCTCCAGGGACCGCCGCGGCGCTCCAGGGGATCCGACGGAGACAGAATCGGGCTCTTGAGGCGTCGTAGCGGGCCGGCGGACGTCGGCAGGTACGATCGTGGCGTGTAGGCGGCATTGAACGGGGCTATTAGGCCTAGCTGAGCCGTTCTTGGGCATGGCTTCGCCAGGGGTCTGGCATAGGGAGGCTCTTTGGGAAAGGCTGTGGCTACTTGGGCGCGGCGTCAAGGCGGAAGAACACCCTGAGCCAGGGGTTCCAGGCCAGGATGCGCCATCGGACGATCCGGGCGCCCTTGACGATCTGGCAGGGAATCTCGATGAAGACCTGGAAAGCGCCGGGATAAACCGGCAAGGAGGAGGAGATGAAAGAGCTCTACACCGAAGGGCTAGCGACCCACGGTGACCCCGAGTGATGCGTTGGCGACCCGCGAGGGCGCAGCGAAGCGTTCACAGGGGCACGTGCAGGCAGGGCTAGTGAGCCGCGAAATCAGTGCAATCGGGGTGCCCTGGCGGTCAGGTTCGTCGAAGGCAACATCGCTGGTGGCGTTAGCGCGAGCCACCAGCGGACCCCGCGCGGTCAAGGAACCTGTGCATGTACGGAACCTCCTTGCGCGAGAACCGGGAGATCCCATGCTCGCCTGCCCAGCTGATCGGGGACAGGCCGTCCAGGGAAGGCCAATGCCGTACGCCTGGGATGTACGAGTGTGGGAAGTCGGATCACCTCATAGTACCGACGAAGCCACCGAACAAGGCCGGGCAGCTGGCTGCGGAGGTGGTGGAGGAAAGGAGGTCAGGCAAGAGAAGCTCGGGCGACCCATCACGTCCCGGACGCAGAGCCGGGTAAGGCGTGTGAAGTCGGGTCGTTCCGGGCCGGCCGCGGTGGAACAGAGACTTCAAGGAGCGCTGATCACGTCGCCTTCTCAGCAAACCACCGTTGACCGCCGACTCGAGCGAGCACCGCATCACCTGTAGCACGCAACTGAGCTGATCGACTTGCTAGAACTGCGGGTAACTGGCCTTATTCCCCTATCCGCTGAGCCTCTAAGATCTTTTCAGTCTTGAAGGGACCTCCATGGATGCGAGAACCCGTAAGGGAGTCCCGAGAAGCAATGTCGCGTGAGCGGCTCCTCATCGCCCACTCGACAGGATGAGCAATGAGGAGTTCGCGGTTCAGCGGCTTCTCAGCGAACGGCGCCAGACGTGAGCGGAAAACAGCTAGAACATAGGACGTGGAAAGCTTTGTCTTGTCGTCGGGGTACCTTGCGGTCTTCTTATTGATGGTGGGGGAGTCCGCGTGCATCCCGATCCCTTCCGAGGTAGTGATGCCGGTAGCAGGCGCGCTTGCCGCTGGGGTGACACTTTCAGGGTCGCACTTGAAGCTCGATCTGTATGCAGTCATAGCCCTTGGGACCCTGGGGAATGTGGTGGGAAGCTACATCGCGTGGGGAGTCGGCAGGACCGGAGGCAGGGCGCTCGTCAACCGTGCTGGCAGGTTCCTGTTGATCAGGGACGAGGATCTGAGCCGGGCAGAGAGGTGGTTCGATCATCACGGTGAGCCGGCGGTGTTCGTGAGTCGGCTCTTGCCTGTGGTTAGGACGTTCATCTCGCTTCCTGCGGGAGCGGCAGAGATGTCGCCGGTTCGTTTTGGAATCTACACGACCCTCGGCAGCTTGCCATGGACAGCGGGACTTGCGGTCGCGGGATATGAGCTTGGGCGCAGTTGGCATTCGATCGTGAAAGGCTTCGACGTAGCGACCTACGCGGTCGCTGGGGTCGTCGCGGTGGGGATCATCGCGTTCTTCGTCGTGCGCTTACGCCAGAAGAGGGCCGGGACGTTAGCGGGAGCGTCTACGTCGCTGGGCGTGTCCGAACCTCGCGAGGCATCGCTCGCTCCAGGCGAGAGTTTGGAGAGCTGAGGCTGGTTGCATCTGCGGGTGTTGTTTGCGGTAAGTAACCCGCTTTGTGCTGTTCAAGACCCTCCCGTATCTCTCGCGGCTCACCAGGGCGCTCAGGTGCACGGTGTTTTCCCCTGGCGAGGTGCGATCAGTTCTTGAGAGTGTTCTACCGCAATGCGCCGCAAGACCCGTCTGCAAGGTCGGCGGTGTAGCGGCACTCTTTCCGGAAGTGCGAGCGAGGAGCGTCCGTAACGCTGACGGCTTGTGTCAGTCCCAGCTAATGTCACACTCTCGTTGCACGCTGTAGATGATGCGAGGTGCAGTAGGCGCTGGGCGTGGAAGCGGGCACGAAGAGACGGGCACTAGCGCCGCAGAGGGGCCGTATGACTTACGTCATGCCTGGACATCACGGCAGACGGCCCGCAATCCCCGTCCGTAAAGGCGGGGTAGTTCACTAACATTCTCTCCACCGTTTACAGACCCGAGGGGGTGCAACCGTATGTCACCTCGAAGCGGAGTTGGTTCCTTTGGATGACGTTTGGGTCCTGGCGGAGGCCTTGGATGGGCCAACTCGCCCGGGGCAGGCCCACGGCCTTCACCGAATATTTCCACGAGCGTCCGGGCTATTGTGTTCACCAGTGCCCGATGGCCGGTTGTCTCGTCGGAGTTTGACCTCCGGGGTCCCGCAGAAGGACCGCGGTCCAGCGATGGGCGTTCGCGGCGATGAAATCCTGGGCTGTAACGCAGATGGTTGCGCGGGCGCGATCGATGAGCTTGTTCGGGTGAGGGCCGTGATGGCATCCTTGGGATGCCCGCTGTATGTGGGAGAAGGCCGCTACGGATGGGTTTGTGAGAAACCGCAGGGAGCGGTCCTCGTACTTGGCCCGCCACGCTGCGGTAAGACGACGTGCATCATTATCCCAAACGTCCTTGCCGCCTATGGGCCAGTGGTGTCCACCTCCACCAAGGAGGATGTCCTGCATGCAACCGTCTCGACCCGCCAAAAGCTCGGCAGGTGCTGGATCTTCGATCCTTCGGGCCAGGCATATGATCATGACGGCGTGGCGCGATTGCGATGGTCGCCAGTGGATGCGTGTCACACATGGGACGACGCGACGGCAATGGCGCATTTGCTGGTGCGCACGGCCCGTATGCAGGCTGGCCGCGAAGAGGGAAACTTCTGGAACGAAAGGGCAGGCAACCTGCTTGCGCCCTTGCTGTACGCTGCTGCTATAAGCGGTGGCGGGATGCGGGCGGTTCTTCGCAGTGTGCAGCACAGGGACGCAAGCGATGCCATCGGTGTTCTTGCGTCTGGAGGTGCTGATGCGAAGCTGGCTCTCGCTGCTCTGAGCGACGCAGAGACTGCGAACGATCGTGAGCGGTCGTCGACCTACTCGACGGTGTCGACCGTGCTCGGTGCCTACGCTTCCAAGGCAGCCCTGGATAACACCGATGACCCGAACTTCCAGCCGGAATTGTTTCCCGACGGTGCGGATACGATCTACATCTGTGCTCCATCGCACGTGCAACAGGATGTCGCGCCAATAGTTGTGGGTCTGATCAAGGTGATCCAGCGGGCAACGCTTGCCAGGTTCGCAGAACGCGAGCGTGCGATTCACCGTTCGGGCACTCGAGCAGATCACGCGTTGCACCCCCCTGTGGTCATGGCGCTTGACGAGCTCGCGAACATAGCGCCGCTATGGGATCTCGGGTCGATGATCGCTGACGCTGGAAGTCAAGGCTTGTCGATCCTCGCGTGCTTGCAGGACATGTCTCAGGCGCGTGAGCGCTGGGACAAGGCAGCAGACGGGTTCTTCACGGTGTTTGGGACGAAGGTGCTCTTCCCCGGGATCGGCGACTACCGCACGCTCCAACTCGTGTCGTCGCTCGCGGGCGACAAGGATGTCCAGGTCCGGTCGGTGACGCGCCAGCGCGGTTGGGAGCTACGCAAACGCAAGCCAGCGAGTGACACCGTGTCGCTGCGTCGCGAGCCCGTGTTGCCGATCGACGCGATAGCAAAGGGGCGCCCTGGTATGGCGCTTGTCGTAGCGAATTTGGAAAAGCCCAAGTGGGCGCACACGACACCGTGGTACTCAAGTGAGCCCTGGCGGACGATCGTCGCGACCAGCTGAAGGCGAGCGAGCCCGCGTCGGGGCAGGTTGGCTGTCTTGGCGGAGGATCTTTCTGTTTGCGCGGCGCTTGATGTAAAATACTCCTATGTCATCAACGTCATCTGCGCAGTCACCTGCGATCTATCGCTGCCAGCGTTGTGGTGCGATCGTGCACCCCGCCAATCCAGACACGAGCCTCGCTACGTGGTGCCCTCGCTGCCAGACGTTCGTCACTGCTGACGTTGACGGCGGCGCAGGCTCATGAGGAGTGCGCCTGCTACGCAGCTTTCACGGCGTCACCGTCACTGATCTGTGGTGACGGTGCCTCGTGTTGGTGGCGTTCAAGAGGTCGGAGTTGTGCAGGGTTGGAAGACGCTGGAACGGTAGTAAGCAAGCTCGGCGATGCTCTCGAGGATGTCGCCAAGCGCACGGTGATGTCCTGCCTTGCGTGGAGCGTGTGCGAGCACCTCGGGGTGCCAGCGGCGCGCCAACTCCTTGACGGTCGACACGTCAATGGACCGGTAGTGCAGGTACTCATCGATCTCTGGTAGGTGGGCAGCGAGGAACCTGCGGTCGGTGCCGATCGAGTTGCCGCACAGCGGGATCGTTCTTGCGACTGGGATATGGGTCCGTAGGAAGCTCATCGTGCGCTCGCCCGCCTCCGCGAGCGAGAGGGTTGAGGACTGGATCTCAGCTAGGAGGCCGCTTTTCGTATGCATCGCCCGCACGACCTTGTCCATCGCGTCCAGGTCTTCCTGGGTTGCCGCGACTACGAGGTCAGGCCCTTCTGCGACGACTTGAAGTTCGTCGTCGGTGATGATCGTCGCTATCTCGACGATCACGTTGCGCCGGGGGTCGAGGCCGGTCATCTCTAGATCCATCCATGCAAGCATCACCTCGATGCTACGCGCTCTGGACCATGACCGCTGGCACGAGCCTTTCGGACAAGTGCCGATCGAAATTGCGTGCTGGTGGACGCCCTCGACCGGCAGGACGTCCGCAAACTCGGTTAGGGTCGCCTTTGTGGTCGATGTACTCGTGTTGAAGATGGATTCGGAGCTGGAGCTCCCCAGGTACGCTCACTTGGGAGATGCAGGAGCTGATCTTCTCGCGAGGGAAGGGGTCACGCTTGCGCCATGCGGGGGTCGCGGGATCGTGCCCACCGGAGTAGCTCTGGCAATTCCTGAGGGCTATGCGGGATTCGTGCAGCCAAGGAGCGGGCTTGCTATGAAACATGGGGTGACGTGCTTGAACACTCCTGGGCTGATCGACTCGGGGTATCGGGGGGAGGTAAGGGTCCTTCTCGTCAACACCGATCCCGTGAGCGCCTATGAGGTCCATCGCGGGGACCGCATAGCACAGCTGGTCATACAGCGAGTCGAGCGGGCTGATTTCCTCCAGGTGGACGAGCTCCCAGGCAGCGCCAGGGGAGCGGGTGGATTTGGTCATACCGGGAGGTGATCTGTTGAAACGGCTTAGCGGCCTGGATGCTACTTTTTTGTACCTCGAGACACCGAGGATGCATCTGCACGTCGGTGCTCTGGTGGTGTTCGATCCACCAGAGCACCGGGGAGCCGCAGGTGGAGCGGGTGGTGAAATTTCGTTCGAGAGGTTGAAGGATGTGGTTGCAAGCCGCCTTCACCTGCTGCCGCCGTTCCGGCGTCGTGTGGTCCAGGTGCCATTTCACTTGGACCATCCGGTCTGGGTGGACGACCCGCACTTCGACCTGGACTACCACATGCGCAGGGTTGGCCTGCCGGGCTCTGGAGGCAGTGAAGCGCTCAGTGAGCTGGTGGCCGACGTGATCAGCCGCCCCCTCGATCTCGAGCGTCCGCTTTGGGAGATCTACTTTGTAGAGGGCCTTGAGTCCAATGGGGTCGCGGTAATAGCAAAGGCGCACCACGCGGCGATCGATGGGGTATCGGGCACCGAGCTTGCTGCACTGCTGTTCGATCTTGAGCCAGGAGGGACAGCGGTTCCTCCGCCCGAGGAGCCATGGCAGCCGGAGCGCATCCCTTCCGAGCCGGAGATGCTGCGCATGGCACTTGGGTCGATCGTATCGCGACCGCTGGAGGTGGGCCGGCTTGTCGGAAAGACGATTGGTGCGCTCTTGCCGCATGTCGAAGCGGGCGCTGCAGCGGTCGCAGGCAGCATGCTGGCAGCGGACGCCCCTGGTGAGGCCCGGGCGGGAGGGGGAGTGGACGCAGGTGCCCACTCGCACCTGCCGTTACCCTTGCGGGTTCCCAAGACCTCGTTCAATTCGAGCTTGTCGACTCATCGCAGGGTCGCAATTACCGAGGTTCCGCTCTCGGAGGTGAAGAAGGTCCGGGAGATTGGCGGTGGGAGCGTGAACGATGTGGTGCTTGCGGGATGTGCAGGCGGGCTTCGTGAGTACCTCAGGTCCCGCGGCGAGCTTCCGAGCGAATCGCTTGTAGCGCTGGTGCCGATCTCGGTCAGGCGGCCATCAGAGAAAGCCGAGATGGGCAATCGGATCGCGGCGATGCTCATTGAACTCGGTTCTGACATCGACGATCCGCTGGAGAGACTCAGTTGTCTTTCAGTGAGAACAAGAGCTGGGAAGGATCGACTGGAGGGGATTGGAAGCACCCTCATGTCCGAGTGGGCCGATCAGGTCACGCCGCTCGTTGCAGCGCCTGCTGCACGGGTCGCCTCGAACTCGAAGCTGTTTTCGAGGATTCCGGTTCCATGGAACGTGATCATCTCGAACGTCCCTGGGCCAGAGTTCCCTCTCTACGCGTCGGGTTCCCGCATGACTTCGATACATCCGTTCGGCCCGCTGGTAGAGGGGGTGGGGCTGAACATAACGGTGATGAGCTACATGGGCATGATGTACTTCGGGATAGTGGGATGCCGCGACCTGGTGCCGGAGATCAAGGACGTAGCGTCCTTTGTGGAGGCCTCCTTTCATGAACTTAACGTTGCGGCTGTGGCGTCGAAGCGCGAGCGTTCACGACGCGCGAGAACCGTACCGAACGCAAAGGCGCCGACAAATGTGCAGCCTGCCTGAAGGCCAAAATCCTCTGCCTCGACTACCCGAGAGCCTTCACTTCTGGGTGTCCCATAGCCACGGGAGTGATCAAGGGACCCTGTAGATACTTGGTGAAAGATGGAAGCGACCGGGGCCAGATGGGCCATGAAAGGCGCCGACGAAATCCTTGAGTTACGAGCCGTTCGTGCCTTCCCTCGGTCCTTTGTGGGCCGAGGGAAGGCACCACAGCGCGAAGGGTGAGTCCCTCCAACAGCAGCGGGCGTAACACCTTTATCTGATCGGAACACCCGGTGAGCTTGCAGGTTGCTGACGCTCCTGAGCGGACAAGTCTCCTCCGCTTTAGAACCAAAGGGCACCTGGGGCAGCAGTACCCGCTAGTTGGGTGCCCTTTTCTCGCCTACGCGACGTCGCCGCTAGGCGACGCTCGGGCTATCGAAATCTTTTCGGCGCCCATAACATGTTCCCGGTTATCTTGGGCATATTCTCCCGGCTGGATGCGCGATATTGTCCTGCTTGTATCTGTTGCAATTTCCCGAGTGACCTTGACTTCAAGGGAAAGTTCCTACCGGAAGCGCGTCGTAGACCGAGAGCTCGAAGACCTCCTCAGCGCGGTGGGAGCCGTTGTGATCGAAGGCCCGAGGGCGTGTGGTAAGACGGCCACGGCGCGGCAGGTTGCAGCGAGCGAGGTCCTCTTGGATGTGGACCTGGATGCGCGCCGCGCCGTCCAGATCGATCCCCGATTGGTGCTCGAAGGTCCCACCCCGCGGCTCATCGACGAGTGGCAGACGGAGCCCGCTACTTGGAACCACATCCGAAGGTCGGTGGACGACAGGGGCACACCCGGCCAGTTCATCCTTACCGGCTCCGCGGTCCCTGCTGACGACGTCACGCGACACACTGGCGCAGGTCGCATATCCCGTCTCCGCATGCGCACGATGAGCCTCTACGAGACCGGTCACAGCAACGGAGCGATCTCCCTCGAGCGACTCTTCGGCGCTGGCGATCCCAGCTGCCCCGACCCCGGTCTTTCTCTTCTTGATCTCGCAGAGCGAACTGCTGTGGGTGGCTGGCCTGGACTGCTCGGAAGGGGAACCGCTGAGTCGCTTAGGGCCATACGTGGCTATCTCGATGAGATCCGCCGGCTCGACATCACGAGGATGGAGAGGACACGGCGCGACCCTGAGAAAGTGGGTCGCCTCTTGCGTTCACTGGCGCGCAATGTCTCGACATACGCCGCTGCCACGACGCTTGCTCGCGATTCTGGAGGACCGGAGGGGGCACTCGACGATGACACAGTCCGCGAATACCTGGGTGTCTTGGAGCGTCTCATGGTCGTCGAAGATCAACCCGCCTGGTCGCCGCATCTGCGTTCACGTTCTGTGCTACGAAGCGGACCGAAGCGCCATTTTGTGGACCCATCCTTGGCGGCGGCATCGCTCCGGGCGACACCGGAACGATTGCTGGCGGACCTGAACCTCTTCGGCCTGCTGTTCGAATCTCTCGTCGTTCGAGATCTGCGCGTGTACTCCCAGGCAATGGACGCGCGAGTGATGCAGTATCGAGACAGCACGGGGCTCGAGGTGGACATCATTATAGAGGTAGCAGACGGCCGTTGGGGAGCCTTCGAGGTGAAGCTCGGCTCAGGCCTTATCGACGAGGGTGCTGCCGGTCTTCTCAAGTTCCGCAGCCGCATTGATACGTCAAGATGTGGTGATCCTGCAGTCCTCGGGGTGATCGTTGGCACTGGATATGGCTACCGGCGTCCCGACGGTGTCGCAGTCGTTCCAGTGGGTGCTCTCAAGCCTTGAATGGCCGACTTTGTCGATCACTGTTTGGTGTGTGTGACCACAGGATTTCTGTGAGCGCTGCAGCCGGGTGGTTTGACGCACAGATCTACGAGGGCGTGGTAGAATCCAAAAACGGGTATATCGTGACACGAGGAGGTATCGTGATACCGCGGTCACGGAACGGATATGGGAGGCAGCGATGAGATTTGGGTGGTGGCAATGAGGATCGCAAGGCATCTGATCGATCGTCTTGGACGATCAGGAATGACGGGACTGGTCGCCGCGGCGATGTTCATGCTTGGCGGCGGAATGGGACTTGCGGTCGCGGTGAGCACCTCAGCAGCGGGGGCTGCGACCTCGCACTCAACCCTCCCACCGGTCAACGTGAGCGTCTCCAACACGCCGAACGTGAACGTTGCGAACCTGCCCGTGAACGGCCAGGGTCGCCTGAGGGTCCAGAGCCACGCATCCACCTCGTATATGAACCAGCAGGGGCCGTGGTATCAGATATGGTCCAACGGCGGCCCGCAGTGGATCACGATCACCAACGTGGGCGGCCGGGGGGTCTTCAAGGGGTTCACCTACAATGTCGGTGACAACTGCAGCTGTAACTGGCTGGACGGCTACGTACAGGTCATCGTGGACGGCAATGTGGTCTTCGGATCGCCGCTCAATTGGTTGGGCTGGCCTCAAGGGACGAACGGCTACGGTGGCCCGAGTGCGCGTCAAGGCGCGTCGTGGTACAACGTCCCGGGTGTCATTGGCGGGAGCTTGTTCCCCGGCGGCAATCAGTACATACAGGGGTACTACATGCCACCAAACGGTATCCCGTTCAGCCGCTCGCTCGTGGTGCAGATCTCGCCCTACTGGTGGGGCCCGCAACACCTTTACAACATCTGGATGGTTTCATATTACTCGATGGAGAACTGATACGAAGGGCCGCGAGCCCCTCGTGCGGAATACACCGGGCTGACCCTTGGCCATCTAAGCTGGGGCGCGTGCGTACCCGGATAACCAGACTGTTCACCTTCGAGGCAGCCCATCGTCTCGAGTGGCACGCGGGACGATGCAAACGTCTTCATGGACACCATTACCAGCTCGAGGTGACGCTCGCGGGCACGCTCGACGACAACGGTGTAATCATGGACTTCGACGAGATGGATGCCCTCGTCACTGAGGAGCTTATCTCTCGCTGGGATCATGAGTACTTGAACGACATCCTTTCGAATCCGACCGCGGAGAGGCTGGCTGGCGAGGCGTGGCTTGCCTTGGAGCCGTTGTTCGAGGTACGTGGTGTGAAGATGGAATCGCTCAGGCTGTGGGAGACGCCGCGCTCGATGGTGGAATTGCTCGCCCAGTGAGCGTCCCAGTGGATAGCCAAGTGGATAGCCTCGCGGGCAGATCGGCGAGCAGCCCGAGACGGTGAGCAGCAATGGAGTAGCGAGGGGCTTGGTGCTGTGTTCAGGAGGTCTCGACTCGACAGTGTGCATGGCGATTGCCGCGCGCGAGGTTGGTATCGGGGTCGCGCTTAGCTTTGACTACGGCCAGCGCCACGTGAGGGAACTCGAGAGCGCACGGGCTGTCGCGAGACACTATGGCGCAGACCAGCTGGTGGTGAGGCTCGACGCTACAGATTGGGGTGGCTCTGCGCTGACTGATCCATCCTTCGATGTCCCCCGGGCTAGGGACAGTCTAGCGGGCGTTCCCGCTCGGGAGCAGGAGGCGATCAGTCCAGGTCATGCATCGGGTGGGGAGCTCGTTGGAGCGCGTAGCGAAGCTCGAGCAGGCCCCTCGGAGATACCGATCACGTATGTCCCTGGCCGGAACACGATCTTTCTCGCAGTTGCGATAGCGGTTGCAGAGGCGCGTGATCTCGACGTTGTCTACCTCGGGGTCAATGCGCTGGACTACAGCGGGTACCCGGACTGCAGGCCTGGCTTCGTGGATGCGTTCCGCACGGTTGCAGCTCTTGGTACGAAGCGAGGCATCGAGGGGCGTCCGGTGGAGATCAGCGCACCGCTGATCGAGCTGCGCAAGGTGGAGATCGTCCAGCTTGGCCTTCGTCTTCTGGCACCTCTCGAGCTCAGCTGGTCGTGTTACGAAGGCGCGAGCTCACCGTGCGGTGTCTGTGAGGCCTGTGTTCTCAGGCAAGCGGCCTTTGACCATGCCCGAGTGGCGGACCCAGCCTGCGTCCATGACCCCGGGAGCCCTGGCGCTGTGGGCAAGCACTCAGGATGATCGATAGCGTCTCCGAGAGGGGGGTGATCTTCGTGAATGAAGTGTTCTCGGGGATCCAGGGCGAGGGGGCACTTGTCGGCGAGCGGCAGGTGTTTCTCCGGCTCTCGGGGTGCAATATCCGCTGTGTGTACTGCGACCAGCCGGAGGCTCTCGTCAAGGCGCCTGGCATTGCGCGCCTCGAGTGCCGGGCTGGGACCCGGCGCTGGGACGAGGTTCGGAGCCCGATCCCGATCGAGCGGGTTGTGGGCGTGGTTGATCGTCTCTGGAGGGACCTGCCGCACCACTCGGTGAGCCTCACTGGCGGGGAGCCGCTAATGCAGGCCGGGCGCATGGAGCGCATGCTGGAGCTGATGACAGTAGCTGGTCAGCGCATATCACTGGAGACCAACGGCACGCTTGCGAGCCAGCTGAAGAAGGTGTTGCGCTGGATCGACTACGTGAGCATGGACCTGAAGCTGACAAGTGTGGACGCTGCAGGGGTCTCGCTCGATTTACACCGGCAGTTCATAGAGGCGTGTGAAGGGCCGCGACTGTCGATCAAAGTGGTCATAGGAGCCGGGACCGACGTCAACGAACTCGCGAGAGCCCTGGAGCTCGTCGAGTCGCTGCGCAGTGACGTAGAAGTATTCCTACAGCCCGTCACACCATTCGGGTCCGTGACCCAGGCTCCTGACCCCGGCCTCGTGCTGAGCTTGCACGAAGCCGCTCTACGGGTGCACCCGAGGACAAGGGTGGTGCCCCAGTGCCACAAGCTTATCCAGCAACTGTGACCGGTGCGCTCTGGCCTGGAGCAGGGGCTCGGAACAGGACTCCGATGTCTGAGAGTTGAGCCTGAGCGCTCATGCGAAAAGCGCCCCCGGGTTCATGATGCCAGCCGGGTCGAGAGACTGCTTTGCAGCGAGAAGCGCACTGCGGGCAAGTGCGGGCGCCTCCCGCTCATACCATGGGCGGTGGAACCTGCCGACACCGTGATGATGGGTGATGGTTGCATGCGCAGATGTGATTGCATCCGAGAGCCCCTCCTTGATGCAGGACCATTGCGAGAGCTCGCTTCCGCTCCGGGCTGGCGCGAGCACGGTGAAGTAAGGTGCAGCTCCGTCAGGGTAGGCATGCGTGATCCTGCAGGTGATGAAGCCGCCTGTCGCTCCGGCATCGACGAACGCTTTCGCTGCTGCTGAACGGACTCCTGCAATGAGTGCATCGAGGTTCTTCCAGGTGGCTGCGGTCTCCACCGTCTCGCAGATGACGCCCGCGGCAATGAGGTGGTCGCGCAGGTATGGCGCGTCGAGAAAGGCGCGCCGCCACATGGCCGTCGTTGCACTTGGGCCCTGCGAACCCCTTTGAGCACCGGGGTCCCGCAGCACTCCGCCATGGTCGCAGCACAGCTCGCCAGCGCGTTGAAAGCAAGCCCCGACGGGATGGTCCGCTGACTCGAAGCCGAGGAGGAGCACTGGCTCACTGCCGTTGCCAATCCCCGCAAGCACCGCCTCAGCCTCATCGAGCAACCTGCAAGATGCTGGCACAAGCCCTGACTGAGCGATCCCCCGCACAGCAGCGAGACCACTGTGAAGGTTTGCGAAGTCGACAACGCCGGATGCCACAAAGCGTGGTCTAGCGAGGAGCCGGACGCTAGCCTCGGTGATCACGCCGAGGGTACCCTCCGATCCGAGGAACAGCGCATTGAGGTCCGGACCCGCACCTGAGCTCGGGACCTCGAGCGTGTCGATCACGCCTTGGGGGGTGATTACCCGTAGCGCCTCCACGAAGGCGTCAATGCGGGTTGGGCCGGTCGCGAAGTGGCCAGCAGCGCGTGTCGCGATCCAGCCACCGAGTGTTGAGAGCTCGAAGCTCTGGGGGAACAGCCGCAGCGTTAGATCGAGCGGTCGCAGCGCCTCTTCGATCGCGGGGCCGCGCATCCCGGCCTGGATCCTCGCGGTTCGTGACATCGTATCGACTTCGATCAGCGCTCCGAGCCCGGTCAAATCGATGCTCACGCTGTGCTCGGATCCCAGGTTTGCGGGATCGAACTCTGACTCCAGGCCGCCGGAGACGCTTGTGCCGCCGCCGTAGGGGATAGCCGCGGTGTGAGATGTCGCGCACCAGTCCAGGATCGCGGCGATCTCGCTCTCGTCACTAGGCATCGCGACGAGGTCAGGTGGATGTGGGAACTCGCCCCGCCTTGCACGCACGAGGTCGCGGTATGACTTGCCGTAGGCGTGCGAGACGCGCTCGTATGGTTCAGCGCTGAACAGCTCAGCAATGCTTTCTGGCGGTGACAAGCGTGGCCTGGGGAGGTCGATCTTCGCGAGAGGGAGCGGTTTTTTTGGAGCTAGGCGGGCGCCGAACCGCTCGCCAAGGTAGTCGAGCGCAACTAATGCCGAGTCCTCGCCTGTGTTCGTATCCTCATACCCCCAGCCCCAGTAGCGCACGCGGCGCCTTGGAGCGCCACTACGTGCTGGGGGGTCGTCGATCTCGCTCATCGTGGTGTAACGGCCTTTCCCGGAACTGCTCCGTGGGAACAGCTTCAGTGTGCAGCTTATCAGCGAGGCTTGCTGGAGAGTGAGCTTGGTGACAGCTGCCGCGCTCTCGGATACGTGCCGTGGTAGCCTGACCCATGCATCGAGGACCGGCCAACGACCAGCCAAGCGGAGCCTCGCTGTCTTCACTGCGAGCACGCCGTGACGAGTTCCTTGGTATGCGAGACCTTGTCGGGTACGGCTTCTGCAAAGCGTATGCCAGCGCAGCAGACGAATGGCTTTCGGAGATACTCGAGAAGGCGACCGGAGGTGACGAGCGCGGGGTGGCGCTGGTCGCTGTTGGCGGCTACGGCCGTGGTGAGCTGTCGCCGGGTAGCGATCTCGATGTCGTTCTCGTGCACGAGGGTCGCTCGGGGGTGGACAATCTCGCACAGGCGGTGTGGTACCCGGTGTGGAACGACGGAGTCCATCTGGACCACTCAGTGCGTAGCCCGAAAGAGGTCCTGCGGGTCGCGCGCTCTGACATGCGGGCGATGCTGGGCTTGTTGGATGCGCGCCATGTAGCGGGAGACAGCGCTGTGTCGGGCCCGCTCACAGAGGCCGCCCTCGAGTTGTGGCGCAACTCAGCTGAGCGGTTCATCCCCGAGCTTGTCGAATCGATCGTCGCGAGGCACGAGGTGCAAGGGGACGTCGCATTCCTGCTGGAGCCGGACCTGAAGGACGCTCACGGGGGTCTGCGAGATCTGCACGCGATCCGTGCAGTGCTGCTGTCCGAAGGTGCTGAGCCGCACATCGAGGGGGTCCTCGCTCCGGGAGCAGCTGAGGAGGTGCTGCTCGCCGCGCGGGTGGAGCTTCAGCGAAAGACTGGTAGGGCGATCAACAGGCTGGTGCTTCAGGAACAGGATGCGGTTGCAGCTGCACTTGGCTACGAGGACGCGGACGCTCTGATGGCACGCGTCTCTGAGGCAGGGCGCACGATTGCCTGGAACCTGGACTACATGCTGCATCGGGTGGAGCTGCGCAGGCTGGCGAGCCAGCGAACCGGGAACAAGAGGGGCCAAAGGCGAGCGGCGAAGCGCCGCAAGGATCCGGTGCGCCTTGGTTGGGAGATTGCCCGGGAACTCACGAGCTCAGGGTTGCGCGAGAGGGTGGATCCAGGATCGCAACAGCTCGGGTCTCGCCGCGGGAAGAGGGGATCTGTGCCGGGCCCGGATTCCACGAGCGCCCGGTCTTCAGGATCACCTTTGTTGTGGGAGAACGCAGTATCTGCCTGGGCGGGGCCCGATGGCGACGTGGTCGTTCGTGAGGCAGAGGTGTCGATAACCGGAGATCGCGGCTCTCGCGAGGACGCCTCGCTTGCTCTGCGGGCTGCTGCGGTTGCTGCTCATGTCGACCTACCGCTTGCGCGCTCGTGCCTGATGCGCCTCGCTGATGGGGTCGAGGTCCCTGTCGGCCGCTGGCCGGACGATGCACGCGACGCTCTGGTCGCTACTCTCGCAGCCGGCCACGCAGCGATCGATCCTCTGGAGGCGCTCGATCAGGTCGGAGTCTTGACGAGGATCATTCCGGAGTGGACAGCGGTGAGGAACCGGCCGCAAAGGAACGCCTACCATCGCTTCACGGTGGACCGCCATCTCCTTGAGACCGCGGCGAACGCGGCGCGCCGGGTTGATCGTGTCGATCGACCCGATCTGTTGTTGATTGGCGCACTCTTACACGACATCGGCAAGGGCTACCCTGGCGACCACACCCAGGAGGGGATGAGGGTTGTGGGGGACATCTCTACCCGGATGGGCTTCGGGCCCGCTGACGTGGATACCCTCGTCTCGATGGTCCGCAATCACCTGCTGCTCGCGGACATGGCGACGAGGCGCGATCTGGACGATCCAGCGACAATCGATGCCGTTGCCGCGGCGGTAGGCGACCAGGGCTTGCTGGACCTGCTCTTCGTGCTGACAGAGGCTGACAGCCTCGCGACCGGTCCTAGCGCATGGGGGCCTTGGAAGGAGGGCCTCGTGGTTGATCTAGCATCGCGCGTATCGGAGCGGCTAGCGGGTATCCCCCAGAGGTCCCCAGAGGCATTCCCGAGCGAAGCACACCGGCGTGTCATGGCGCTTCGGCGTGCAGTGGTGTCGCGTGATGCTGGGACAGTGACGGTTATAGCACCTGACCAGCCAGGGCTTCTTTCGATCGCGGCCGGGCTGCTTGCACTGCATGGCCTTGATATCAGATCCGCGGCCGCACGCGGCGAGGATGGGATGGCGGTCGAGGTGTTCGAGGTCGGCTCGCGCCATGATCGATGGCCAGATGACGACCTGCTCACCCGTGAGATCGCTGACGCGATCGCTGGAAGGCTTGAGATTGCAGAACGGCTCGAGGCCCGAATGAAGGAGTACGCGGGAGCGTCAAAGCCGACATCAGCGAAGACGCCTCCAGCGGAGATCTGCATTGAGAACGATGCATCGGTCGCATCGACCGTCGTGGAGGTCCGGACCGCAGACTCGATCGGCCTGTTGCAGCGGGTGACCGGCGCTTTGTTCGCTTGCGATCTTGATGTCGTGTCGGCCAGGGTGAGCACCATTGGCAGCGAGGTCGTGGACGCCTTCTACGTTCGAACCCGTGAGGGCGCAAAGGTGCTGCGTCCCGAGCATCTCGAGCAGATCAGGAGTGCGGTTGCAGGTGCGCTTGGAGCCACTTGAGCGCCCGCGGGGTGTGTGAGCTGAGCGGTGCGCTGGGCAGCAGAGCGCCTACGAGACTGCTCTGGGTTGCGCTTGGAAGTGCTTGCTGAGCGTCTCCTCTTGTTGCTGGTAGGAGGAGCCGATCGCCTCCCCGTAGAGGGTCTCCGGCGGTTCGATCATCCGTTCGAAGGTTAGCTTGCAGACGCGCTGGCCGCTTTCGATCATGAACGGCACGTCGTGAGCACGAACCTCGAGCGCTGCGCGGGAGCCGTGGATCGCATTTACCGGGTCATACCCGAACCCGGGGTCGAAGAAGCCTGCGTAGTGGGTGCGGAGCTCACCACTCGTCGGATCGTACGCTGCCATCTCAGCTGCAAGCGAAGGGGGAACCGACACTGCCTCGTTTGACATGAGCAGGTGGAAGCGTTTCGGGGTGAGCACGACCCGGTTTTGTTCCCCGGAGCGGACCTTCTCCCAGTAAGGCTCGGGGTCCACCGGACTCTTGAGCGTGAGGTCGAGCAGCGGCGCGTAGTCCCTGGAGCGGTAGCCGACATCGCGCGAGGCGTTCCCACGAAGGTCGAGGGTCAGGTACATTCCGTTCGCAAGGAACAGCTGGTCCACTGGGACCGGAGCACCGCGAGCGAACAGCAGCGGCTGTCTCTGGTGTAGCTCGCTGAGTTCTGCATCTGCGAGCTCGGGCGATCCGGTCGCAAGCCTCAGCTGGTTCAGAGCGAGCCCCTCGCTGATCCGGATCGGGAACGACAGCGGCACCACCTCTACCCAGAGCGGTCCTGCATATCCATGTGCGATCTCGTCGAAGCGATCGCTATGGTCGGTTATGACCCGCGTGAACACGTCGACACGCCCGGTCGAGCTCTTCGGGTTTGCTTTTGCGCGGATGAAGTCCGGCAGCGAAAGGCGTTCCTTGAGCGGGACCAGGTAGGGGCGATTGGTCTCGAGTACGGCGCCCAGGCCGCGAAGGTCCAGCTCATCTATAACGTGGCTCTTCATCGCGTGCTCGACCGTCGCTGAGCCGGGCAGGAAGCTGCAACGTACCCTGTATGCGACGTCACCGAGGCGCAGATCGAGGCTGGCCGGCTGGATGTTGGAACCAGGGATCTCATCTGTTGATGATGTTGCGATATAGCGAGCCGCGATCGCCTTGCGCAGGTGTTGGCTCGCGAGAACACCGCCAGAACAGCTCTCCAAGCTCGACTTCAGCACCCTCGCGGCAGCGTCCGATGCGAGGGGTGTCGATGCAGGGGAGTCGAGGCTACTCAATGCCCGAGTCCGAGACTGCGGTCCTGGTCGGAGTTGCGCTGGGGAACCTGGCGATTCTTTGCCTTCGTCGCCCAGTCAAGGAAGCGGGCAATCTGAGGCATCGAAGGGGTGTCGGTGAACGTAGATGGCGGGCATCCGTCGGAGTTGGCCGGGGTGAGGTTTGCGACGCGGTTGAACTCCCTTCGCAGTGTGATCCACTGGCGCCGGGACCTCGCAGGACCAGTGCTACCTGCGAGAAGGCCTTCATCTGCAGCGAAGCGTAGAGCGTCGTTTATTCTGGTTTGGTGGGTGACGCCCAGCTGGAACATGGTCTCGGACAGAGCCGGAACTGGGATGCCGTGGTCGGCGTCGAGGCTCAGGACTGCGTTTACAAGTACCGATGCGTCGTGGAACTCCGCTCGGTGGAACAGGTAGTCTGCGCGTGCCTCGCGCATGCGCTCGCGTACTGCGTCATCGAAGAAGTGACCAGTGGTGACGATGATCAAAGTCTCGCGAGGCGAGCGCCTCTTTCGGATCTGTTCCACAACCGCTACTCCGGGGAACTGGTCCAAAGCAGAACTCTCGTCTGCTGCGTCGACGACCGCGACGTCGACCGGGTCCCACTCGCTTGTCCAAGAAAGGGCCTCCTCGTGAGAGAGTCGGCCGATCACCTGGATGCCGGGGTCATCCGCGAGGTACTCCGCCATACCACGACACGTCATGTCGTCGTCGTCTACGACGACGACAGTTCTGTGCAATCGAGCTCCTCCAGTCTTCTCGCAACGGAATCAAGACGTGCTTGCACCTCAAACTGTATGTCCTGTGCCAACGGTGCGCCTACTTGGTCCGCCGCGGCCTGCAAAGGCTGCTGGTGGGATTGGTATTGGGCCCGTGCCTCCCTGAGGGCGTCGTGGAGAAACCTCCGGACGCGATCGCGTCCTTCGGCCTCTGAACGCGAGGATATGCTCTGGAGCCTGCTGTGGAGGGTGGCAGACCGCGCGAGCGCCTCCTCTTTGAACGCAGAGCTCAGGTCAATCCCCGTTATCGCGGTGGTGAGCGGCCAGAGCAAGTTCAAAGCGGTGCTTAGTGGCCGTAGGGGCCGGGGCGCGAGCAGGATGCCGAGCGCAGTCACGCTTAGGGCTCCGGTAATCGCAGCAGCACGCTCAGCGCTGGTTAGCTCGTCCCAGTGAATACCGATCAAGAGCGCTGGGGCATCGAGAGAACAGCTCAACGGAACAAACCCCGTCGCTGGGCAGCCTTCGCGAGGCGCTGCTTTGAGCTGAGAGTGCTTGGCTGCAGTAGATGTGAAGAGCGTGGTGATCCCAGCGGACGCAAGTGACGCCATGATCGCCTTGAAGGCTGTGTCGCGGCGCTTAGCGGTGAGGTTGTGGGTCCCAGCTGCTGATGCAAGGTAGGCGCCGGCTCCTGGCAACGTGGCCCAAAGCGGCGAGCCGATCTTCGTGCCTGCTCCAAGGGACCATGCAATCCCGGCGACGAGGATCCCGATATCGGGGTTCAACGGATGGATAACACTGGAGGTGTCTGCTGGGATCTCGATCACATGAGAGCCGGCTCGGATTCGTAGCCGCGTACCAGCATGGCGCGCCTCGTCGGGGTTCATAACTGTGACGGGTACGTCTCCAGAGATGTCGAGGCGATCGAGAGCGGCTATGAGGTCCGCGGGCTGGCTGCCGGTCAGCAGCAAGGCGCCGGATCCTTTGGGCTGGAGCACGCCGATGTGCACGTCGCTCGCAAGACGGTGGTTCCTGCGGTTTCGTTCCGACGCCCATGCCCGCAGGGTTACCTCGAGGTAGGCCGCATCCGCTGAGGTGAGCTGCTCAGCGAGGTCCTGCTTCCATGCAGAGATGCGCTTCCAGAGCGGGCTTAGCCCTGCTTGGCCCATAGGAACGAGGCTCGTGGTGAGAGCGTCGAGGATGGTGTCTGCTCCTATAGCCACCTGGCTCATCCCTGTGATCCGACCCTGGTGGTGCTTGGCTGCGACCTGCTCCTTGGCACTTCGTTCGATGGTGGCAACCCAGCGCGAGCGGAACGTGGCGAAGCCAGCGCCTGCGAGAATCGCAAGTGCTGGGCCAGCGAAAGAACGCAGGTGGACCGGCAGGCCGCGGACCTTGCGTGCGAAAGCTGTAGCGACAGTGCCGGGGACGAGCACTGCGGCGCCTGCAAGGCCGTGGCGCAGGCCAGCCTCTATGCCGGTCCCAACAGCCGGAAGTGTTGCGAGCTCGTAGTCATCTGGCATCGAAAGGCTCCAGAGTGCAGTGTCTGCCGCGTTTGCAACAGACCTCGATACGAGCAATGGCCGTCGGGTCTTCTTGAGAGCAGCGCCTAGGACGAGGTCGTATGCACTACATGCCAGCACGGCAGCGGTTTGAAGCCGGGACCCGCTCCTGCGAGCAGCCGCGAGCTCATGTGTTCGCACTGTGAGGTTCTGGAGGGTGTGGAACCGTGCCCTGCGGGCGAGTAGATGCGTGTCGATACCGTCAGTGGAGATCTCAGCGAGATCCGTGCTATCTGGGAGGCTTGAAGCGCTTGCAGGTGCAAAGGTCGCGAGTGTATGTGGTGTAGCCTTGGGCGAAGTGCGTTTGGGGGTTATCCGCTCCAGCTCCACTGCGGCGTGTGCTTGCCGGGGCTTGCGTGCGCGCAGCCGCACCGCCTCGTCATCATAGGACACGTTGCGACATGTTAGTTCGAATCTGCGTACCGCGCGTTTTGGGGGGTCAAAACGCGCGTTCACTATCTGTAAGATACTCATGTTGGTTCACGACGGACCCGTGTTTGTTTAGGACGGACCAGTGTTGGTTCACGACGGAGTGGTGGAGTTACGCCGGAGATGGAGTCGATTATGCCGATGAGTTGTTGGAGTTCTCCTGGTTGGAGCACGACAGTGGGTATGTCGCTTGCAGGGGGAGGGCGGCCAGCAACTCGATTTGTGACTGCGAGGGGATCCAGGGCCTGCGCAGGGTACTCGTGGTCTTCCAATATCACGATCAGCTCTGCGGGCACCGGTGGAACTCGCATGTTCGCAACGATCAAGAGATCGACTGGCCTCGGTGGCGGGAGGGTGCGCCCCGGAGTCTCACTAGCGCTGGCATCATCGCCCGAGGCATCATCCTCCGAGGCTCCGTCACGGAGTACCGTGACATCGAGCCCCGGACGGCGCACCGCAAGCGCAAGCGCATCTGCGAGGAGTTCAGGAGCCGCAGCGATGACGGCCACGGGCGTCCGGGGTTCTGTTGGCTCCTCGCTCATTGATTCAGCTAAGCAGAGCGACGGTGGCGTATTCCAGGCACCTGCTAGCGCGGCCGCCTTGCTGTACGGATTTCCCGAGTCTGCTAGGACGAAGGTCAAGGTCTTGGTGTTGCATCGTGAGGTGCTGATAGGCGAAGCGCTCGCGATGGCACTCGCTGCTGAAGAACGACGCTCCG
>JAJZXF010000044.1 GCA_021802485.1 Actinomycetes bacterium | reverse complement strand
CGAGTGCCCACCAGTGCTCGTACAGGTGTGCTAGTACGTGGGTGTGAACTTGTCTGACTGGGCCTCTATGGTGGGCGTGAGCAAGCACACGGCGTATCGCTGGTGGCGCGACGGCACCCTACCCGTCCCTGCACAGCGCGTGGGACGGCTCATCCTGGTTGATATCGGGACCGTGAGTGCGGAGCACGCCCGTACCGTGGTCTACGCTCGGGTATCAAGTCACGACCAACGAGGCGACCTTGATCGTCAGGTGGCTCGACTTACCGAGTGGGCCACTTCAACGGGGCTGTCAGTGGACGAGGTGGCAACCGAAGTCGGATCGGGAATGAACGGGCGAAGGCGCAAGCTTGCCCGCCTGTTGTCCGATGCCAGTGTCGGAACCATTGTTGTCGAGCACAGAGACCGGCTGGCCCGCTTCGGAGTCGAGCACTTAGAAGCAGCACTGTCGGCACAGGGACGCAGGGTGGTGGTTGTAGACGAGGGTGAGGCCGATGACGACCTGGTGCGGGACATGACCGAGGTACTGACATCGTTCTGTGCTCGACTCTATGGCAGGAGCGGTGCGAAGAACCGCGCCGAGAAAGCACTCAACTGCGCCAAACACGACGTGGGCCCAGTGGCGCTGAAAGATCATCCCATCAGGATCGCACCGTGAACGGCTTCCAGGTTCCCGACGGCTGGAGGCAACAGGCGTACAAGTTCTGCCTTGATGACGGGGAACGTGCTGACCCTGTCGAGGCATCTCATCTCGGTGCCCGCCGGTTTGCCTTCAACTTTGGACGCAGGCTTGTAGAAGACCAGCTCCATGCGAGGAACACCTACCGAGTCCTTGTTCTTCGTCAGGGAGCAAGTGCCAAGGACGCTGACAAGTGGGCACAGACAATGGTTCCGATCCCCTGGTCGACAGCGGAGATGCGACGCATCTGGAACGATACCAAGGACCTCATCACAGCAAGGAACGATGGGGAATACAAGGCAGCTGTAGAGAACATCTGTGCGAGGGAAGTGCTCGAAGTTCTCGCCCTTCGCCAGGGTGCGCACACTATAGAGGCGAGAAGCTATGCCGACCACGTCATCCCATCGGTCGGCTGGTGGAAGGAGAACTCGAAGGAGGCGTACTCGTCGGGTTTCGAGGCAGCAGCTACGGCGTTCAAGAACTATTTCGCATCGAAGAACGGCACGCGCAAGGGTACCCCCGTTGGTTGGCCGAAGCCCAAGGCCAGATACCGCGGGCGAGCCTCCGTATCATTTACCACCGGAGCAATGGGGATCGTAGACCGCCACCATATCAAGTTGCCGGTGATCGGAGTACGGCGCACAAAGGAGCCGACTGACAAGCTTCGCCTCAAGATCGAGGACGAATCGGCAAAGATCCTCCGGGCCACACTCTGTGAAGAGGGAGGCCGGCGCTTCGTCTCGTTCAACGTGATCGTGAAGCGGGAGCCCTCTATGCCGGCAACCCATGGCGTCTGTGGCACCGACGTAGGCATTGCCCACCTCGCCACCTCATCGGACGGCCATGTGGTCGAGAACCCGAGAGCCGACAAGCAACTCCGCCAGACGATCAACCGCTACCAGCGCAAGATGGACCACGAGCACCGCACAAACAGCCCGGCGTGCTTCAACGCTGACGGGACCCATATCGCTGGTCGCTGTCTTTGGAACGTGCGCTCCAAGCGCTCGAAGGCCACCCAGGCCAGGCTCCGCCGTGCTCATGCGAAGGCTACGAACATTCGCAAAGACCGGATCCACAAGGAGTCCCACCGCCTCGCGAGCACCTACAGCGTGAACGTGGTCGAAGACCTGAACGCTTCCGGGATGATACGAAGAGGTCGCAGCAAGCGGGGATCCAACCGGGCTCAGGCCGATTCGGCTCTGGCTGAGCTGCGCCGCCAACTCTCCTACAAGCACGCTTGGTTCAGCGGCACCCTCCTGCTTGCCAGCCGCTGGTACCCGTCATCGAAGACGTGCTCAGCCTGCAAGTTCGTGCACCACGACCTGAAGCGCTCAGAGCGCGTGTTCAAGTGCCCAAAGTGCGGTCTTGTGATCGATCGCGACCTGAACGCCGCGTACAACCTTCAATCGTTGGCAGAGCTCGCCTGTGTGGTCGTGCTCTGCCACCTCTCGACTGGGGAACCGGTCGAGAGGTCCAAGCTCCCAGTGCGTCCGTATGGCTGGGAGAAGAAAGACCTGAAGAAGCAAGGCACCCGCACTTCGCGGGGGTGTGCCCGAGCCATCGGCCCCAGGGCCGATAAAGGGGGGAGGAAGACCGCCCGGTGCACCATGGCCGGGGACCGCCCCTTTGATCGGGAAGCTGTTGTCGCCACCGGCTCTGTCGATCATGTCGATGGAGTCTCACCCAGCCCCAAGAAGGCGCTGTCCTGATGTCTGTGCATCAGTCCGAGGCAACGGCACGGCCCGAAGTTCACGGGCCGCCGAAGGAGCGTACAACTACTGCACACTCATCGGGAACGGTAGTTCTCGGGATTGAGACCTCATGTGATGAGACAGCTGCAGCGGTGGTGGTGGATGGGTCAGTTGTTGCCTCGTCTGTGGTGTCGAGCCAGGTGGAGCGCCACAAGCCCTTTGGCGGGGTTGTCCCGGAGATTGCCGGTCGTGCGCATATCGAGCTGGTCGGACCCGTCATTGAACAGGCTCTCAGTGAAGCTGGCTTTGACGCAAGGGGCCACAGGGCACCCAGTGTGGGCCTTTGGGGCCAGGCGCCCGGTGCTGGTTCTCCGGGGCTGGTCGGGTTGACTTCGGGCGTTGACGCTGCATCTCTTGAGCGGGTTGACGCTGTTGCTGTTACCACAGGACCGGGACTTGTCGGCTCGCTCCTCGTGGGGGTGAGTACGGCCAAGGCACTCGCGCTCGCTTGGCGGGTTCCGTTTGTCGGTGTGAACCATCTGGAGGCGCATCTGTTCGCGGCCATACTGGATCAGCCTGTGATCGAGTATCCGCTGCTGGTTCTCCTGGTGTCGGGTGGCCATACGATGCTGCTTTCCATGAAGGCGCCTGGAGTATACCGGCTCGATGGGCAGACTCTCGACGATGCAGCAGGAGAGGCATTTGACAAGGTATCGCGGTTCATCGGCCTCGGCTACCCTGGTGGTCCTGCGCTCCAACGGGCTGCTGTAACAGGGGATCCGCAGGCGATAGCCTTTCCGCGCTCGATGATCCACGACGGCCTTGACTTCTCATTCAGCGGCCTCAAGACGTCTGTGGTGAACTACGTCCGCAAGAACCTGGATGCCCGGGTCGAAGACATAGCGGCATCCTTCCAGGAGGCGGTGGTCGATGTTCTTGTAGCAAAGGCGGTCCGTGCAGTGAAGGAAGGATCAGCCAAGGGCGTATGCCTTGCCGGTGGGGTCGCTGCGAATGCATTGCTTCGCGAGCGGGTAAGTGTGGCATGCGAGAATCTTGGCATACCTTCCTACCTCCCCAGCATGAGTATGTGCACAGACAATGCAGCGATGGTGGCGGCGGCTGGCTCTTGGAGCCTTGAGCACCGCGGCCCGACGCCGCTTTCCGCCGGAGCGGACCCGAATCTCAGCTTGATGCTTGCCGACGCCTAGCTGGATGCTGGCTGGCTGGCTGGCTGGCCTCGGCCTCGGTTGCACACGTTTTCCTTGATACCGATGCGGCTGCAGCGCTCAATCGTTGCGGGGGCTGAAGCGGCTCAGCTCTCGCCGGGCGAGCGCCATGCGATGCACCTCATCGGGTCCGTCTGCTATGCGCAGGAAGCGGGCCTGGGTCCAAAGCATTGCAAGAGGGAAGTCCTGGCAAAGACCTGCACCTCCATGAACCTGGATGGCCTTGTCGATCACCCGTTCCGCGATTGCCGGCACGGCAACCTTGATGGCGGAGATCTCGGTCCGTGCGGACCTGTTGCCTACCGTGTCCATGAGCCAGGCCGTTTTCAGTACAAGGAGGCGGGCTTGCTCTATCTGCACTCGTGCATCCGCGATCCACTCACCAATGACGCCCTGTTCAGCGAGTGGCTTGCCGAACGCAACCCGGGACAGGGCCCTCGAACACATGAGCTCTAGTGCTCGCTCTGCCGCGCCAATCAGCCGCATGCAGTGGTGCACCCGTCCTGGCCCGAGTCTCGCCTGGGCTATCGCAAAGCCATCTCCCTCGTCTCCGATTAGGTTTGTCGCGGGTACCCTGACGTCATCGAAGGTGATCTCCGCGTGGCCCCCGGCCGAGCGTTCGAAGTATCCGAAGACGCTGAGCGGTCGCACGACGTTGACACCTGGGGTGCCGATTGGCACGAGGACGAGGGACTGGCGGCGGTGACGGTGGGCCTCGGGGTCGGTCACGCCCATGACCATCAGCACCTTGCACCTTGGGCTCATAGCTCCCGACGACCACCATTTGCGGCCGTTGATCAGGTAATGTTCTCCGTCTCTGCGAATAGTGCTAGTGAGATTCGTAGCGTCCGAGGATGCGACCCCTGGTTCTGTCATGCAGAATGCTGACCTGATCACCGCGTCCATCAGGGGCTCCAGCCAGGTGGCCCGTTGCTCCTCGGAGCCAAAGCTCGCGAGGATCTCCATGTTCCCGGTGTCAGGGGCCGAGCAGTTGAGCGCCTGCGGTGCGAGTAGCGGGCTGCGACCCGTCGTCTCTGCCAATGCCGCGTATTGGACGTTCGTCAATCCGGCGCCTTCAGGCGAGTTCGTCAAGAAGAGGTTCCAGAGTCCTCGCCGTCTCGCCTCCGCCCGCAGGTCATCAATCACCTGCGGCTCATCGAAGGAGGTCCCATCTACGCTGAGCTGCGTCTCGAGTAGCGCCTCGGCAGGGTAGACGCTGTCGTCCATGAAGGACGACAGCTCCTCGAGCAGCTCTTCGGTTCTTGCATCAAGGGCAAAGTCCACGGTTTCTCCTCAGTTTTCCTCGCTTGTTGCGGATCCGGGAGCGTATCCTGGTGTCCCGCGCACTCCTTTGCCCACGCTGTCGAGGCCCCTCGCGATCAGCAGGGGCACCAGCTCCGCGACTCGGTCGAAGCCCTCGCCAACGGTAAGGCCCTTCACGAAGCGGCAGTGGATCCCCTCTAGGATCGCAGCGAACTTGAAGTAGGCGAAGCCGGCATACCAGAAGAGCGCGGAGGTAGAAAGCCCGGTGCGGGTGCAGTAGCGTTCGATGAGTTTGTCGCTCGGGATGAATCTGCCCATCCTCGCGGCGTCAGCCACTATCGGGTTCTCGATGCCTTCGAGGCCATCCCAGTAGAGCAGCGCGATCCCAAGGTCCATCAATGGGTCGCCGATAGTCGACATCTCCCAGTCGAGGACAGCCTTCACGGTTTGAGGCCCGTTCGGGGAGATGACGAGGTTGTCTAGGCGGTAGTCGCCATGGAGCACCGATGTTCGCTGTGGCGCGGGTACAGAGGCGCCCAAGTGCTCGAAGAGATCCGTAGCGCCTGGTAGCTCACGAGTACAGGAGGCATCGAGCTGGCGTTTCCAGCGGCTTACCTGGCGGGCGGCGAACCCCTCTGGTCGTCCGAAACTAGCCAACCCAAGCTCGTAAGGATCTAGGACGTGGAGATCCGCGAGCACATCCCAGAACGCTTCAGCAATCCCAAGCACCTCTTTGTCATCCAGTCCAGCGCAGTCATCAGCGCTGCGATATATCCTTCCAGCGACCCTTTCCATGATGAAGAACGGTGCACCGATCACATCTGGGTTCCCGCAGTACGCGATGGTGCGCGGAACTGGCACGGAGCTTTCGGCAAGTGCCGATATGATTGTGTACTCTCGGTTCATGTCATGTGCGGTGGGCAACACGTGGCCGAGCGGGGGCCTTCTCAGCACCCAGTCGTGAGTGCCGTCGCTCAGGTAGTAGGTGAGGTTCGATCTTCCACCAGCGATGAGCGAGGCAGCCATTGGGCCTGCGATGTCGCTATCAAGTTCTTTCGTGATGTACTCAAAAAGCCGTTCGAGGTCCAGTCCGGGGAGCTGTGCCGCGTTTTCTTGTCGAGCTGGCGTCACCACCTCCCCAGTGTCGCGCGAAGTGCCCAGCGCCACCATCTGCCGAGTGGATCAGCATGCCGTAGCTGTGCCAGCGCGCCCAGAGCCTATGCTCTGGTGTGAGGATTGTGATGACCCAAAGAGTGAGGATTGGCACAGGCGCCCTGACGGCGGCCGTTGGAACAGCGGCGCTAGGTGCCTTGATGCTTCCGATGCGTGCTCACATGCCTGTCGCAACTGCTGCGCTGGTGCTCGTGCTCCCAGTGGTCGCAGGTGTCGCTGTTGGCGGACTGTTGCCCGGCATCGTCGGCGTCGCATCGAGCTTCTTCGTGTATGAGATGTTTTTCATGCGTCCCTACGGCACACTGCCGGTTGGAAACTTCCGTGGCTGGGTGACACTCGGCGTCGACGTCACGGTCTTGCTTGTGGTGGCGCGAGTGGTCGCGAGCCTCACCGCTGCCCGCAGTGAGGCTCGTCGCCGGGAGGACGAGTCGCGCAGGCTTCTCGACCTATCCGAGGTGTTGCTGGTCGAGAAGCCGCTTGAAGAGCTGCTCGCGGTCGTGGTTTCGAGTGCTCGACGCCAGTTCGGCCTTGATGCCGCGGTACTTGCGCTACCTGTCGATGGTCGCCTTGAGATAGCAGCCGCAGACGGCGACCCTCTATCAAAGGGTGAACTGGAACGTATCGTCCCGCGTGCTGGAGCGCTTGCTTCGTTGAGCGTCCCACTCCATGCCGGCGGTGCGCTCTGGGCTGTGACGCTCGTGACCGCAGGCCGGCCGGTGGGGCTCCTCGCGTTCAAGGGCAGGGGGCTCGGACGCGACGAGCGGGAGATGCTCGGTGCTTACGCGGCTCACGGAGCGCTTGCGATCGAGCGTGCGCAGTTGAGGGAGCAGGCTTCGCGCGCCGGCTCGCTTGAAGAGACGGATCGTTTCAGGCGGGCATTGCTGAGTAGTGTCTCTCATGACCTGAGGACCCCGCTTGCGTCCATCAAGGCTTCGGTCTCTACGCTTTCTGGACCCGCGACTTCGGCTTTGATTGGAGATTCGGACCGCGCCGAGTTGCTCGAGACGATCGAGGATCAGACTGACCATCTGGACCGGCTTGTAACGAACTTGCTCGACATGTCGCGGATTGAAGCGGGGGTATGTACGATCCGTTCCGAGGCGATCCCGGTGTCAGAAGTTGTGGACGAAGCTCTCGCTGCCCTTGAGACGCTGGTACCGAGGTCGCGAGTCGTCGTGGACATCCCCAGCGATCTTCCTTGCATTTCGGCTGATCACGCACTCATCACCCAGGTGTTAGTGAACCTGGTGGAGAACGCGGCCCGGCATGGCACGTGCGAGGGTCCGGTATCCGACGCGGCTATCGAGGTGCGGGGCCAGCTCGCTGGGAGCGACCTAGCGGGTTCGGGAACCGTCGAGATCTCGGTGACCGACAGGGGCCCGGGCGTGCCTGACTCGGAGCGAGAGAGGATCTTTGAAATGTTCCATCGTAGGGATGGCGGCGGTCGAGCGGGCCTCGGCCTTGGTATAGCGAAGGCCTTTGTCGAGGCGCACGGCGGCTCGATCCGGGTCGAGAGCGCCGCCCACGGTGGGGCAAGGTTCGTTTTCAGCCTCCCCGCAGTTCCGGATCCGCTAGACAGCGATTATCCTGGTGGGCCTGGGTTCGCTGGAGCGTTGCAAGCTCAGGGGGCTCCTTAGCTGGTGGGTAAGGTTCTCGTCGTCGATGACGACCCTGCTCTTCTTCGCGCGTTGCGAATTGGGCTGGTGGCTCTGGGACACGAGGTGCTGGTTACGCGCAGTGGCGAGGAAGGATTGGCAGAGGCGGCGCGCTGGGCACCCGAGGTTGTGGTGCTCGATCTGGGGCTCCCGGGAATGGATGGCCTCGAGGTTTGCCACAGGCTGCGGCAGTGGAGCGATGTCCCAGTGATCGTGCTTTCTGCAGCCGGAGCCGAAGAGAGCAAGGTCGCGGCTCTCGATGGGGGTGCAGATGACTTTGTTACGAAGCCGTTCGGGATGGCCGAGCTTGAAGCGCGTGTGAGGGTGGCTCTCAGGCGCCGGCTGGCGATGATGGATGAGAGCGAACCATCCCGGCTGGAGGTTGGCGATCTCAGTGTCGACTTGGAGGCACGGGTGGTACGGCTGGGGGGTCAGCCCGTGGATCTCACCGCGCGCGAGCTTGATTTCCTTGCTTACCTGGCCCGTCACGCAGGCAAGGTCTGTACTCACCGGATGGTCCTCGAGCAGGTTTGGGGACGTGGATACGCAACCGAGGTGCACTACTTGCGTGTTTATGCGAGTCGCCTGCGCCGTAAACTCGGTGACGATAAAGGAGCGATCCTTCACACGGTCCCAGGGGTCGGATACCAGCTCATGGACCCGGCGGCGCGCGGCTAGGACGGTTTAGGACTGGCAAGGTAGCGCTTGCACCGGCTCCGGGGTGTGGTTTGCAGAGTCGTTGGTAGCGCCGTGGGCGTGAATGGGTGAACGACGCCTCGCATAGCCTTAGGGGGATGCGTCTTCGTCTTCCTGCTATCCCGGCTGCTGTCGCAGTGGCGACTGGGATCGTCCTGCCGGTCTTTCTTACCGGGGCGCTATCGGTGCAGATCCGAGCGAGCCTGCATCTCGATGAGGCGCGCCTCGGACTTGCGGTCGCGTCGTTCTTCCTGGCGGCCGCGCTGTCATCAGCTGCCTTTGGTCATCTGGTGCAACGGATCGGCGCTGTTCAGCAGATGAGGCTGGCGCTGTTGCTTTCGGGCGTTTGTTGCGCGGCGGTGGCGCTGTTCGTACGGATCTGGTGGGAGTTGCCGCTGGTCCTCGCTGTGGGTGGAATGGCAAATGCTGCAGGGCAGCCTGCCGCGAACCTTCTGCTCGCTCGGGCAGTGAAGCCGCAGCGTCAGGGGTTGGCGTTCGGAGCCAAACAGGCGGCGATCCCGCTCGCGACCCTGCTCGCCGGCTTAGCAGTGCCGTCAGTCGCTCTCACTCTCGGATGGCGCTTTGCCTTCGTGTGCGCAGCTGGCCTTGCTGTGCTGGCGGTTTCTGTCTTGCCGGTTGCAATTCGCCCCGAGCGACACCCTCGCTCTGGTTCCGGCCCTAGCGATGTTCGCAGCTCTCGTTCTGGCGAGGAAGGCCTTTCTAACATGCGTGGTGCCGCGGAGACGTTCGAGGCGCGAACCTCCGAGAAGCGAAAGGAGCTCGCTACTTTGGTAGTGCTGGCTTGCGCGATGGCGCTCGGGTCAGCAGCTGCGACTTCACTCGGGGCTTTCGTGGTGCCTGCCTGCGTTTCTGCCGGCTTCCGGCCAGGAACAGCGGGGCTCATCGCCGCGCTCGGCAGCTTGGTCGGTGTGTCTGCGCGCGTGGTTGCTGGGATGCGTGCCGACAAGCGCGGTGGGCGTCACCTTCGAGCGGTAGCGCTGATGCTTGCCTCTGGATCAATCGGCTACTTGGGGCTCGCACTCGGCTCGCAGCCAGTTGATATCATCTCCGTCGCGGTTGCGTTTGGAGCCGCTTGGGGCTGGCCGGGGCTATTCAACCTTGCTGTTGTGCGTACTCATGGTCACGCTCCTGGTTGGGCAACCGGAGTGACCCAGACCGGGGCCTACGCAGGCGGAGTCTTGGGGCCGTTCATCTTCGGTCTTGTCGTCGAGCACGCGTCATACGGTCTTGCGTGGCTGGTCGATGCTGGCCTCGCACTTGCCGCGGTCGGGGGAATGCTCGTTGCACGCCGGATGCTCCATCAGCGCAAGGCAGATCAGGCCCAGAGGGCAGGTCAATAACAATGACCTGGGGGTCTTGCAGAATGAATGGGTTGACGACATGGCCAAGGGCTCCATCATTTCCCGAGGTCCACCTTCCATGCTCGACAAGCGCGGCCCCACGAGATCGCCCGTGCTGGATTCGTGCGCACGAAACGGGCGAGAACACACTTGCGACTGAGCTCGTGGGCGCACTATTGCGGCAATACTCATACTGGCGGATCGTGGCATCAGTGACGGCACGTATCGCTCCGGGTTCGTCTTGAAAAACGCCGCAAGCAGCAGGTGGTTGCGATCCGCGTGATCGCCTACGAGATCGACGACAAAGGACGCCCCCAGGCCGGGTAGACCACCTACCGGCTCATAACGATGATCCTTGATCCAGACAGTGCGCCAGCTTCACGGCTATCCAGGACACCGGACATGGTGATCAAGTTCACGTGATGCGAGAGGCGTCCTTGGCCAAGTAGTGCAGCACGAGATTCGTCCCGGGATAGGCGATCTTCGCATCAGTGAGCTTCTCACAAAGAGCTGCAGTCGCCCGAGTGCGCCGGGGTGCGGAGAGTGGGTCGATTCAGATTCAGAGCACACTACTGGTCATCTCAGCGACGCGTGTTCCCCGCAAAGCGCGCACGCTTCACACCGCAGTTGTCACGAGCGCGACCCGCTCGCCAATCACACCCTTGTGCTCGTGGGTCAGTTGCGTTGATTTCCATAGATTGCGTTGATCACGTCTGAAGTCGAAAGTCCAGCACCTTCTGGAGATTTCACCCTTTTCAGGGCCGAATGTTAGCGCTGCACCCAGCCGCTATGTCGGGTGTTCTGGGCATCAGGTCTCAACTTCGAACGCTCGGAGTTCGAGACCCAACTTGAGGAGCTGAAGACTCACGAACGTGGTCCGAGAGTGGTGCTTCGCTCGAAGGGCCCCGATGGCCTACGCCAGGAGATCTACGGCTATCTCTGCACCCACTACGCGATCCGCGCTCTCATGTGTGAGGTCGGAAGGCCAGATGGCATCGACCCCGATCGTGTGTGCTTCACTCGCTTTGTTCGCGCAAGTACCGCGAACTGTTCCTAAAGGGATGCACGCGAGCGCACACGCGTTTCGCAAGGCACTACACGCTTGCGCCGCCGAGATCACTCGCGAGCTTCCCTGCGAAAGGCCACAACTGCGAGACGCAGCGCCGCGGGTCGTGAAACCCGAGATGAGCTCACAAGCTCGGCGTCAAACGGTCCGTTCATCGCAACTGGCCTCGTCCGACCAAGCGTGCCGGGGAGGGCATCCGGGTACCGGCGGCACCATAACTAACCGGCATTGCTACTAAGCACCCGCGCCTCGAGCGTGCCAGTATGGCATCGTGGCACAGAATCCGATCCCGCTCGCGAGTGGCGTTTGGCGACTCCCCACCCTTGGCTCTAGTGCGGTCAACTCGTTTGCTTTCTTGGACGACGACGGCACGGTGACCCTTGTCGACACAGGCCTGAAAGGTGCTCCAAAGCGTCTAATCGCGTCGCTCTCAGCTATTGGCAAGCAGCCCGTCGACGTCTCGAGGATCGTGTTGACCCACGCCCACCCAGATCACGTCGGAGGCTGCAGAACCATGCGCGCCCGCACTTCTGCAGAGGTCCAGATCCACGACGCTGATGCCCCGTTCCTCCGAGAGGGTAAGCGCCCTCCCGCAGACCCCCTACGGCCACTAGCTAGGGTGTTCGCGTTCACGGGCTCGTCTCAGCCTTCTTGCAGCGTCGATGAGACGTTCAGCGATGGCGACATCATCCCGGTTGCTGGCGGCCTCCAAGTGCTACACACCCCCGGCCATTCTCCCGGCCACTGTTCTTTTCTTCACCCGCGCAGTGGGGTGCTTATCACCGGTGACGCGCTATTCAACCTCCGGCACAGGATCAGATACTCGTTCGCTCTGTTCTGCTCCAATTACGCAATGTCAATAGACACCGCCGAGCGGCTCGCCGAGCCCGACTACGAGATCGCCGCCTTCACCCATGGACCGGAGATCCGCGACGGGGCCCGGGAGGTCGTGCGCTCTTTCCTGCGACACCGGAAGCCGTAGTAAACCGAAAGCAAACGGCCTGGGTGCCTCTCCGTCGGTCGATCCCAGCGTCGCCGACCTCTTACGGCAACTTCCTGTGCCAGAGCAGGCCTACGTGCGAAGATGGCCCTGCCGCAGTCTTTCAAGCTACTCAACTCGGGACAGGCTCAACCCGAGATGGACGAACAATGGCCCCAGTAAGCCCAACCTGCACGTTCACTTCATCGTGGTCCAGGTCAACCGCTTCCTTGAGCGGAGGCGGCATCGCGCATCATCATGTTGACTGCCGGACGGATCGCACGGGTCCGATCAAATGAAAGCCACCCGGTCGCAACCCTTCTGGTAGCAGCCTGAACTGGCTGAGTTGGGCGTGTAGTTGCTGCGTGGGCCTTTAGTGGTGAGCCAGCCAAGGCGAAGACTGCGATCGGTAACTAGCCGGCCCCAGGTCGCAAGTTGGAGTGAACCGCAATCGTGCAGCAATACGACGGAGTATAAGCTACGTAGTGATGAGTGCGTAGTAATCAATAGCAGGAATCTATCGCGTCGGGGTCCACAAGTTAGCTGTTCCTGCGCCGTTACTCTGGTGATGAAGGCACAGATCGTGGCCCGGTATCAGGCTCTGGCCGGCAGGTCGGGATGCGATAGAGCGCGTATGTCGGGACTTGTTTTCGCGCTCGGGCTTAGCCTGGTTGCCTCTTCATGTGGCGCACGTGTAGGTCCGTACCTGGGTGCGGGCGCTGGCGTTGGCCAAGGTGGAGCAGCTGGATCGGGTGTCGCATCGCAGCAGGCCGCAGCAGGCACCGGCCGGGCAGGTGCCGCGAGCCCGGGTGCGACATCGCAGGTTCGCTCGGCCGGGAGCGCAGGTACGCCAGGATCGGCTGGAGTAGCGGGTACGGCCGGCACCGCTGGATCGCCTGCGGTGCTTGCCGCGAGGACCTCCGAGAGTAGTGCATCCACGTTCAACTTCGATCCAGCGGTTGAGGCGGCTGCATGCCCCAACGGTCAGGGGAATACCTCCTCCGACGTCGGGGTAACGCCGTCGTCGATCACCTTTGGGAATGTGAGCGGGCTCACCGGGCCGCTCGCCAACAGCTTCACGCAAGGGGCCCAGGCGGTCCAGGCGCTGTTTAGCGCAATTAATGCTCATGGGGGGATATGCGGGCGCAAGCTTTCGCTCCTAGTCGAAGACGATGGCCAGAGCGCGTCGCACAATGCAGCGGACGTCCAGGATCTCATACCGAAGGTGCTCGCGTTCGTGGGCTCGACCTCCGACGCGGACAATGGTGGCGTACCGGCGATGGTCCATGCCGGCGTGCCCGACATTGGTTTTGCGATCAACTGCAATCGCAGCCAGTCTCCCGTGTACTGGTCACCTGCGGGCGGGAGCTGCTACTACGTGAACGGAAGGCCTTATTACTACAACACTATGTTTAACGGCCTGAAGGCCTTCGGGGACTTCCCGAAGCGCATGGCCTTTCTCGCCTACAACGTGCCGATCAGCGCGCAGGCTGCCCAGCAGTTTGCCTCAATGTACCAGCAATCCGGCGGATCGGTCTGCTATACGGACTACTCGATTTCGCCCGCGACAGCTTCCCTCGCGGGCGATGTGATCCAGATGCAGAACAATCACTGTGACGGCGTTTACACGACCCTCGACGTGACAGGCAACGCGAAGCTGCTCCAGGCGATGCAACAGCAGCAGTTCCATCCGCTTTACGCTGGAACCACCTTTGATGGCTACACCCCGTCGTTGATCTCGACGGCAGGCGAGCAGGCGTCCCAGGGGTTCCAGGTTGGTATCCCGTTCCCGCCGTTCAATGGCAGCAACCCAATAGTTCGCATGTACCTCAACCAGCTGTCTGCCTACGAACCGGGCCAGCAGCCAAGCGGTTTCGGATTTCTCGCATGGGCAGCAGCGCAGATGCTCGTCTATGCGCTCATCAAAGTCGGCCACAACCCGACTCGCCAGGGGATTACGAGCGTGTTCAACTCGCTTGTTAACTGGAACACCGGTGGCGCGCTCGGCCCCTACACGCCGCGCACCCGCAGTGTGATCAACTGCATGATCAACACGGTTGTGAAAGGCACCAGCTTTGTGAGGATGTGGCCGAGTTCCGGCCTCTACTGCAACGGCCAACTGGTGCCGGTGGGTCCCTGAGGAAGCGGGCGACCGGTGGGCGTGCTCTGGCCATTCCTAGTGATCGGGATCTTCGCCGGAAGCATCTATGGCCTCGCGGCGATGGGGGTGGTGCTCACCTACAAGACCGCGGGCGTATTCAACTTCGCCTACGGCGCAGTCGCGATGTTCTGTGCGTTCACTTACTGGCAGCTTCACGACGCTTGGCACCTCACGGCCTGGCTGGCATTGCCCCTGCTGCTCGGCGTTGTTGCCCCGCTCATTGGCCTCGCGTTTGAGAGGCTGTTTCGCTCTCTAGTAGGGACATCGGCTGAGATCCAGATAGTCGTATCGCTGGGCATCCTGGCGGTGTTCCAGTCTGCGGCACCTATTCTCTACGGGGGCCAGACCCGTTCCTTGCAGAACCTCTTCCCGCTCTCCACGTTCGAGCTGGGCTCACGACTTCATGTAGGTTACGACCAGCTGGCCACGGTGATCGTTTCGCTCGCGCTCGGCACCGGCCTGTGGTTGCTCTTGCGACGAACCCGCTTCGGCCTTGCTACGCGGGCGGTCGTGGACAACAGGGACCTTGCAGCGATGATTGGCGTAAACGCGAATGCTGTGAGCCGGCTGTCCTGGGTCGTCTCCTCTGTGTTCGCGGCCCTGGTGGGGGTCCTGCTCAGCCCTTCTCAGGGACTGAACGTATATGTGCTCGTGGTGGTTGTCATCTATTCGTTTGCCCCTGCGGTGCTCGGGAGGCTGCGGAGCCTTCCACTCGCGTACGCGGGTGCTCTGATCCTTGGCGTGGTGCAAAGCGTCCTCTCGCGCTGGGGAAGCTCCGGCGCCGTTTCAGACATCGAGGCTTCAATCCCGTACCTCGCGCTGTTTGTTCTGCTCATCGTACTTGGCAGGCGGCTCGAGGAGTCTGGGTCCGCTCTGCGTCCGTTGGCGAGAGCCTCCGCTACGGGACCCGACGCGCTTGATCGAAGCGAGGCGGCCCGCACGGATCCAAGGCGTTCTCGCCAGCGCTGGCGCTTTTTCCCGAGCCAGCTTGGTATCGGCGCTGCGGGTCTGCTTGCAGCAGGTCTTGTACTGCCGGTCTTCATGAATGGTCCGCACCTCGTGGATGTGAGCTCTGGGCTCGTCTACGCGTCGATCGCGTTGACGCTCGTGATCCTCACCGGATGGGCTGGCCAGATATCTCTGGCCCAGTTCAGCTTCGTCGGGGTGGGTGCTTTTACCGTGGGGCACCTTGCGGGAGCGCATGGGAGTAATTTCCTGCTGGCCGCGATTATTGGGGCACTGATAGCCGTGCCGCTCGGGATCCTCGTGGGATTGCCGTCACTGAGGCTCTCGGGGCTTTACCTGGCACTTGCGACCATGGCTTTCGCTCTGCTCATGGACAATCTGGTGTTCGTCAGGACATCGGTCAGCGGCGGGTACACCGGCATGGCTGTAGCGAGGCCGAGGCTTTTCGGAGTGTCGTTCGCGTCGACTACGCGTTTCTACGAGCTGGCGCTGGCCGTCTTCGCGGTCTTCGCTCTCCTCGCTTTCATCGCCCGGAGGGGCGCGATCGGTAGAAGGCTCCAGATGCTGCGCGACTCGCCGGTTGCAGCATCGACCCTTGGCGTCAACCTCACCGCGACCAAGCTTGCAGTCTTTGCTGTCTGTGGGGCGATGGCATCGTTTGCTGGTGCGCTTTACGGGGCCGGGCACCAGACGGTCAGCCCGAGCAACTTCGCGTTCTCGGCTTCACTGGAGCTTCTGCTCCTCGTAGTGTTGGGAGGTAGATCTCTTGTCAGCGGGGCCCTGATCGCTGGAGGCCTTTACGCTGTTCAGCTGCTGGCGATCCCGGCTTCGATAGAGCGCTACATCCCGCTGACGATCGCGCTTGGCGTGGTAAACATGGCCCAGAACCCGGAAGGAACCGTGGCGGTGGTTCGCCAGCAGGTTCGCGAGATCATGAGCGTCCTGAAGCCCATGGAACGCGCAGTGGAACGCCGGGAGCCTCCTCGGGCGCTTTCCCGGGAGAGCCATCCCGGGCGGATGCCGCGACTCGCAGCTGGTGTCGGGGGAGCCGGTGGTGGCCTTGGGACGCGAGGGAACGCGGGGTCATGAGCCTCGGAGCTAGCGGTCAAGCTCATGCGCTCGAGGCAAGGGGGATTAGCGTGCGCTTCGGCGGATCTCGAGCGCTTGATGGTGTGGATCTCGTGCTTAGAAGGGGCGAGATTGGAGGGCTTATCGGGCCGAACGGGGCAGGCAAGACAACACTGTTTAACGTCGTTACGGGCCTTTGCCAACCCTCGTCTGGGTCAGTGTTTCTTGACGGCTGCGAGATCACCTCATGGACGCCGCACCGCAGGGCGCGGGCCGGGATGACCCGGACGTTCCAGCGCCTCGAGCTGTTCGCCAGGATGACAGTTCAGGAGAACCTCCTCGCAGCACGAGAGGCCTCTGTGCGCTGGGCGGTGTTTGGACGCAAGATGCGCGACTCGCAGCGCGAGGTTTCGGAGGTGATGGAGATGCTGGGTCTCGCCCCACTGGCCGCGAGGATTGCTGGAGACCTGCCGACCGGGCAGGGGCGCCTGGTGGAGTTGGGACGTGCTCTGTGCTCGTCTCCGAAGGTGATTCTCCTTGATGAGCCTAGCTCCGGCCTTGATTCGGCCGAGACCTCGCGGCTCGGCGCGATCCTTGTCGAAGCCGTGGCGAACCAGCGTGGTGAGATGTCGGCTCTGCTCGTCGAACACGATATGTCGCTTGTCATGGAGCTATGCGATTCCATCACCGTTCTAGACGCCGGCAAGCGCATAGCCCACGGATCCCCAGCTGAGGTACGTGCGAACCCAGCTGTCGTAGCAGCCTACCTCGGGACAGAGGGCGGCTCTTCTCCGCTCGCTGGTAGCACAGGCATGAGGGCTGCACTTGGCGGTGAGCGGTGAGCGCGCTCTGCAAGCTGGATGGGGTGACGGTGCTCTATGGCGGCGTGCGGGCCCTGTCGGATCTCAGCCTCTGCGTTCCCGAGGGCTCTGTCGTCGCTCTGCTTGGAGCAAATGGAGCCGGGAAGTCGACAACGCTGCGGGCGATCTCCGGTCTCGTCCGGTTGGAGACCGGGCGGGTGATCTTTGACGGGTCGCGTCTTGATGGCCTTGCTCCCCACCTCATTGCGCGAGCAGGCGTGCTGCACGTGCCGGAAGGCAGAGGTATTTTCCCGAGCCTCACAGTGCGAGAGAACCTCGAGATGGTGAGCTTCACGAGGAGCGGTACAGCCAACCCGGTTGAGGCCGGAGTAGAGATCTTCCCTGCGCTGGGTCGGCGCCTTGGACAGGCTGCCGGAAGCCTGTCGGGGGGAGAGCAGCAGATGCTCTCTCTTTCGCGGGCCTTTATCGCCTCACCGAGACTGCTCATGGTGGACGAGATCTCAATGGGCTTGGCGCCAATCATCGTGGCCGAGCTCTTCGGAGCGCTTCGCTCCATGGCGTCGGCCGGCACTTCGGTGCTGCTGGTCGAGCAGTACGTGAATGCCGCACTGGAGCTTGCTGACTATGTGTACCTGCTCGACAAGGGGCGGCTTGTGGAGGTTGCAGAGCCTGGGGAGCTCAGGAGGGAGGGGCTCCTGCGAGCGTACCTCGGGCAGGAGGCGACAAATATGGAGGTGAGCGCGAGATGAGGAAGAAGATGTGGAAGAGATCCGCCACGAGGAGCTCGGGCTGGGTTCTTGGCTGGGGTCTTGCCGGCTGGGTGGTCTTTGCCAGCTGGGCCTTGGCTGGCTGGGTGTCAGTCAGCGCTGTGGGCGCAGCCCAGGGGGTCGCAGGATATGGCATGTCAGCGACCTCGTCTGCGGTTAGGTTCGCCTTCAATGTTCCGGGAGCTCTGCCGGTCAGCGGGAACATTGTGGAGGACGACCTGCCGTTCGCTCAAACAACAGTCTCGTTCGGACCCGTGGTAAACGCTATCGGAGCGCCATGGTACCCGGGAAGCGTCGCGGCACATGCGGGGACTGATCTGAACACGTTTGGTTTCCCGGTGCCGATCCCGAATGATCCTCTGCTCGCAGACGCCCAGTACCCGCCATCGCCGGCTCATAGTGCAGCGGCTTCGTTCGGTGTCGCACCGAGCCTTCCTCTTGGGTCTTCGCCTCATGTCTTGGCCGCCCGGTCCGACGCGGGTGCGCAGGGGTCGTCGACCACATCGTGGCTGGGCTCTCTCGCGGTGGGTCCCGAAGGCGGCGCTCCGGCATCTCCACTTGTCGAGGTGACATCTATGACCTCTGCGAACAGTACTGCCGTAGGGTCGGGATCGGTGGCAGCTAGTGCGAGCACCCAGGTCGGTGAGGTCAAGATCGCAGGCATCGTCGCGGTGGCGGGTCTTTCCTCCGAGGCCTCGGTCTCTTCCAACGGTCAGAGTGCTCATCCGCTGTCGAAGCTGTATATCGGCAAGATCACCGTTGCGGGGGTACCGGCCTACGTGAACGCCACCGGTGTTCACGTAGCCGGCACAGGGCCCTTCGCTGGTCCCGCCGTCTCCCTAGCGAGCTCCGAGCTCCAGAACACCTTCGCACAAGACGGCATCAGCGTCAGGTTGGTGAACCCGACTACGACGGAGAGCGGGGGTTCGGCAACAGTTGACACCGGTGGGATGGTCGTCACCATCCAGCGCAGGATCGAAGTCCCCTACGTCCCGGGCGAGCCTTCGGTTCCGGTGCCCAACTTCGGAGCGCTCGCGCCGCCGTCGGGCACCTACCTGCTCAAGACCACGATTACGCTTGGGGAGTCGAATGTCGCTGTATCCGCGACGCATTCGCGGCCTTGCACATCCTGCAATCAGGGCCCGCAACCCACCTTTCCGCCGTCTACTGGAGCTGGCCAGCCCGGTACGCCAGGCGTACCTGCAGTGCCCAGTAGTCCTGGCATTCCGGCCAGCTACCAGACTCTTTCGCCGTCCGGGCCTGGTGCTGGCGGCCCCGCCGGTGCGGGGGCACCCATGAATGTGGCGCTCGCTGCCAGGTCAGAGCGTCACCTTCCGTCCGGCATGCCAATTCCGATCGGATGGGTCGTCGGCGGTGTACTGGTGTCGATAGCGCTCTCCGGGCCGTTGCTGCAGGCGGTCAGGTGGCAGTTCCTGCTGGGGAGGGGACGATGACGATGCAAGGCGGCGAGGTCCTTATGATGTCGAGAGGAACTGGAGGCGACGACAGGCCCGGCGATGGCCGCGGTGCTCTGGTTGACGCTAAGAGCGCACGTTCCCCAAGCCGCGTGGATCTCCGCAAGACCTGGCAGGTGGCCGCAGGGTCGATCCTCATCCCTCTCGGTGTGGTGCTCATACTGATCGCCTGGTACGGGTCGGCACATACGCCATACGTGCAACAGCAGATCCCGTACCTCGTGAGCGGATCGTTCGTAGGACTCGGATGCATGGTGCTCGGGGGCCTGCTGTACTGGGCCCACTGGCTCTATAGGCTTTACGATCAGGCTGGGCTCCATCACTACGAGCTAATGAGAGTCCAGCAGGAGATACTGGCTGCTCTGATCGATCGGGAGCACGAGGAGCCGGATGGCATTCGCCGCAGCGGGTTCGTAGCGACTGCTGGCGGGGAGGTGTTCCACCTCTCAAGCTGTCCGATCGCACTCGGGCACCCAGAGGGGCTTCGGCGGCTCTCTCTCGATGAGGCGTCGCGCATGCAGCCGTGTCGGATATGTGAGCCGCTCCCTTGAGTCAGCCTCGGAGCGCATCTCCGGGCAACCACGGCTAATGGCGTTCAGGCAATCGAGGATGGCTCGACCGTAGGGGAGGGAGCTGGTCTTGGTCCCTTGCTGGGACAGTCGTCAACCGGTCCGGGTCCTCGGGGGCCACAGCCAAGTGGGAGTGCGCAAGACCCGTTCCGAGCCCTTGCTACCCGCATACCATGGGCCGGGCATGCCATGCCGAAGAGGTGGTCCCTGCTACGGCTTGGCTCGAAATGCTCAGTTTCTCGACACCGAATGTGCATTAGACTGACTCCAAATGAGCGCGCGCGAAACCAGACCTCGTCATGCCCGCCAGGTAGCGGATGCCGCCCTCAGCTCGTTCAGAGCCGTCGTCATCAACGGACCCCGCCAGGCGGGCAAGACCACGCTGGCCCGTGAGCTTGCCCGAACCCACGCTGCGATGCTCGTCTCGCTCGATGAGTCCAGCCTCTACGACGCCTGCCGGGCCGACCCTACCGCGTTCTTGGACGCCTATCCTCGCCCGCTGTTCATAGACGAGTTCCAGCGGGCAGGTGATCTTCTTGTACGCGCTGTCAAGGTGGCCGTGGATGCCGAACGTTCGCCGGGCCAGTTCCTCCTAACCGGGTCGTCTCGCTTTCTTACCATGGCGGGCCTCTCCGAGTCGCTGGCCGGCCGGGCAGCGATCATCGATTTGTGGCCCTACGCCCAAGGCGAGGCAGGCCAGCTCGGTCCCGATTCGGATTGCCTGCTAACGCACCTGTTTGATTCGACGATCACGCTGACTCAGTTGGGTACTCCGTACCCATCGCGTACGGAGTACCTCCAGCGGCTGTGCCGAGGAGGCTTTCCCGAGGTCCATGAACTCCCCGCCGAAGCACGGCCGGGGTGGTTTGACGCCTACGTCACGACGATCATCGAACGCGATGTGCCCCTCATTGCCCGCGGTCGCCACCTGAATGAGCTCCCCCGACTCTTGCGGGTGCTCGCCGCTCGGACCTCTCAGGAGCTGAACCTGGCCTCGCTGTCTGTGGCTACTGGCATAGATCGAGCGTCGCTGTCGAGGAACTACCTGCCATTGCTCGAGAACATCTACCTTGTGCGCCAGCTTCCGGCTTGGTCACGCAATCTGACGGCTCGAACTGTGAAACATCCCAAGGCCTACATCACCGACAGCGGCCTTGCTGCCAGCATGCTCGGAGTCGACCCAACTGCCATGGTCTTGCCCAACGCACCCACGCTCGGGCCTCTGGTCGAGACGTTCGTCGTTGGCGAGTTGGTGCGCCAGTTGTCCTTCGGAACTGGCGCACGACCCACCCTTTACCATTTCCGCTCTCCGGACGGGCCCGAGGTGGACGTGGTAGTCGAAGCACCCGACGGTCGGGTGGTTGCTGTGGAGGTGAAGGCGTCCGGCGCTGTAGGACCTGGCGATTTTAGACACTTGGCGCTCCTGCGGGATCGCCTTGATGACATCGGCCAACCCTACGTTGCTGGCGTCGTGATCTACCTGGGCGACAAGGTCCTGCCCTTTGGTGACCGATTGACAGCTCTTCCGATGTGCCACCTCTGGCAAGCAGGCTGAAGCTTCCGGTCGTGTAGCCCGTCGGAGGCGCTTCCAAAACGCGGAGGAATTCACCGCCCTTCAGTGCGGCGGCGAAGCGCCGCAAGCTGGAACGATTGAAAGTGATACACCAATGGTGACTATTGAGGAGCTACGACCTCACGATCGATTCGGTCGTTGAGGGCGACGCCGAATGGGCGGCGCGTCGATGGCGAAGAGGCGAAGGTTTGTCGCTCGCTGATCGGCTCTGCCTTGCGCTCGCTGATCGGTTGGACGTTGACGTATGGACCGCCGACACGAGCTGGGGATCGGCTGGCAGGGTTCGTCAGCTCCGCTGAATAGTGGCAGCCGGATCCTTGGTGAGCATCACCGCGTAGGTGCGGTTCGCATGGACCCAGAAGTCTACAGGACACTTCCGCAGCTCAGCCGCCTGGGT
>JAJZXF010000146.1 GCA_021802485.1 Actinomycetes bacterium | reverse complement strand
TCACGACTCCATTATGGGCGTGAGGTGTCAAGGTTGGAGTTGTCATGGTCATGTTCTACATGTTCCTGTCTCGCCCTAGTGGGATGGTGGAATCACAAGGTGTCTCACGTCAGCCTGACAGACAGGGGAAGGTCGACGGAGAGTTCGTAGCCTTCGTGGAGTGCAAGTCCGCTGGCACCAAGCTTGCTGATAAACATCTGCTACAACTCGAGGGCTACCTGCTCGACCACCACGACGTTCAGTGGAAGCTCTACCACATCGGGATCAGCAGGCCACTTCCCGTCGATCTGGTCCTCAGGCAGACTTGCTTGGAGACACTGTGCCGGGGCACCGCGCGGGCGCCTGTTCTATCTCACCAAAGAATCCTTCGAGCATAAGGCCGTAGACTCCCTATGGAGGTCGCGAAGTGCGATGGCACCTGAAGCGATAGTGTCAGCACTGCAATCGGCTGACGTCCTGAAGAGTCTTCGCCGTGAGCTGCACAAGACCGGATAACTCCTCAACGTCGAGGAACCGGCCGACGCCCTGAACGCATTACTGCAACCCCGCTTCTTCATGGACGGCACCACCGGCCTACGCCCGACAACTCCCGCCCACCATTCCGGATACGGCCACAAGGTGCTCGGGAAGAGGGTCCCGAGGGGTGAGTTTAACGCCCTTGTCGGCGAACAAATCAAGGCTGGCCTGAGGACCAAGACTGCCATCATGCGCGAGTTGCGATCCGATGGGTTGGCGGTTGGCCCGGACAACTCTGCCCGCATCACGGAGCTACTTGCCAACTCCACTGCTGGCGAGCGTTTCTAATGGGTCCCCAACATGGAGGTCCTCCCATCGCTGCAAGATTCATGGTTATGCGAGACCCGCTGGCGCATGAGACGACGTTTGCCTACACTGACCCCCACAACCGGCATCCCTTGGCTTTGAGCCCTTCCAGCACACTGTGAGGCGCGCCCTTGCCCCTTCCGCCATCTGACGATTACACAGACCAGCTCAGTTCTGCTTTCGAAGCGGTGACCAGGAACCAGCGCGAGCGTGCCGATGAGATGGTTACGAAGCTCGGGGTCGTACAAACCAAGCTGGATCGCAAGAAAGCGATTCCTCTTCATGATCAGTTTCAGGTTTGGCAGCGGGATCGTTTTTCCTGTCGGTACTGTGGCGCCCGCGTTATTCCGCCTCCGGTTCTGCGTGCAGCATCACTTGTCTGGCCGGACGACATCCCCTTCCACCCTCACTGGAAAACGGGCGTAACCCACCCTGTGTACCTGTCTCGAGCTGCGACGATGGACCACCTCAAGCCGATCGCCCTGGGCGGGAGCAACGCAATCTCCAACCTCGTCACCTCATGCTGGCCATGTAACGCCCAGAAGGGAGAATTCACTCTCCTTCAGCTCGGTTGGGAGCTGCTACCAATCACGACTGACGACTGGGACGGACTCATCTACGCCTATCAGGCTTTGTGGCACCATGGGCGCCAGAACGCGACAAACACAGACGTCAAGTACCACGAGAGGTGGATTGCCACGATCTTCACAACGACAACCAGCTCTATTCCAGCTATTCCAGACCTCCCTACCCACGACGCAAGCAAGTGACCACCCCCCAAGTAACCACACCCCTTTTTCGAGCACCCCGCAAAGCCTAAATGACTGGCATTGGATCTGGTTCCGAGCGCTCAAGTCCTCACTGCAAGACCCACGATTCTGCCGCCATAGCCGTTAAGCGTGGTGGGCAAGTCCCCGAACTGCGGCGCGTCTCCGAAGCTGTCAACAGAACCAGAGGCGCCATAGATCAAGTACCCCTGCCCGGCAAGGGTTGCTGTGATTCCGCCAACCGGACTGCTTGGCGGATGAGAACCTAACGAGCCGAAGAAGTGCGCGTCACCGAAGCTGAAGACGCCACCGTCTGATGCAACAAGCCAGTACCCACCACCGCCAGGCACACCAGCGATGCCGACGATCGGCGCATTCAAAGGGTGAGAACCCATCGAGCCAAAGAAGTGAGCCGCTCCGAAGCTGAAGACGCCGCCGTCTGATGCAACAAGCCAGTACCCACCACCGCCAGGCACACCAGCGATGCCGACGATCGGCGCATTCAAAGGGCGAGAACCCATCGAGCCGTAGAAGTGCGCATCACCGAAGCTGAAGACGCCGCCGTCTGATGCAACAAGCCAGTACCCGCCACCGCCCGGCACACCAGCGATGCCGACGATCGGCGCATTCAAAGGGCGAGAACCCATCGAGCCGTAGAAGTGCGCATCACCGAAGCTGAAGACGCCGCCGTCTGATGCAACAAGCCAGTACCCGCCACCGCCCGGCACACCAGCGATGCCGACGATCGGCGCATTCAAAGGGCGAGAACCCATCGAGCCGTAGAAGTGCGCATCGCCGAAGCTGAAGACGCCACCGTGCCCCCCGGCCATCCAGTAGCCGCCTACACCACCGCTCGGAACGCTCGTAACCGCGAACCAGTTGGACTGCAGGCCAAAGGTGTACGCAAACTGATAGCCAGCGAGCGTTACCGAGCCTCGAGACCCTTCGAGAACGAGACTCTCGACGCGCCCCCCAAGGGAGCCATATCCGTTCCGCTTGGTGACCACTACAGCCTTGAGCGTTCCAACCTGAGGATATGCACCCTCAATCGCGGAAACAGCGATAGCAACCCTCCAAGTATGGTGAGGATTGCAAGCGTTCGGCACACATACCGAGTCTCCAGCATCGACCACTGCAGGGAAGGTCCCTCCAGCCGTATAGCCTCCCGTTGACGATGAATACTCTGTAGCCGCTACTCTCCCGCTGGCAAAGATCCTCACCTGGCCAGCGGTCGCTGCGATAGCTGCGTTCGTTATCGGACTCTCGACACCCATTCCGAGATAGGACTGGCACGAATCGGTGTTACAAATATCCGCGTACCCGAGTCGGCCAAGGTCCGCCATCACATACGACCGAGCCGCAACTGCCTGTGCCTCTAGCGCCTGAAAGCCCCACGGCTCGGACTGTGGACCCGGCTGGCCAAGCTGCCCCCAATACGCAGGCATCTCTGCTGGCACCACCCCCTGGAGGTAAGACTCAAGCGGTACGACATTGACCGTGCGTGCGCTGGCGCTGTAGTCCCATGCCTGGATATCCCCTCGAAGCCACATGTTCCCGCCTACCTGGCACAGCTGGAGCACCTGCGAGGACGATGCCGCGGCACTTTGGTCGCTCGGCACCGCTACCGGGTCTTGCGCGCTACCCACTGGGGTCCAGGTGTGACTCGGTCCACCAGCGCACGAGGAGGACACCTCTATCCCCCAAACGCCGGCCGAAGCGGTCAGGTACATAAGAGCTGCCTCGCCAGGTGAAAACTGGATCCCAGCGACACTAAACGCAGATTGCGAGGTGACTATGACGTCTTTGCCGTCGTTGCCGTTGATCGCGACCCTGATATCTGGATTACCGACCGTACCCGGCGACGTTCCTCCGTAGTAGTGCCCGAGCAGCCAGGGGTAGCTCTTCGCGGAAAGCGCGTACCCGAGCGCTCCCCACTGCCCCATTCCCCTTCCGTGGCCCCAGCCGTGTCCAACCAACGCAACGTATCCAGACGCATACGCTGTGCCCGACGCCCTCTCACTAATCGCACCGCTTTGGGAAGCCCCAGCCGCGCCCGGAGCCGCTAGAGCGATCCAGATCACCACAGCAGTGGATACATACCCAACCACTGCAAGGATGCCGCCTGAGCTGACGCGCCGGCTCTCAGCCATAGTGAACGCTCAGGGTCAAAGAGACCAGCCTCAAGGATCACCAACCGCGACACGGATGGCCTCGAGGAACGCTTCGCGCGCTCGCTCGAGGCTGAAGCTCGCTAGCCGAGCCCTGCACCTCTCGCCAAGCACCACCCGTAGCTCGGCGTCCGAGATGACCTTATGTACCGCAGCCGCGAACAACGCTGGATCCTTCCCCGAGTTGAGCAGGACACCCGCATCTGCGAGCGTCTCGGGAATAGCTGCAACAGCATACGCGACCACGGGAACCTCGTTGTGCATCGCCTCGACGAGCGGAACGCAGAACCCCTCGTGATCGGACGCGCAAACAAACACGTCCGCACAACGGTAGTACGCAGCCAATTGCTCATTGCTTAGGCTG
>JAJZXF010000043.1 GCA_021802485.1 Actinomycetes bacterium | reverse complement strand
ATTCGAGGGGCGAAACGACAGTATCGGTTCCCCGACAGCTTCCCATAACCCCTGTCGGGCGTTCTCCACGCTATCCAGCGGCCCTCCGGGCCGCTGGAGGCACCTCTACTTCAGGAGTCTCCTAGAGCGGCACTATGTCAGGTGCCCTGGAGACCAAGTCAGCGCCGACGAGGCAGATCCCTCCATCCGACGGTCATACCGCGTTATACTAGCGGTGTGAAGACTGCAATCTCAGTTCCAAACGAAACCTACCAACGAGCATCACGGCGGGCCCTAGACCTCGGCATGAGCCGCTCGGAGTTCTTCTCGCGTGCGGCGGCCCGCTACCTCGATGAACTGGACAGCGAATCGGTGACCCGCCAGATCGATCTGGTCGTGGCCGCGCTCGGGCAGGGCGACGACTCGGCTACCGACGCAATCGCCGCTGGCCAACGACTCGTGGCCGGTGCTGCGGAGGAGTGGTGATTGAACGTGGCGGCATCTACTGGGTCGATCTCGGAGCGCCGGTAGGCTCACGCCCGGCCAAGAGGCGGCCAATTCTTGTCATTTCCGCCGACACGTACAACCGGAGCCGCCTAGCGACGATCCTGGCCGCGGTCATCACCTCGAACACCAGCCTGGCCACCATGCCCGGCAATGTGTTCATGCCAGCCACGGCCACGGGGCTACCCGGGGACTCCGTCGTCAACGTCACCGCCCTCGTCACGCTGAACAAGACCGACATCACCGACCACGTGGGCACCGCCCCGTTGGCACTCGTGGGCGAAGTGGACCGAGGTCTCCGTCGCGTTCTAGACCTGTAGTTTTCCGGGCCCTTCGCAAGGCCACCAATGAATACAACTGGGTTCCGATCTCGCCGAGTTGACTCATCAATAATCCCCCGGGTTCTACCTTGTCCTCAGGCCGGCCTTCCCAGCCAACATGGGACTCGGTGACTCCAGATGGGCTGACATCGTCGGTCTTTCCCTCGGGTAGTCCGCCATCTCGACCCGGACACTCCTGGCGTTCCTAGCCGGCAGCCTCTTTGGAATCGGGCGCCCCATCGTAAGACCACAGGTGTGCGACACTTTCTCAAGGTTGACACGATAACCGCGGCGTGTAGGGGATCTTCCCCATCACTTAAGCTGTAGCTTATACGGCACTTACGCGGACTCAACTACCCGACACGTCTGTCACGATACTCTCGACCACACGAGATACCAAGTGTTTCTCAGGAATTTCCAGAGGATTCTTGCCGTGCACTGACAAGCCAAGAGTCGCTGCTGACACGGGCCAGTGGGCCTGCAATGCGACCTTGCAAACTAGAAGCCGGGGGCATGATCGAAGCTCATGTCGCTTAGAGCCTGAGCGGATCCACCTCGATGCGCGTTGTCGCTCCCGATCGTGGGATCCCTGCCAGCACATTGCAGAGGGTCTCGTGTTCCCTTGCCCTCAAGAGCCAGCCATCTGGACCCGGACCGGCTACTTCGATCAACGGTTCGACGTCGCTATTTCCGTCCCTTGCGGAGCGCGCCTTGACCTCGGAGACAAAGTCCGCTGCCCTTGAACCAGAGACCCGAGCGACAGCCCAAGCAGGGGGAAACCTCAATTCAGTGCGCGTTTGCAACTCGCCTTGCGCCAACCTCCCGGGATCAGCCCTCGTTGCCGCAGAGATGACATCGTGATCAGGAACTCGGGTCTGGATCAGGATCCGCCCACCCTGCGCCCTGCCACCGGTAAGCCGAGCCGCCTTGGCAAGCAGGGCCATAGCCCGCTCTCCCGCCCGGACGCGAGGTGCCAGAAGCTCTCTGTCGAAGTCCAAGAAGACAACCGCTCGGACCTTTCGCCCGTCGCCTGCCAAGCGGTTCAACAGCGCCTCGGTGCCAACAAGCACGCGCGCATCTCGCATTTCGGGTGAACTCATCAGGCGGTCATCCTCGGCCGTCACCACCGGCACGTTCGCACCTATCAACGCTGAGAGGTGCTCACCGACCCGCGATACACCTGGACGGACTACCTTGAGCCTTTGGGAGCTGCACGCAGCACAGACTAGCGGCCTGGACGTTGCGCACCGGCGGCATGTGAGCACCGCAAGGGCGCCCGAGGCGCCTGGAAGCCCAGAGGAGCTTGCCTGCTGTTCGACAGCTGCCGAGCACTTCTCGCACCTTGCGAGCTCTCCGCAGGCTACGCAGGCAAAGAGCGCCGCCCAGCCCTTTGCATTCAGTACGCACACGACCTGGGACCGAGAGCTCGACTCCGAGCCTCGCCGCAGGAGCTCGACGAGGCGGTCCGAGATCAGCCCTGATCGCGGATCCTCCTTTCGACGATCCACCGTCTCGATCACCGGCCAACCCTCTCGCTCAACAGATCTAGGTAGCGTCAGCAGGTCTCCCCAATCGAGCATCTCCAGCGACGGGCACGCTGACATCAGCGTGCAACCCACACCCGCTCTCCGAGCGCGTTCCCCGGCGACTATCCAGGCATTCCACGTGGGAGCCCGCTCTTCGACGTAAGCGTCGTCGTGAGCATCGAGGACCACAACACCCCCGAGATCGGGAACCGGGGCCCAGGCAGCAGAGCGTGGGCCGACCGCAACATAACCCCCCGATGCCGCCTCGGCCCACTGATCTGGGAAAAGTGCGGTACGCGCTGTCCCCGCCTCTAGGAGCGCAGCAGCGATCCGCTTTGCACCCTGCAGTGACGGGCTCAACACCACCCCACCTCTTGGCGCCCAAGAGCGGACCACAGCGTTCAAGTATGGATGCGCATCGCTGCAGGAAGGGGGGACTCTCACCACAGCACGCTCCCTCGAGAGGATGTCGCTCACAAGCTCCTCGTCAATCCCACCCCTGCGAGCTGGCAAGTAGCGAGCGCGGTCAGCTGATGATCCAGAGCTATCAACCCCAATAGCCAGCGGTCCCAACCTTGCGGTCTGCGAGAGATGCCGGTTGGTGCCCGAAAACGGCTCGGCAGTGCCACGACGGCTGGGCAGGCGTTTCACGACCCTCGGCGGGGAGGCTGTTACGAGCAGCTTCGAGCGCTTTCCAGCCCATCTCCAAGCGGCCCATGCAGCAAGGCGCACGATGTCCTCCGGCGGCCCGAAACCGGTCACCGCCAGTATTGGACGAAGCGTGATATTGGGATCAGGATTCTCCTGGTCGCCTACGACCCAGCCACTGACACGCCGTCCAGCGAGCACTACACGCACAATCGTGCCGGTGGTCACAAGCGGATCCAGCGCAGCGGGAACTGCGTAGTCGAACTCGCGATCTAGACCGCTAATCCTGGGAAGAACCTTGACAACACGCTCCATTCGAGAACCTTCCGGTTCATCCAACGTAGCTGGCATCACCAACCTCTAGCTTCAGCCGGCATCCGCTGCCGGCCTCGAGGGCCGCGACTTCAAGCACGACGCCCTCGAAGGTAATCGAAGCGATGCCTTGCAGCCGCTAGCCTGCTGGCACGGCTCTGGGCTGCCCTGGCGGCCGCTGGCCGTTACAGCCCCAGTGCCTGCTTGAGTTCGCTGACCCTAGGGGTCGCCTCCCAGGTCATCTCCTTCTCAGGCCGGCCAAAGTGCCCATACGAAGCGGTACGCTTGTAGATCGGGCGGCGGAGATCGAGATCCTTGATGATTGCGGCTGGCCTCAGATCGAACAGCTCGTCAAGCGCTCTCGCTATCTTCTCAGGATCGACCACTTCGGTGTCAAAGGTATCCACCATCACCGAGATAGGTCGAGCAACGCCGATCGCGTAGGCGACCTGTAGTTCGCACCTGCGCGCGGCACCAGATGCCACGACATGCTTCGCGAGCCACCTCGCGGCATACGACCCCGAGCGGTCCACCTTTGAGGGGTCTTTCCCGGAGAAGGCGCCGCCGCCGTGGCGAGCGAACCCTCCGTAGCTGTCAACGATCACCTTGCGCCCGGTCAAACCGGTGTCCGCGTGCGGGCCGCCCAGCTCGAACACGCCAGTCGGATTGGCGAGTAGCTCAAGCGACGAGACGTCCAGGTTGTCCGGCAGCAGCGGCGCCAAGACGTGCTCCCTCATATCCGGGAGCAACAAGGTGTCAAGATCCACGCCAGGCTGGTGCTGGCTCGAGATGACAACTGTCTTGAGAGCCACCGGCCTGTCCTTGTCGTACTCCACGCTGACCTGGGTCTTGCCATCAGGCCTGAGGTAGGGGAGCACGCCTGCACGCCTGACCTGCGAGAGCCGTTGCGCAAGGCGGTGAGCCAGCCAGATCGGCATAGGCATAAGGTCGGGAGTCTCGTCGCACGCGTAACCGAACATCATTCCCTGATCACCGGCGCCTTGCGCATTCAGCTCGTCCTCACCAGCAGAGCCCGCCCTAACTTCGAGCGCGGACGTAACACCGCGCGATATATCGGGGGACTGCTCGTCGAGGCTCACAATCACGCCACACGTATGGCCATTGAAACCGTAGGAGTCCCGATCGTAGCCAATGTCCACCACCGTCTCGCGCACGATCTTCGGTACTTCAATGTCCCTTGCGGTGGTCGTCACCTCTCCTGCAACCACCACGAGCCCGGTCGTGAGCATGGTCTCGCACGCGACCCGGCCCTCGGGGTCTCTTGCCAGGATCGCGTCGAGCACCGCATCCGACACCTGGTCTGCCATCTTGTCGGGGTGCCCCTCGGTAACAGACTCCGAGGTGAACGTGTACTGGTTCTTCAAGACTCCTCCTTGCTGCTCATTGCCGGACTCGTGCAGCGCGGTGCTGCACTCCCCAGATCCGCTCCGGTCGCTTCCAAACGCTTGACCACACTCGCTTCCATACGCTCGACCACACTATCGAAAACCGCCCGTGCGACCGCGGCCTTCGTGGTCAAAGGCACGCTCTTCGAGCTACCACCAGGTAAGATGATCTCGACGGCATTGGTGTCCCAGCCAAAGCCGACTCCCGGCAAAGACACATCGTTTGCGACCATCAAGTCCACTCCCTTCGCCTCGAGCTTTGCGCGGCCCCGATCGAGCACATCTGCTGTCTCTGCCGCGAAACCAACTATGACCTGGTTGGGACGTCGCAAGCGGACCAGCTCTGAGAGTATGTCGGGTGCGGGCTCCAGCACCAACTCAACAGGTCCTTGCGCTCTGGAGAGCTTCTCGCTCGAGGCTTTACTAGGCCTGAAGTCCGATACCGCGGCCGCCATCACCACCACGTCCGCAGCTCGCGCGCGCGAGGTCATCTCACGCTCCATCTCTGCGACGGTCTCCACCCTCACAACCTCAGTGCCTGCGGGGGGATCGATCCCCTCCGCTGCAGTGACGACCGTGACCTCAGCACCTCTGAGCAGCGCTTCCAGCGCGAGTGCGTATCCTTGCTTGCCCGATGAGCGATTTGAGATGAATCGGACGGGGTCGATCGGCTCCCGGGTGCCGCCTGCGCTCACAAGAACCTTAACTCCCGCCATATCCTTCTTGGTCGCCAAAGATCCCAGTAGCTCCGAGGAGACCCCAGAAGACTGCGGAGAGACGAACCGCTTGCGCTGCGAGAGAGCAAGCATCTCAATTGCCGCATCCACGATCAACGCGGGCTCCACGAGACGCCCCACACCATCATCGCCACCGGCAAGCGGACCCGATGCCGGATCGAGAACCATTACCCCCCGTGAGCGCAGACGAGCCACGTTCTCTTTCACTGCAGCGCTCTCCCACATCTCTGAATGCATAGCGGGACAGAGGAGCACGGGGGCTCGCGTTGCAAGCAACGTCGCTGTCAAGAGATCGTCGCAAAGGCCACACGCGTACGCGCCAAGGAGGTGAGCGGTCGCTGGCGCGACAACCACGATGTCCGCTTCGCGAGCAAGCCTCGTATGGGGACTCGGATCTACTGCGTCAAAAAGGTCCTGCGGAACCGGCTCTGACGCTAGAGCCGAGAAGGTTAGATCGCCGACGAAGCGCCTCGCATCTGCAGTCATTACCGGGAGCACGCGAGCACCGCGGGCAGTAAACATCCTGCATACCTCAACCGCCTTGTAGGCGGAGATGCTTGCTGTCACTCCGAGCACGACACTTGGCGATCCGCGAGATCCGCCTTGTAGCGTCGACTTGATCATCCCGGGGGGCACTCGTGTGCTCAGCACTTGCGAAGAAGATGACTCCTTCGCGGAGAGGGGATCCTCGCTGGCGATCAGGCGCTATCCCCCTCTGCTTCGCCAGCGCGCTCTGCGTCTGCGGCGCTTTCAGCAAGAGAGTCTGGCTGATCACTCGCGCCAGCAACAGCTGGCGACTCCCCGTCGGGCGACCCAGCACTCGACTCCTCAGCGTACGCGTACACCGCCTTGCCAGCAGCTATCTCCTCAAAGGCGATTGAGAGCGGCTTACGTGCAACGGAAGCCACCTGGGGAGGCACGATTGAGCCCAGACCATCTCCCAGCCGGTTAAAGTACGAGTTGATCTCCCTGCCCCTCTTGGCGGCAAGCGTAACGAGCGTAAACTTCGAGTCCGCGCGATCAAGCAAGATCTCGATTGGTGGGTACATCATCGTGTTACGCCCGTCAGCCATCGTGTTCACTCCAAGAGTTGATTGTCGAAAGTTGATCATTGAAAACAAACCAAATTGAAACACCAACCACGGGTACACGTGGAGGTGTGTAACGTCTTATCGTGCCTCGAATAGCCGTGTGACGGTGCCCAAAGCACCCCGCACGGCACAGGCTAGCGCCCGAAACACCTGCGTGCGGCTCACCCAGAAGCGACGTTGCCGCGATAGCGACTTATTATAGCGCATACTTCGGCCACCGTCCGCTCCAGGTCGTCATTGATCACCACGTGATCCGCTAGACGCCGGCCAGCGTTCTCTTCACTCGGAGCAATCCTCAGACGGCGAAGGATATGCTCCTCGGAGTCGCCCCGGCCCCTGAGACGTTGCTCCTGTGCCTCCCGGGACGGCGCCAGCACGAGAATCATCCGCGCGTCTGGACGCCTGCCAAGGACTTGGGCCGCCCCCTGCACGTCGATCTCGAGGACCACGTCGGACCCGGCTGGCGCTTCGGGAACAGGAGTGCCGTACAGCTCACCAACGACCTCCGCCCACTCGAGGAAGCCACCGCTCGCGATCTTCGCCTTGAAGTCCTCACGAGTGACGAAGCAGTACGCGTCTTCAGCTTCCCCCGAACGCGGAACGCGGGTCGTCCATGACCGGCTGAGCCAGAGGGAAGGGTCACTAGCGACCACACGAGACACGATCGATCCCTTCCCAGCGCCACCTGGTCCAGAAATGATGAAGAGCCGACCCGGATCATTGCCCTGGTTCGACGGCTTAGGCCGTGGGATTCCCGCATCTGCGCGTGGCTGTCTCACTGGAGGCATTACGCCACCTCGCTCGCCATACACGAACCGGCGGCAATTGCTGGCCGAGGGATCGTTATACCGCCTTTGGGCCGAGGCGCCCTATCGGAGTGCTTGGAAGCCAAGCGCTTGCGACTCCGTACCAGCGAACGACGCCACTGAGCGCGCCTGCGCTCGACTCGCGCCAACTCAGCATCGCATAAGAGAGTTGGCTTCGGCCGCTCACCAAGGTCTTGGCACTGTAGTCCAAACGCACTAACGCTCCCATGAAGAGGGGTTCGTGCACTCACGAGGTCGAGGGTGTCTCTATCTCCTCGGCGTTCTACGAAGATCGCGCAGAATGCCGAAATCACCATCTTATTCGACGTGAGGTGCTGCACATCTACAGTATTACACGAGCGCATATCACCCACGCTGATCTACCCCAGCTGGGCTCGATCCACGGCTCTAGCAGTCGAACGAGCCCAGCTGGAGTCAGGTTACTGCTGCCTCCACAGGGGAAGAGCGATACCCGAACGAGATCAGCGCTTTGCGGTCGCCTCCAAGAGTGCCTCGCGCTGCTTGGCACCCAGGCCCTGGAGCCTACGGCTCTCGCTCACACCTGCCGTCTCCATGAGGCGGCGGGCTTTTACCTTCCCTAGACCGGGCAGCGATTCGAGAACCGAGAGAACCTTCATTTTCCCTACGGTGTCATCCTTCGCTGCTCTGTCAAGGAGCTTGGAGAAGCTGAGAGAACCTGACTTCAGCTTCTCTTTTATCTCGGCCCTCTCACGGCGAACCTTGGCCGCCTTTGCGAGGGCTTCCTTACGTTGCTCTTGAGTTAGTGCTGGAGGAAGAGGCATGGCACGACACCATAGCGCTATCTGAGAGGTCGTGCTTGCAATTCGGGCGAGCACGTTTCGCCCGTGCTGGAAATCGAGAGGCTATATGGCATCTGAGCTGGCATATCCGAAGATCTCGGCGGCTGCAGCCAGCGGGTCCGCCTGAGCCGTAACCGCTCTTCCGACGACCATCAAGTCGGCTCCGGCTTCGAGAGCCAAAGCCAGGGTCGCAGGACGCGCCTGGTCGTCTGAGCCCATTCCAAAGGAGCGAATCCCCGCGACTACAGCCATCAATCCTGGCGCGACGCTTCGTACAGATCCCACATCTGAAACAGCACAGACCACCCCTTTGCACCCCCCCTCGGCGGCTGCAGATGCCAAGCTTTGGATCACCTCGAGTGGGGCAGATGCCTCACTGGTCAGTACCGTCACTCCGAGAACGCCTGCGGCCGGCGAGCCTGCGCTGAGTGCCCCTTCTGCAAGACCCTCCACCCCCGCACGGATCATCGGTGCACCACCTTGGAGATGCAACGTCAAGTACGATGCGCCCAGGCTGCCGATGACCCTCGCGGCCTTCGCGACAGTGGTCGGGATGTCGTAAAGCTTGAGGTCGACGAAGACTCGGTAGTCCTCACCGATCAACGCCTCCACCGCTTCGGGACCAGAGGCGCTGAACAGCTCCAGCCCAACCTTCGCTACCGAGAAGTACGGCTTGAGCAGCCGGGCTAGTCGCATGGCTGCTACAAGGTCATCAACGTCCAGGGCCAAGACAGCTCTATCACGAAGCATGGGTTCCGTATCACTTGCTCCACTCATCCTCAGCACCTTCCTAGAAGCTCAGCAAGCGACCGCACGCCCGCGCGAAGGCATAAGGTCTCCAGCTCGTACAACACATGAACCGGCGCCCTCGGATCGAGAAAGGTTGCAGTTCCCACCTGCACCGCGCTTGCGCCAGCAAGCATCAACTCTAGAGCGTCCCTTCCGCTGAACACCCCCCCTACTCCCACGATTCCGAGGTCACCAACTGCAGCCCGGCACTCACGCACCGCCCGCACCGCGACCGGATGGACCGCGAGACCTGACAAGCCACCCCCGCCTCCGCCAAGGCTCGACGATCGAGTTTCGAAATCAACCGCGTCCCCTGGGAGGGTGTTGACGAGTGTCACTGCCTCAGCTCCGGCTGCGACCGCAGCGGCTGCGACCTCACAGAGCTCTGACGTCACAGGGCTTAGCTTCACCCAGCACGGCAGGCCAGATTCGCTGGCCACCGCCCTAACAACCTCGGATGTCGAGGCCGGCGAGTGGGAGAACATGCGCTTGGAGTCTTTGAGGTTTGGACAGCTCACGTTCACCTCCACGGCTGCGACCTGACTAGGCGCACCATGCAACATCGCTGCAGCTTTGGAATACTCCTCGACGCTGCGGCCCCAGATGCTTGCCACCACAACCGCCCTGGCTTCGATGAGCTGCGGCAACCCCTCGTCGATCCACGCCTTCACCCCGGGCCCCTGAAGGCCAACGCTGTTCAGGAGTCCACCGGCGACTGGTACGAGGCGAGGCGCGGGGTTCCCCGACCATGGCTCGAATGCAAGGGACTTCACGACGACGGCGCCGATGCGGGACAGATCAAAGAACGCCCCGAGCTCCGCTGAGTGTCCCGCTGTTCCGGACGCGGTCATAATGGGGTTCCCTAACACGACCGAACCCACCTTTACGCGAAGATCTACAAGATCTTCGCCGTCGTAACGTCTTGCGCGATGTGATCTTCCAAACGAGGAGCGCCTGCGCAGGCGAGCCTTCAAGCGGGTAGCTCTTCAGGACTCGTGCGAGCGGCCAGTTCCGTTTCGTCAGAGTTCGCTGGCTCGCCAGCGTCATCACCTGTTGACCAGCCGGCTCGTGATCGCTTCAGAGAAGGTTGAGGCACACGGGAGTGGAGCTCCTGCAGGCTCGTGACCGAGAGCCTATGGCGCGCCATGTCCGCGATCCCGTAAGCCGCGGCCCGTGCTGCTGCAAGCGTGGTGAGACATGGGACCTGATGCGCTAGCGCGGACGAGCGGATGTGCATCCCGTCAGCACGCGGACCTCGCCCCCTCGGGGTGTTCACAACCAGCTTTACCTTCCCGCTAGATATCAGCTCGACCGCGTTCACCGCTTCTTGATCCATCACCTCCTGAGTGTCTGTCACCTTCGCAACCACTGTCTCGACGCCAACGCCGTGTTCGGTCAGATAGCGTGCTGTGCCACTCGTTGCAGCCACAGTGAACCCAAGCTCGACGAGGTGTCTTGCGATCTCAAGACCGGCTGCTTTGTCTCGATCCGCAAGCGACAGAAACGCTGCCCCAGAGTCAGGCAGGCGGTTGCCCGCAGCCATCTGGCTCTTCGCGAACGCAAGGCCAAAGGTCGTGCCAACACCCATCACCTCGCCAGTCGATCTCATCTCGGGACCTAAAATGCTGTCCAGACTCGGGAAGCGGCTGAACGGCAGGACGGCCTCCTTCACACTCATGTGTGCGACATCCCACATCCCCCGCGAGACGCCTATCGGTGCGTCTTCTTGAGCGCCGTCCGCTTCCCTCTGGCGGGAGCCGGCCAGCAGGCCTTCGTCACGCAACTCTGCGAGCGTCGCGCCAACCATTACCCTCGCGGCTGCCTTTGCAACAGGAACCCCAGTCGCCTTTGCGACGAAGGGGATCGTGCGGCTGGCCCGCGGATTGGCTTCGAGAACGAAAACTCGGCGGTCCTTCACCGCGTACTGGATGTTGATCGGACCCCTCACGTCCAGCACATCCGCGATCGCCCTCGTATAGCGCTCGATATCTTCGAGCACAGAGCTGGAAAGTGTCGGGGGAGGAAGCATGCAGGCCGAGTCGCCAGAGTGTACGCCGGCCTCCTCCACATGCTCCATGATCCCTGCCAGCATGATCTCGCCCGTCGCATCCCTCACAGCGTCCACGTCCACTTCGATCGCGCCTTCGAGGAACATGTCAATGAGCACTGGACGGCTCTCAGACAGTGCTCCCTCGCGACCCAGAGAGCCTCCGGCCCCTGCCAACCCGTGCATCTCCCTCATCGCCTCCTCGAGCTCCAAGGAGTCGTAGGCGATCTTCATTGCCCTTCCGCCGAGAACGTAGCTAGGTCGCACGAGCACCGGGTATCCGATGCGCTCCGCGACCGCGACCGCATCTTCAACCGCTATCGCGGTTCCCCCAGGCGGTTGCGGAACTCCGATGCGCGAGCACAGATCCTCCCAGAGCCGGCGGTCCTCTGCGATATCGATGGATACCGGGCTCGTTCCAAGGACACGCGCCGCTCCGAGTCCTTCCGCAAGCTTCAATGGCGTCTGGCCACCCAAGCCGACAAGCACGCCCACCAGCGTCCCTCCGTCCCGGCTCGCGGCCTCCTCGGCCTCGATGATGTTCAAGACATCCTCGGATGTGAGGGCTTCGAAGTAAAGCCTGTCGCTCGTGTCGTAGTCGGTCGAGACGGTCTCAGGGTTGCAGTTCACCATCACCGTCTCGTAACCAGCCTCTCGCAATGCGAGGCTTGCGTGCACGCAGCAGTAGTCAAACTCGATGCCCTGACCAATTCGGTTCGGACCGGCTCCTAGAATCACGACCCTAGGACGCGAACTCGGGCGGACCTCGTTCTCATCTTCGTAGCACGAGTAGTGATAGGGGGTGTTTGCCTCGAACTCAGCCGCGCACGTGTCGACCGTCTTGTAGGTCGGGGTCACCCCTGCAGCGATCCTTGCTCTCCTCACCGCCTCCTCCTCGGAGCCGAGAAGCCAGCCCAACTGAGCGTCGGAGAAGCCAAGACGCTTCGATCGCCTCCAGTCCCCAGCCTGCAATCCTGCCAATGTCCTCCCCTCGAGACGTTTGCGCTCGAGCGCTATCCGTCCCATCTCCCCCAGGAACCACGGGTCAACCCCCGTAGCCGCCGCGAGACGTTCAACCGAGATGCCGCGCCTGAGCGCAGCTTCAAGTTGGAACAGCCTTTGCGGCGTAGCGACTGTGCTGAGCGAGATCAGCTCGTCATCGCAGAGCCCATCTGTGAGGGACTCTGCAGGGTCACAATTCAACCCCCAGCGACCCAGCTCCAGCGACCGGATCGCCTTCTGCAATGACTCGGGGAAGGTCCGACCGATCGCCATGACCTCACCGACAGACTGCATCTTGGTCCCGAGCTCGTCTGGAACTCCGGGAAGCTTCTCGAAGGCCCAGCGCGGGATCTTTGTAACCACGTAGTCAATCGTGGGCTCGAAGCTCGCTGGAGTTGCACCGGTGATGTCGTTCGCCACCTCGTCGAGCGTGTACCCAACTGCAAGGCGAGCAGCTATCTTCGCTATCGGGAACCCAGTCGCCTTGGATGCAAGTGCGCTCGACCTGGAAACCCGCGGGTTCATCTCGATCACGAGCATGCGACCGTCAACCGGGTTCACTGCAAACTGGATGTTCGATCCACCGGTCTCCACACCGACTCTTCGAATACAGGCGAACGCTGCATCCCGCATGCGCTGGTACTCCACATCCGAGAGGGTCTGAGCTGGAGCGACGGTCACCGAATCCCCGGTGTGCACACCCATGGGATCGAGGTTCTCGATCGAGCACACCACCACGCAGTTGTCAGCCCGATCCCTCATGACCTCCAGCTCGTACTCCTTCCAGCCAGCAATGGAGCGCTCGACGAGTACCTCCGACACAGGGCTCGCATCGAGGCCCAACCTCACGAGTGACTCGAATGTCCCTGCGTCCCTTGCTATACCGGTGCCGGCTCCCCCGAGGATGAATGATGGCCTAACTATGAGCGGGTATCCGATCTGCTCCGCGACTTCGAGCGCCTCGGGCAGCGAGTGAGCGAAGCCGGAAGCCGGCACCTCCAGCCCTATCTCCATCATCGCAGACTTGAAACGATCCCGGTCCTCTGCGGTGCGGATCGCATCCTCGTTCGCACCGATGAGCTCGACACCGTAGCGCTGGAGGACGCCGCTGTCCGAGAGCGCTATCGCGAGATTGAGCGCAGTCTGGCCGCCCAGCGTAGCCAGCAACGCCTGAGGCCGCTCACGTTCTATGATCGCACTCACCACATCGACCTCGAGCGGCTCCACATACGTACGGTCCACGAGATCTGGATCGGTCATGATCGTAGCTGGATTGGAGTTGGCGAGCACCACACGGTAGCCCTCCTGCTTGAGCGCCCTGCAGGCCTGTGTTCCTGAGTAGTCAAACTCGCAAGCCTGGCCGATGACTATTGGCCCTGATCCGATCAGGAGCACCGACTCGATGTCATCACGCCTCGGCATCAGCGACGGGCCTCCATTGCAATCCTGAACTCCTCGAAGAGATACCGAGCGTCGTGGGGGCCTGGGGCCGCCTCCGGATGGTACTGGACGCTGAACGCAGCTGCCTCCTCGCACCTCATGCCCTCGATGACGCCGTCGTTCAGATTCACGTGCGTCACCTCCACACCGTCGAGGGACTCCCCCCGGACCGCGTAGTTGTGGTTCTGGCTCGTTATCTCCACGGTACCGGAGGAAAGCCTCTTCACGGGATGGTTGCCACCGTGATGGCCGAACGGGAGCTTGAAGGTCTCAGCGCCGAGCGAGACGCCAAGAAGCTGGTGGCCGAGGCATATGCCAAAAATTGGCACCTCGCCAAGGAGCATCTTGATCTCGGCTGCCAGATGACCAAGCGCGGATGGATCACCGGGACCGTTTGAGAGAAAGACCCCATCGGGATCGCTCGAGAGCACCTCGTCCGCCGGCGTCCCCGCTGGCATTACCTCCACCCTTGCAATCGCGCCAAGATAGGCAAGCATCGTCGACTTCACACCAAAGTCCAGCGCGACCACGCGCAGTGGGCCATTGCCGAAGGTATATGGCGCGGGCGTCGTGACCTCCGAGACGAGATCGACACCCTCGGTGCCGGGTTCCAGCGCCGCAGCCCGAGCGAGCACATCCTCGGGTGCGGTGCCGAATGCACAGGGCATCGAGCCCTGTGAGCGGATGTGACGGGTCAGCCGCCTCGTGTCGACACCTGTAATACCTGGAATCTTGTGGTAATCGAGAAACGATCCCAGAGACTGCGTCGAGCGCCAGTTGCTGGGTCGTTCCGCGAGGTCCCGAACCACCACCCCCCTACAGAACGGCCTGCGCGCCTCGCTGTCGGCCTGCGATGTCCCGTAGTTGCCAATATGGGGATAGGTGAACGCAATTACCTGGCCCGCATACGATGGGTCCGTCAGGACCTCTTGGTAGCCGCTCATGACCGTGTTGAAGACAAGCTCTCCCGTAGCGACGCCGTCAGGCGGCGTCCAACCTACGGCCTCACCCTCGAACACCTCGCCGTCAGCGAGCACGAGGAGCGCCCGAGCAGATCCGGTATCGTGGCTTGGATCACTCCGCCAGCTCGAAGAGGTTTGCTCGCGGCTCATCGCTGCGGCTCTCCATCGAGCACCACCGGCTCGCCGTTGCAGATCGTGTGGAGGACTTTCCCGAAAAGTTTCCAGCCTCGAAAGGGAGTGTTCCTGCTCCGGCTCGCGAAGCGATCTGGGTCCACAACCCAGGCAGCATCCAAGTCCACCACGCAGATGTTCGCCTGCGAACCAGGAACCACAGGCCCGCCTTGGCTGTGATCCAGGCAGGCTATCCGCGCGGGTTTCCACGACATGAGCGCAAGAAGCTCCTGGATGCCGAGGAGCCCTGATGCGCCTACTGCACCATCTGGTGGTGCACCAAGCGCTGCCGACGCACCTTCGACACAAGCATCTTCACCTGAAGCCACATCTGCGATGAACGGCCCGGAACCCGACACGAGCACGGTGAGAGCCACAGCGAGCGCGGTCTCGAGCCCAATCACTCCGTTCGCGGCATCTGCGAACGGCACCTCTTTCGCCTCAAGGGGATGGGGCGCATGATCGGTAGCGATCGCGTCCACAACACTTTGTGCAACCCCAGCTCGAACCGCGTTAACATCCTCCGCGGAGCGCAGAGGAGGGCTCATCTTCAGGTTCGGGTCATAGGACGCGAGCGCTCCGTCGGTCAAGCTCAGATGGTGAGGGGTAACCTCGGCGGTGACCTGGATGCCGTCCATTCTCGCCTGGCGCACGAGAGCAATAGATCCCGCTGTGGACAGGTGCATCAGATGCAGGCGGGCTCCGGTCAGGCGCGCGAGAGCGAGGTCCCTTGCGACCATGACCTCTTCCGCAACAGCTGCACTCCCCGGAAGGCCGAGCCTTGACGACCAGCTCCCCTCGTGCATCTGACCACCAGCGGCCAGCGAGGCATCCTCTGCATGCTCAGCAATCGTCACCCCGATCCCCGCCGCGTACTCCATCGCATTGCGCATCAGCGCTGAATCCTGAACTCCCGCGCCATCGTCGGTGAAGATCTTGACTCCGAGGCTTGCCATCTCAGCCATGGGAGCGAGCCGCGATCCGTTCCTACCCACCGTGATCGCCCCCGCGACCGCCATCTCCACTAGCGAGCTGCGACCCAGCTCTGCGAGGTCGCGCACCATCGACCCGGAGTCGACTGGTGGGTCCGTGTTGGGCATCGCTACGACCGCGGTGTAGCCGCCGAGAGCAGCGGACCTCGTTCCTGTCTCAACACACTCCGACTCCTCTTGTCCTGGCTCGCGCAAATGGCAGTGCAGGTCGACGAGGCCGGGCGAGACGATACAGCCGCCGACATCGAGCACGAGAGCTCCAGTAGGCGCTGAAAGCCCCTCAGCAACCGCTTGGACTTTCGAACCTGCAACGAGGACGTCCGCACGCCTCTCGCCATTTGAGTCGATGACACGACCTCCACGGAGCAAGACGTCAGCCATCCAGAGCCACCAAGCTCGCGCTCTCAGCGTCTGAAAGCACGCTCGCGTCCCGGCTGACATCCATCGCGTCCACACCCTCGGGTCCAGCCAACAGGTAGTACAGGACCGCCATACGCACCAGAACGCCATTTGCTACCTGGTGGCCAACCAACGTGGTCGGCATCTCGGCCACCTCCGAAGACATCTCCACCCCCCGGTTCACAGGCCCGGGATGCATCACTAGAGCACCCTTTGGCATCATCGCTGCCCGGCGAGCCGTGAGGCCGTAGGTCGCGGTGTACTCCCTGAGTGATGGGAGCAGGCCACCCGCGCCGCGCTCGACTTGGAGGCGAAGCAGGTACACGAGGTCCGTATGCGCGAGGATCGGGTCGAGATCGCAGGTGATCTCGTGAACCGGCCAGCCGTCAAGTGATGCCGGCCAAAGGGTACGGGGGGCGACCAGCGTGACCACTGCTCCCATTGCTGACATCGCAAGCACGTTCGATCGCGCAACCCTCGAGTGGGAAAGGTCACCCACCACTGCAATCCGCAGGCCTGACAGTGACTTTTCTTTCAAGGCCTCGCGTATCGTATAACAGTCCAGCAGGGCCTGGGTCGGGTGCTCGTGAGACCCGTCCCCAGCATTGACCACAGGCTTGGAGACCCACCTTGCAACCTGGTTTGCAGCACCTGCAGACGGATGCCTCACAACAATTGCATCTGCTCCAAGCGAATCAATGGTCATGATCGTGTCTTTGAAGGACTCTCCTTTGCTGATCGAAGAGCCGGAGACTCCAAAGGACATGGTGTCCGCCGAGAGGCGCTTCGCTGCCGCTTCGAAGGACAGCCTCGTGCGTGTCGAGTTCTCGAAGAAGGCGCAGGCGATCGTCTTACCCCTAAGTACAGGCACCTTCGGGATCGGCCGAGCCGACACCTCAGCGAAGAAGTCCGTGATCCTCATCATCTCATGAAGCCCATCTGCGCCCAAGTCATTTACCGACAGCAGGTTCCGTAGAGATGATTTGCCAGCGATCACTGTTGTGCTGGGATCCATCACCTGATCACGACGTCGCCGAGCGTGACGCCGTCCTCGCTGACGTCCACCATCTCATCTCGCCTCGTAGGAAGGTTCTTGCCGACAAAATCGGGGCGAATCGGCAACTCCCTATGACCCCTGTCAACCACGACAGCGAGCTGCACGGCCCTTGGACGCCCGTAGTCGCCAAGAGCGTTCAGCGCAGCTCTGATAGTGCGACCCGTGAACAGCACGTCGTCCACCAAGACGACCGAACGTCCTGCAAGATCACACGGCATGGATGTAGGGGCTTGGGGAACAACTGGCCTGATGCCAACGTCGTCTCTGTAAAAAGCCACGTCAAGGGTACCAAGAGGAACCGGCTCTTGCTCCATCTCCTCGAGGACCGCGACCATCTGCTCCGCGAGAGGGACACCCCCGGTCTGGAGCCCAACCAGGACAAGTTCGGAGACACCGTGGTTGCGCTCGACAACCTCATGGGCCATGCGAACAAGCGCCCGACGGACATCCGAGGCGGACATCACCTGTGATCGCGGGACAAACACTCCTCTCCCACGAGGCACCAATCTGCGCTCACGCTCTGCCACTTGCTCCTCCAGATGTCCGTTTGGGCCTCACGGGACCCGCTTCACGGTTGGGGATATCTTAGCACCAACACGCCGTCGCGCACCTTCGGGCTCAGGCCTGCTTGGGACGCTCCTCGACGGTGCCTCGATGCGCTGGATATGGCACCCGACTGGCACCCTCGACATCGATCAGTACCCCACTCAACAACCCGTTCACAAAGCTTGCAGACTGCTCGGTCGAGTACATCTTCGCCAGCTCGACCGCTTCAGATATGACTACTGGGGCCGGTACCTCAAGCACCTCATCGAGAAGCTCCGCTACCGAAATCCTGAGCACGTTGCGGTCAATGCAAGGCATTCGCTCGATCGCCCAGCCCTCAGAGTGCCGCTGGATCAACTCATCGACCTCACATCGGCGCTTGGTCACCTCCATCACAAGATGAACCGCGAACTCATCGGGCTCAACACCAAGATCGGAAAGGACCGAGCTTGTAGGAACACCCTTCAACTCAGCCTCGTAGAGAATGCAGAGCGCTCGTTCACGAGCCAGGCGTCGGCGTCCAGTGGTCATAGCAGCGACTCCGCGGCACACGACCGCTGATCAGACCCGGGTAAGGTACTCTCCAGTTCTCGTGTCCACCTTCACCATGTCGCCAGTGTTCACGAAAAGCGGGACTGACACCGTCAAACCCGTTTCCAGCACAGCTGGCTTGCGCGCACCAGAAACCCTGTCACCTTGGAGCCCGGGCTCGGTGTCTTTGACCGCAAGCTCAACAGCAGCGGGAAGTTCCACATCGACCACCTCTGTACCGTACATGTCGATCACCACCGAGTCGCCGTCCTTCAGGTACTGGCTAGCGCCCCCAAGGACCCCTGCGGGCACCTGAAGCTGCTCGAAAGACGACACATCCATGAACACGTACTCAGCGCCATCGCGGTAGAGCAACTGCATCTCTCGCTTGTCGATGACAGCCTGCTCGACCCTCTCGTCAGCACGAAATGTTCGCTCGATGACAGCCTGCGTTCTGAGGTTCTTGAGCTTTGTGCGCACGAACGCCCCGCCTTTGCCGGGCTTCACATGCTGGAACTCGACCACCGAAAACAGCCCCTCGCCAAGATCGAGAGCCATTCCATTTCTTAGGTCATTGGTTGTGACGGGCATCAGGCTGCCAACTCCTCAAACGACTAGTTCTTTCGGCGACGCAGTCAGCACCCGACACCCCTGTTCGGTTACGACCACGGAGTCTTCAATCCGTACGCCACCAACTCCGGGGACGTACACCCCCGGCTCAACGGTAACCACCGCGCCCGCATACAGGCTATCAGACGATCCGGCCCCAACAGCAGGCGCTTCATGAATCTCCAGCCCGACACCGTGGCCAGTGCCATGGCTGAACGCGTCCTTCCACCCTGCAGCGTCGATGACACGCCTACACGCTGCATCCACGTCGCTGCACATCGCGCCAGCGACGACGGACTTCACGCCCTCGTTCTGGCTCACAGCGACCACCTCGAACATGCGCAACTGCTCCGCATCCGGTGGGTCGCGAAAGCTAAAGGTTCTCGTCATGTCGGAGCAGTAGCCGTCGACCATCGCCCCGAAGTCAACAACCACGAGCTCTGCAGGCATGATCTGCCTTGTGGTCGGCTCGGCATGTGGCTTTGCAGAGTTCGGGCCTGACGCTACGATCGTGTCAAAGGAGTTCCCCGAAGCCCCAAGGCGGCGCAGCTCGAAATCGAGCGCCATCGCAACGCCAACCTCGGTCGTGTCCACGGAACCATCCCCGGCGCGCCCAGACCTCCCGCTGGAACGGGAGGAACCAATGACGCGCGCCAGCCTTTCGAAAACGTTCCCGAGCGCCTGGTCGGCAATCTCACACGCTGCCTCGATACGCGCGACTTCTCCAGCGTCCTTGACGACCCGCAGCGACTCGACAACTCCGTCAGCTGGGACCAGCTCCAGTCCACCTAGGTCCTTGGAAAGTGCTCGCCAGCGACTCCAAGTGAGGTGAGTGGCCTCGAACGCGATACGCGACATCCCTGATGCCCTGGCCTTGAGCGCTTTGACCTGCGAGGACACGGAACCGACCTCTATAGTGACACTTGCGCCCGCAGATCCGGTCTGCTCGCCTGCCTGGGTTCCATAACGGCCGTCGGTGACCAGAAGCGCATCGTCCTCGCTCACCAGCAGCAGTGCAGCAGAGCCACTGAACCCGGTCAGATACCTCACATTCGCAAGATGGCTCACGATGAGCGCATCCAGTGCCATATCGGATAGCTTGGCCCGCAACGCGTCGAGACGTCTAGGCACGTCCATCGGGGGAAGGCCAGCAAGATCAAGTGCCTGATCCGAGACTGGTTGCCCACCTCGCGGCCGGGCTTCGACGAAGTCTCGCCTCATGATCCGCATCCCATCTCAGCCATGACCGCAAGCACGTCTCGCTCCGCGACTCCCGCCAAAGGCTCGACGCCTGACGGTCCATCAAGAACAAAGGTGAGTCCTTCAGACGATTTCTTGTCCCTTAGCATGAACGAAAGAAGCTCCCTCGTAGTTGACACCTTTACTGGTCGGGTTGGCAGGCCGAGACCAGAAATTAGCTCTTCGTGATAGCGCACCCTGTCCTCGCTAATCCTGCCCAGACGCAGCGCTAACTTCGCGGCGAACACGAGACCGATCGCGACCGCTTCTCCATGAGTAATAGATGCCTCACCCGCGCTTGCAAGGCCAGCTGCCTCAATAGCGTGACCGAAGGTATGGCCGTAGTTCAAGATCATCCTGCGATAGGACTCATGCTGATCAGACGAGACGACCTCTGCCTTCACCGCGACGCATCTCGCGACCATTTCTGGTGTTGCGAGTCCCCTCAGATCGCCAGCGCCGAGAAAACAGTACTTCGCGACCTCACCCATTCCAGACAACCATTCACGCTCAGGCAACGACTCGAGCAGATCTGTGTCGGCAAGGACCAGAGCCGGCTGCCAGAAGGCCCCGACAAGGTTCTTTCCTTCGGGTAAGTTCACCCCCGTCTTGCCCCCGACCGCTGCGTCAACCTGCGCAAGCAATGAAGTCGGCACGTTCACAAGAGCCACTCCCCTGTGGTAGCACGAAGCGGCGAAGCCCGCGACATCGCTCACCACGCCCCCTCCAACCGCTACCACCACGTCATGGCGATTCAAGCCGAAATCGACGAAGCCCCTACACAGTTCCTCGACCGTCGACATCTTCTTCGCCTGCTCACCGGGTTCGATCACGAATGTCATCTGACTGATCCCGGCGTCAACCCCAGCACCGATCCCGCGCTGGGTAACAACGGCGGCTCTTCGAGCACCAGGGAGCACGCTGGAAAGCTCCCGGGCGAGCACTGAAGTCACCCCAGATCCGACGATCACCTCATAGGAGCTCCTGGCATCGATCCCGCTCGCAGGCAAACTGACCACAACGCGCTTGTCCTGAGGCGGGCTGTCACCACTCACGCTTGGCCGGGTCACCTCGCGAGCGTTCCCCGCGGCTGCAACGCAGATGCGACCTCGGTATCGCCCACATCGGACGAACGATCCGATGCCTTTAGCCGCTCGGCAAAGGCCCTGTAGTTGGCCACCATCTCAATGACTGAATCGCCGCCAAACTTGCGAAGCGCCTCAGATGCGAGGACCAATGCAGCCATGCTCTCTGCAACCACCCCCATCGCAGGCACAGCGGTCACATCGGTGCGTTCCTTGAACGAGACCGCAGACGCCTTCGTCCTTGTGTCGACGGTTTCGAGAACCGGCCTGTTGAGAGTCGCGAGCGGCTTCATGAACGCTCGCGCGACGACGAGGCTGCCGGTCGACATCCCTCCCTCGATGCCTCCAGCACGATCCGTCCTTCGAACGTACTCGCCCGCTCCGGCATCCCAGCCAATAGCGTCATGGGCCGCCGACCCCCTGAGGCCTGCCGAGGCCACACCCTCGCCGATCTCAACCGCCTTGACCGCCTGAATGCTCATCAGTGCCTGTGCAAATAGCCCATCAAGGCGCCTATCCCAGTGAACATGGCTCCCGAGCCCGGGTGGAACCCCGTAAGCAAGAACCTCCGCGACCCCACCAAGGGAGTCTCCCACCTTCGCTGCAGCCTTTATGCATGCCACCATACGTCGCGATGCATCCTCGTCAAAGCAGCGCACCTGCGAGGAGTCGACCCGGGCAATATCATGCGGCAACGGCCTCGATGTCTCGCAGGCCACCTCTTCGCCAAGCGCGATCACATGGCTGAGCACTGCGATGCCGATCTCAGAGAGCAGTGCCTTCGCAGCGCATCCCGCAGCGACACGAGCTGCAGTCTCCCGCGCAGATGCCCGCTCAAGAACGTTGCGAGCGTCATCAAAGCCGTACTTCTGCATGCCAGCGAGGTCCGCATGACCCGGTCGCGGCCTCGTCAACGGCTTCGATGTCGCGCCTGCGCCAGGTGACATCTCCTCAGCCCACTTTGGCCACTCTGTGTTCGCTATCTCGACAGCGAGCGGAGACCCAAGCGTCTTTCCGTGCCTGACACCGGCAAGAAGCGTGACCTCGTCGGCTTCAAAACGCATCCGCGGGCCACGGCCATACCCGAGCCTGCGCCTCGCCAGCTCACCCTGGATCTCCTCGACGGCGAGAGGTAACCCCGCAGGAAGCCCTTCAACTATGACGACAACAGCCTTGCCATGAGACTCCCCTGCTGTGAGAAACCGGAGCATGGTGCTCAATCTAGCTTCTACCGGGAGAGCAACGGAGCTTGCTTTTCAGATCCGACACGAACCACTCGCGCCGAACGGTTTCGGGCTCGAGATTCGACGCGCCCAAACTCAGCCGTGAATCCCGAGCCAGAACCTGGTTATAGGCGCACCCCAAAAGACCGTGATCAGAGAACCTGCCGCGAGAAAAGGAACCAGCGGGACACTCGACTTGCGGCCCTGGCCCCTGAAGATCACCAGCCAGAGGCCAGCTACTGCTGCAAAGACGAACGAAAGCGCAAGTCCCAGATCG
>JAJZXF010000042.1 GCA_021802485.1 Actinomycetes bacterium | reverse complement strand
CGCCCGCTGCGACGACTCCCAGTGCCTCCTCTTGGATGGAGGCGACCACGACAGTGAGCTGCTGTACCCGTCCGCTCAGAGGGTGACCTGGAACGCCCCGTCACGTTCCCCAACCCGCCAACCGGACCCGTAACCTGCATGGCGATCGACGTGATAACGAACTAACGAACGAGCCTTGTCACGAACGGGATCGCAGAGCAGGAAAGCGGGCGGTCCGCCTCGGGTGCACTTGAGTGCGGGTGGCAGCTCGATCCTGACGGCTCTCACAACCGGGCGCCGAGGTCCAGGCCGGGTTCGAGGGCGACCAGGAGGCGACGCCAGCGTCTCGGCCAACTCGCCGGGGCACTCCGTGCCACCAGTCCGGTTGGGGCGCGGCGAGGACCACCTGCGGGCAGCAGCCAACAGCGCCCGCCACTGCTCGTGCCAATTGGCGTGCTGGCCCATCCGCAAACCGCTCGGGGTCGACCAGCTCGGCGTCCAGCGAGCAGCTCGGTCGGATTCAGGAACCGACGAGCGGAGCAGACAGGTCCCGCATCTCGGCGAGGTCGTTTCGGATCCGACACGGAGTCGATGGGGGCCCAAGCGGCGGCGCGGCGTGCTCCTGAGCCTGTGGCCCCGGCCCTGAGCAAAGGCGCGGACGTTGTGTCATCCTTGTGTTGTATGCGCGCGTCGAAGGCCTTTGAGTGGTGGTACGGGTGGGGCGGCAAGCCCAGACGTCGAGCTACAGGAAACGTGCACAAACAACACAAACTCTGCCTGATGGCGCTCAAAGGTGACCACCCGGACTGCTTCGTACAACCGTGGGCCTTCAACCGTAAAGACGACTCGCAACTATCGCCTGCCAGACGGTTCTCGGCGCACCGAATCCACCACTACCACCAAGACCAGCCCCGGTGCTGCGGTAGTGGTTGCCCTGATAGTCGTCGCCTTCCTCATCGGATGACCATGGGCGTTCGACTGGGCGTTGTGGTTAGAAATCCTGATCTCATGTGTTTGGCATCCAGTTCTCTTGGCCATCGTGGGTGGCGGCGATCGCTGGCAAAGTCAACGCCCGCACAAGCTGAAATGCCATGACACCGTGGTTACGAAGCCTACGTCCGCGGCAATGGTGGCACTGGATACTCATCAGCATTGTAGCCGTGTTGGTGATCGGTGGCATCGGAAACGCCGCTAGTCACAAGACCACGACGGCCTCTACGGGCTCCAATCCGACGATAAGGAAGCTGACGTCGCAATCCACGTTGAAACCGGATGCTGCGCCGGGGGCCCATACAACTACGACAAACACAACGGCCGAACAGACCACCACAGCTCCGCATGTCCTCAGCTCCCCGGCAGCAACGACGGCGCGTCCCGGCGGGGGTTGTCGTAGCGGTGATCCGCTAGCAAACGTTTATCACTCATACAGACTCAAGGTGGAGAACCCATGTCTAACTGTCACCGGAACGGTGGCGTATGTCCGCGGTGAAAACGACGGTGACGTTCACTTCGACCTGTCTCTGCCCGCGAGCGAGACCAGCCTGCTTGACCAAGCGAACTACGCCCACGAGGACGGCCAACTTGTAGCGGAGATCGTGCCTGCCGACCAGCCCGGCTGCACTCCCGGCCAGCCTCCTCCGCTTCCTCCGACCGCATACCGGTCGAGCAGCTACAACTACGGGATCTGTACGGGCGCGGGCATCGCCACACCACCGCTAGGAGCCCAGGTCCGGATCACGGGGCCCTACGTTCTCGACTCAGACCATGGCTGGATGGAGATCCACCCCGTGTGGGCGATCACCGTCATGGCTGCGCCGTCCTCTTCACCTGAGACGACCGCATCTCCTCCTCCCACCTTGGGCACCGCACCCACCCAGCCACAACGAGGCTCCTCTGCGGCGTGGTGCCAGGCAAGCGCCGCAGTGTCCAACGATAACTACCCAGGGGACTACGAGGTGTACGTCCACTCCAACCAGCCCGACGCAAAGGCCACCGCCTCCGATGCTGGCGACACCTGGAGCGAGTACACGGACAGCGTCGGCTACGCGGACATCCGCCTTTATCACACCTCGCCTGGAATGACGATAACGGTGACCGTAGGAGCGGCTTCGTGCTCGACCACCGCCTGAGCGAGCAAGCGGATTCGCTTGCCAGCGCCTCGACGGTCGGGTCTCCCCTTCCGCCGACCACCAGCTACCGGGCTGGTTGGTCACTACCCGGACCCGACTTGCACCGGCAGGCCCACTGCGACTTCGTTAGCACACCCATCTCTCCTGTTTCGTCAGTGGACTCCATGAGCGTTCCGCCCTCTCTACACCAGCGGGTTCTTGGGTGCTGCACATCCAAGGTCTTCGCACCATCCATGGCCTTCGCCTGAGAGACAAGGGCTCGGCTGCCACTTGTCCCAGCTCTCGCCGCTCTCGCACGGTGGAACTTGACGACGCTGCAAGGTTCACTTGATGTTGCGTACCCATACTCGCTCCACCCCGAAGCTTCGACGCAGACCTCTCAATCTGCGCGGAACGGTCGTCTCCTTCCTCGAAGCGTCCGAGTTACTGGACGCACACCAGCAGTACTGCCGCTGGAGGGATCTCTTCTTTGACCACTCGCCGAGACGTTTCGCGGAGCCAAGCCAGCGCCATGGTGGACCTAGCCAGAAGCCATCCCGACTATTGGTTTGTTCAGCGGGCGCCCGCCCATCGAGCCGTAGAACGGCGCGTTGAAGCTGAAGATGCCGCCATCGGACGCAACGAACCAGTAGCCGCCAGTAGCGGCGTCAGCCGCCATGCCGACGATTGGCTTGTTCAGCGGGCGCCCGCCCATCGAGCCGTAGAACTTCGCATTGCCGAAGCTGAAGATGCCGCCATCGGATGCGACGAACCAGTAGCCGAGGCCGTCCGGGGTAGCCGCCATGCCGACGATTGGCTTGTTCAGCGGGCGCCCGCCCATCGAGCCGTAGAACTTCGCATTGCCGAAGCTGAAGATGCCGCCATCGGATGCGACGAACCAGTAGCCGAGGCCGCCCGGGGTAGCCGCCATGCCGACGATTGGCTTGTTCAGGTGCTTTCCTCCCATCGAGCCGTAGAACTTCGCATCACCGAAGCTGAAGATGCCGCCATCGGATGCGACAAACCAGTACCCGCGGCCGTCCGGGGTAGCCGCCATGCCAACAATTGGCGCATTCAGGTGCTTTCCTCCCATCGAGCCGAAGAAGGGAGCGTTGAAACTAAAGATGCCGCCATCGGATGCGACAAACCAGTAGCCGCCGGTAGCGGGATCAGCCGCCATGCCGACGATTGGCGCATTCAGGTGCTTTCCTCCCATCGAGCCGTAGAACTTCGCGTTGGCAAAGCTGAAGATGCCGCCATCGGATGCGACGAACCAGTAGCCATTCGATACGGCTGCCCTCGTTGCCACCACGCTGAACGCGGGATGCGAAGCCACCGGTGAGGGATCCGTTGAGGTCCATACGTCAAGGCTGTACCCGGATCCAGGAACAGACGTGTTCACAACACCCGAGATCTGCACTTGAACCTGATCGGACGGTTTGATCCCAACCGGGGTGGTGAGCATTACCTCCTGCGAGGAGTTTGAAAGCACTGGCGGAACGGAAACAACCGCGCTCTGGCCGGACGTGAGGTCCTCTACCGTGTAGTCAGAGGGAGCCGAAGGAAGCGTCATTCCCTTTGCAGTTTGAGGCGCGCTAATCGTAATTGTTCCAGAGCCCGCCTTAAGCGCGCCATTCGTCGCATTAGCACTGAAGCCGACCTGGTAAGAAGCTAGCGCGCCAGCAATGTTGGGCTGTTTGGAAGGCTGTGCGGTCACAGCGGTCACGCTCGTTTCCATAATGCAAAGGTAATGTTGGAAGGCGCCACCGATCGGCGTGCCAAGCCCGGATGCCATGTCATAACCCTGCGTAGCCGGGTATGCCCCATTGTTGGTACCCGTATAGTCGTTGTTGCCTGTTGTGATGTCGTTGTAAACAGGATCGCCGGCGCCTGCCATTGCATACAGATCCGGGTTCACGAATCCAAGGCTCGGAGTAGATGGAACAGGACCGGGGCATGCCTGGGCGGTGTCTGCCAGCAACGCTGCAAACAGCGGTGCTGCTCCACTGGTTCCACCGATAACCTGCCATCCCGTAGTGCCGGTCCCCGAGCCCGTATAGTAGACGACATAACCGTCAAATGGGTCTGCTACTGCCGAGACATCTGGCACCTGTCGGCAGTACTGGGCTGAGCCGCTGTAATTGCTGCACGGTTTGCCACTCGAATAGGCATTGATGACGCTCGGGGCTCCGCTCTGGCTCTGCCATGCAGGCATCGCCCAGCGGGCCGAGATGCCACCCCCTCCCGCACCATACCCTGCAGATGACTCGTTCCAGACCGTCTCCGTCGGGGGTGGCCCGAGAGCGGTCATCGTCGTGCCACCCACTCCGGTCACGTAGGGATCGCTCGCCGGATCATCCACCGCAAGCGAGTTCGCGAGGCTCGTGGTATTGGTCTGGCCATTGCAGTCCTCCGAGCCTGAGTCGCCCGCAGCTGCAACCACGGTTTGGCCCTGTAACGCAGCTTGCTGAAAGATTAGCTGCTCCGAGCTGAGAGCACCCGTCCCAATCACCAGAGGCTCGCACACACCCCAGCTGGTGCTCACCACTCTGGCTACGTCAGCGTTCGCTATCTCCGTGGCAACGTCCAGGGGTCCAGTGCCAGAGTTCGGCCCCTCGTAGACAACCACGCTTGAACTCGGGGCAAGACTTGCGATGTTCTCAATGTCGAGCGCGGCCTCACCGGAGCCAGCCCCGGTCCCAGCCCCACCGTCGACTTGTTTGGTTGTCACTGATGTGCTTATCCCGTAGCAACTTTCGAAGGCGGATATGTCCGCTGATGAGTACGGCTCGAGCTCATAGAGGCCCACCGTGACGCCTGAGCCAGTGAATCCCTTAGCGTAAATGCTGTTGAAGCCATACGCCTGCGCAAGTTGGTTTGCGGTATAGCCGCCCTGAGAATTTGCGGCCGAGGTAGCTGCGCTGCACGGCTGCGGGCCAGTAGAGCCATTGGCAGACGGCTGCTGTTTGCCGAGCGTACCTACGTTCGGAGACTTCGAGGGTGCGGCCTTCGGCCCGGGGATCATCTGCGAGTGCCACTTCGCTACGTTCGACAGCCCTATGACCCCCTGAACGAAGGGCGCTATTCCAGCAGGTAGTCGCACCGGTTGGGAATTCGCAAACGCGACCCTCCCGCTCGGGAGCACCAACCTCCTGAGTGCAACATGAAGGCTGGCATCGATCGTCGATGCACTAGCAGACACGGGGATGACCAGCCGATCAGATGCAAGCTTTCCTGGCGAAAAGCCCAGTGCCCGCAGCTCAGAGCGTACCTTGCCGACAGCAGCGAGCGTCGGGCCAAACTTCGGGCCAAAGGCTCCCTTAGCCAGGAAGTGGTGGTACTCGGGGGACCCGGGAGTCGATACCGCTGCTACGGAAGCTCGCAACGCGGCTGGGTCTCTCGGCCGCAGGAACACATCGAGGTGCAGCTTCGTACTCGGCGCCAGCACCCCCAGCTCCTTCGTGCCCAGGGGAACCGGCTGCGCAGCCCCGACCGCGACGAGATGGAGGTTCCCCAAGAGAGGCGACCGCGTGCTGGATCCACCCGAGAAGCCGGACGCGCCTGCACCGGCAGTGGATGCGAAGACGGCGCCGAACGCTGCCGTAAGAGCAACCGTGATCTTCAGCGCGGTCTTGAGCGCATCGGGCATCCACCTCCCAGTGGTCACGGCACGGGCCCTCAAGCTTGCGCCCAACCCAACCTGAAAGCTGGAACCCAGCGTTGACCTGCTAGATTTTCTTATTCGCATAGTTGGTCTGATCCACTCCTTAATCACGTCCCGCAGCCCAAACTGAAACTACGTCTCCTGGCCGGAACCCTCGGGACACAAAGCAATCATGAGCGTACCAGCTGGCCCGCACTCAGTTGCCGCGGAGCTTCGCCGGAAGCGCTCGCTGAACTGCACTGATGCAAGCGGCACGCAGCTCGCCGACTTCAGCGTCAGACATCGTCCGCTCAAGCGCACAGAACCTGAGCCTGTAGGCCAGGCTGCGCTGGCCGTCCCCGAGCGACCCACCTCTGAACACGTCAAACAGTTGCACGCTCTCCAGCAGCTCGCCTCCCGCTCGAGAAAGGACAGCCTCGACTACAGAAGCTGGCACCGTGTCCTCGACCGCAAAGGCGAGATCCACATCGTTCGACGGGAACTTGCTTGCTGCACGTGCGATCCGCGAGCGCTTGGGGGCATCACAAAGCCTCGCGAGGTCAACCTCCAGCCAGCCGATCGTGCCCTTGTGCGCGCCCAGGCCAAATGCCTCCCTTGCAGACCGGCTCACCTCACCCACACAGCCCAGCCGCGCCTCAGGTCCCGTTTCAACGCTACTGGCACCGGATGCCGCACCGGGGCGTAGCTGACCAGCCACTATCCATGCCGAACGGCCAGGGTGCAACCCCGGCGGGCTGCCAGCAATGATCTCAACACAAGGGTCGAGCCCATCCTCGAAGCGGGCGAGTCCCAACGCCCCAGCTAGCACGTGCCACGCTTGGACAGCTTCCAGTATGCCATCGCTCCCGGCTGCGAAAAGCGCCCCGAGCACCTCTCGTTCTCGGGGAACCTCCTGCGACCAGCCAGAAGCGACGACCGGAAGATAAGGAGCGGCGGAAAGGTCGTCGGTGCCAGAACTGTCCGCTGGCCCGTCAAAGATGCGACCGATCTCGAAAAGAAGCACCTCATCGCGCCTTCGGGAGTGATTGAGATAGCAGGACCTGAGAAGCCCAGGCAGTAGGGAGCGTCGAAGGACCAGCTCCTCGCGGTTCAAGGGATTGGCCAACTCCACGCCACCAGGCAAGCCGATCACCGCGTGGTCACGAGCAGAGACCATGGTAGGCGTCCAAGCCTCGCAAGAAGCCAGTCCCACCATGACCTCGCGCACAAGCCGCCGTGTCCTCTGGTGGGGACTCAACACCCCTATCCTTGTCCCCAACCGCCGGGTCCTCGGGATCCGAGAATAGCCATGCTGGCGAGCAACCTCTTCGACAAGGTCAATCTCCCGCTCAACGTCAGGTCGCCAAGTCGGCACGTCCACATCCCAGACCCGCTGGGTTTCCCCAACGCCCACGCCTGCATCAGCTCTGAGCACAAACCCCATCGGCCCCAAGTGAGTTTCGACATCTCCCGGAGCGAGCCTCGTTCCGAGGATCGCATTGATCCGACCTAGACGGAGCCGAGCCCTGTGCGTACTGGGAGCTTTACCTCTTGCATCGAGGCTTGAAACTATCGATGGCTTCCCAGCCTCCGATGTCTCGAGTATCAAGGAGCACAGACGCGCCACCGCGCGATCAATCCCCTCTGGATCGCAGCCTCGTTCAAATCGCATCGACGCCTCGGTGCGCAGGCCAAGCCTCTTCGACGTCCTGGCGATCGCTAGCGGCAGGAAGTAGGCGGCTTCCAAGAGCAGGCGGGTCGTAGCCGGCGTGATCTGAGTGGACGTGCCGCCCATGATCCCGCCGATCGCCACTGGCTTGCCCTCCGCGTCACATATGAGACAGTCTCCACCTCCGACCGGGGATTGTCCGGCGCCCTCAACCGCCGCCGGCTCTTTGGAAGAGAGATTTCGCTCGACACCATCTAGGGTTTCAAGGGTGTCACCATCCCGCGAGGAGCGCACCACGATGCCGCCGGCTAACGAGTCGAGATCGTACGGATGGGTAGGCTGTCCAAGCTCAAGCATTACGTAGTTCGAAGCGTCAACAATCGAGTTGATGGGACGCATGCCAGCGAGCACTAGCCGGCTTGCCACCCATGCCGGAGACTGACCCACCTTGACACCCGTAATGCAGGTTGCGCTGAAGCGCGGACAGTTGAGCGTATCCTCCAGCACAAGCGACACCAGCGCGTCATCAGTTACAGAAACTGGGCCCGCGTCGTTGGTAGACGCACGAGTGACCACCTGATGGTCGTCCAGCTTGTGATCGGGAAGAAAGAAGGGCAGCTTCAGCCGCGCGGCCAGGTCACGGGCGACACCTGCGACACACATAGCATCGGGCCTGTTCGCCTCGATAGCAAGGTCGAAGACCACATCAGCGCGGATACCAAGAGCGTCCAGCACCGCAGTTCCTGGGGCAACCTCAGTTCCGCCAGCTCCGGACCCGAGAACGAGAATGCCGGATGCATCGGCGGACAGCCCGAGTTCAACCCCGGAACAGAGCATGCCCTCAGAAGCGACGCCTTTGATCTTCCTGCGACCTATTTTCACATCGCCGGGTAGCTCGGCCCCAACCTTTGCCATCGCAACGAGATCCCCGGCGGCGAAGTTCCAGGCACCACAGACGACGTCGACGACATCGCCGCCGATGTCGACGGTCACCTTGCGCACCCTGTCGGCATTCGGGACACTTGCGATCTCTAAGACCCTTGCCACAATGACATCATCACCGAGACCAGCACCTACTTCATCGACACCTTCTACCACCATCCCCAGATCGTCAAGGGTTGCGGCAATCTCCGAGGCGTCGAGGTCAAAGGGCGCAAACTCTGCCAACCACGACTTTGTTACCCTCATCGTCCCCATAGCACCTCTCTGTCCAGGTCTTTCATGCGCCATCCACACGCCCTAGGCCGTTCATCGCTCAGGTCCTCGGATCCCAGCGATGCAAGCATCGCATGATACGCGCTCATCGAAGCCGTTCCGATCTCATACCAGCGCGGCGAGCTCATCATTGAAGGGACCACCGGGGTCAAAACTGCTCAAGAAAGCGCAGGTCGTTTTCCATCAAGACCCGAATGTCCGCTATGCCATGGCGCATTTGAACACACCGGTCGATGCCAAATCCGAAAGCGAACCCCGTCCAGACCTCCGGATCGATTCCAACTGCCTCAAAGACCGCTGGATCGACAAGACCACAACCGCCTAGCTCAATCCATCCGGTGCCGGAGCAAGTACGGCAGCCGGACCCTCCACAGATTGTGCAGGTGATCTCGAACTCCGCCGAAGGTTCCGTAAAGGGGAAGTAGCTTGGCCTCAGCCTGGAGCGAGATGAAGGACCAAAATAAGCACCTGTGAACGCCTCAATAGTGCCAGCGAGATCTGCGAATGTGACCCCTTGATCCACAACAAGGCCTTCAATCTGATGAAAGGTAGGCGTGTGGCGAGCGTCGGCAGTATCGCGGCGGTGGACGACTCCAGGCATCACAGCACTGATTGGAGGTGACTCGGACTCCATGAGACGAACCTGCACGGGAGACGTGTGAGTCCTCAACATCAATGACCCCGGCTCGCCTGCACGCAGGTAAAACGTGTCAAACATCCCTCTCGCCGGGTGATCCCGTGGCATGTTCAACGCCTCGAAGTTGTACCAGTCGGTCTCAATCTCAGGCCCCTCCGCCACCACGAACCCCATGCCCAAGAAGACGTCCTCCAGCTCCATTTGCGCCTGGCTGACCAGGTGCAAATGTCCACGACGCCTCACCGGCACCACCTCGGTTAGGTCCAAGCGCTCCACTCTCCGGCGGAGCTCCTCGCCCGAGGCCTCAAGCTCTTCTCGCCTTTGAATCAGGAGACTTTCCAGCCGCTTCATGGCATCGTGGACAGCCCGGCCAACTTGGCGTCGCTCGTCTGGGGGCAGAGAACCGATCTGGCGGCGAGCAGCGACGAACACCGACCCCCGCCCGTTCACCTCGTTAGCGAGTGCACTCAGCTCGTCCGGCTCACTTGCTGTCGCAATGCGCAGAGCGATACTCGCCTCGACGGACGTGAGTTCAGACAACTCCGAGGCAGGATCGCTCACGACATCGCATCCTGGCTCTCGCGATGCGACGCGTCACAAGAGATACGCGTGCCTCGCAGGCTGCGCGTAGCCTCGAAGCAGAGCACCGTAGCCGCCATGCTCACATTGAGAGACTCGAACCCCTGTGCCATTGGCACCGTTACCGTTACGTCGACAAGATCGAAGATCTCCTTCGACAAGCCCGCTGACTCGTTGCCGAGGACCAACGCGAACGGCACCGTCCAGTCCATAGTCGCGCAGTCGAACCCCTTGCTCGGATCGGTTCCAATCCTGCGCATCCCCCACGACCTGCACTCCCGGAGAACGCTCCCGGCCTCTTGTTCCACCGCAAGCCCAGCCCGGAAAATCGCCCCTGCGGATGCCCGAACGGCCTTCGGATTGTAGACATCAGCGCAGCCCCCGCAACAGATAACTCCTCCCCAACCCGCAGCAACTGCGCTTCTCAAGATGGTGCCCAAATTGCCCGGATCACGCACACCAACACACACAAGCACGCGCTCGGCATCGCGTAACAATGCCAGAGGCGCATCCACGAACCCAGCGGTGCCAATGATGCCCTGCGACGTGGCAGATGCGCCCACATACTCGAGGGCATCCGCGGTCAGCTGAAAAACCCTGCATCCGGCGGTGCCGGCCATCTCCAGCGTTCGCGCGATCGTTGCAGCCCTCGATGCCTCCGTACTCACGTAGACCTCATGCAGACAGCTCTGACCCTTCTCATCCTCGGACTCCAGCGCCACTGAGATCGCTCGGGGGCCGTCCACAACAAAAACACGCTCGTGCGCTCGTGCACTCTTGGAGCGCACGAGACGCCTGAGGCGCTTCACCCTGGCATTCGATCGGGCAAGCACGGTGGCGGTCAGCCGGCGCTACTCCCCGCTGGCGACGACACTGGTTCTGGCGATGAGGTCTCATGCCCAAGCGCTTCCTTGGCCGTTCGGACCAGCGCTGCGAACGCATCCGGGTCCGATACAGCGAGCTCCGACAACACCTTGCGATCAAGTTCCACGCCAGCACGATGAAGCCCATTGATCAACCGGCTGTAGCTGAGGCCATTGACTCGAGCAGCTGCATTGATACGCTGAACCCAGAGGCGCCTGAAGTCCCCCTTGCGAGCCCTTCGATCCCTATATGCGTACTGCAACGAGTGCATAACCTGCTCATTAGCGGCACGAAAGGTTCTGGACTTGTTCCCGTAATAGCCGCGAGCGCGACTCAACACCACCCGGCGATGCTTCTTGGCTGCAACAGCACGCTTCACCCTGGCCATCGCTACTCCTTTCCTCTTGTGATATTGCCTACGGTCACTTCATGCTTAACTAGTGACCGGCGAACGGATCTCGCCCAGATCAGATCTCAGCGCGATCCCCAACTCTCCCAGCCGGTCCGACATGACAGCGCGACGGCACTGGGACTGCCTCACCGGACCACGGGGTGCTCAGATCCCGAGAAGCCTCTTCACCTCGCGAACATCCGGAGCGGAGACGCCTGCCTCACGGCCAAGATGCCTCTTACGCCTGCTCGACTTCTTTTCAAGCAGGTGCGACCGAAATGCCCGACGCCGAACGATCTTCCCGGAACCCGTCACCTTAAAGCGCTTCGCTGCGCCCCGGTCGGTCTTCATCTTCGGCATCAGCGCTCTGTCCTCACTATCCGTACTCTCATGGTGCTCAGCATGACTCCCATGGTCCTCGACGTGGCCATGGTGGTCAGTGTGGTCACCAACTTACCAACCTTAGCTACCAGTTGCGAAACGCTCAGTTGCAAGCTGGCAGGTCTTTGTTTGACATCCACTCCGGGCTGCTCTCGCAGAGCCATGAGCATGCCGCACACAGGCTTCGGTCTCTTGTAGTTCTTGACCTCGACTACTGCAACTTCTTCTCAGGTGCAAGCACCATCACCATGTTTCGCCCATCTATTCGAGCTGCGGCCTCCACCTTTGCCGAGCCGTTGAGCTGATCCGTGATCCGATCCAGGATCCTCATACCCAACTCCGGATGATGCGCCTCACGCCCGCGGAACATGATTGTCACCTTCACTCGATGCCCCTCGGAGAGAAACTTCTCAACCTGCCTGGTTTTCGTGTCGAAGTCCCCCGGACCGATCTTCGGCCGGTACTTCATCTCCTTCACGCCAGCACTCGTGGACTTGCGGCGAGACTCCCTGGCCTTCTGAGCGGCATCGAACTTGAACTTCCCATAGTCCATGATCCGACACACCGGCGGTGCTGCCTGAGGCGCGACCTCGACAAGATCAAGGTCCTGCCTTCGGGCAATCCGGAGCGCCTCAGAAACCGGCTTGACTCCCAACTGCTTTCCAGCGTGATCGACGAGCCGCACTTCACTAGCGCGAATTTGTTCGTTCACACGAAGGTCTGTGGTACTAGAAGCGGCGATGCGTCTTCACTCCTGTTCGAGCCGTAACTTCCCTGACGGCTGCAGCCGACAGTCCTCTCTGGACGATCTAATTAATATCTTCAAATACCGGACCCCACCTGCCGGATCGCCGATGGTAGGCGCAAGCCTCGGAGCAACAACGCAGCAAGCATAGCCCAGAAAAAGGCTCCGGAGCTGATGTTGGCACACCTCCCCCGCAAGTGCCCATGGTGAACGCAGATCAATCCGCTAACCACCCGGCTACGAGATCAGCGCGAATGATCACAGGCATAGCCCCGCGCGACCACAAGCACCTGCGATGCCGACCGTACTCGGCATCGTCTGCGCTCGTATCGTCTGGGTGACCTGTTCGTGTCGTGCATACATCTACTCGTTAGGCTATCAGTTCGTGAGCACACTATGGACACCGAGCGGCGAGTACCCGCTGCAGGGCAATACTCGACCGCAATCTCGTGAAGAGCACAGGGAGAACGCGCCGTCGACCGACGCCAGTAGCCCGCAAGCCACCACCCCAAAGGCCAAGCGTCGCAGTGATGGACAACACGGCCAGGATGAACACAACATCCGAGATCGAGACATGGCCCTTGACGAGCTGCAGCGTGAGATTGCCGCCGCGCCTGTTGAAGTAGTAGTTGCCAACCATTGCTACGGCTTCTTCGAACTTGCGGCCATCCATCTTTCAAAGCAACCGCCTGATGCGGAAGCTGCGCGACTCGCGATTGACGCGATGGGCGCCGTCCTGGATGGACTGGGGCAACGCCTTGGCGAACACTTTGCAGCGCTCGAGGAAGGGCTCGCTCAGATCAGACTTGCCTACGTGACCATCGTCGGCAAGCAAAAGGAGACCGCGAGTGAGAACGGGGATGGGCCCCCAAAGGTGTGACCCCAAGTGGGCCTCATTGAGCGGATTGCGACCGCAATCCCCTTCCTTGCGTGAGAGCGGGGGGTCCATAACGGCCCGCTCTGGGAGATCACGGATGCATTGGACGCTGATTGTAATACGTTGGATATATTTACAGGGCGCTCGGTAACGTGGGCTCGCCGGATGCCTCAGGCTGTGCGGTCATTCCAACCTGTCACAGGCCACTCGGAATATTTCTGAGCACTCGGCGTCCTGCGAACCAAGAAGTAGTGTAAGAAGTAATGTATATTGTTTGAGCATCGGGGCTACGGGCCCCATTACCTGGGAGGTGCGGCGTTGACATCTAGACTGGTAAATAAGATGTACCATCGATCTGGGCTGCGGTCCGGAGAAGCCTGCGGCCGAACCCGCAGCGTACTCATCAGAGTTCGCCGAGCGCTGACGCCAATTGCGGTTCTAGCCACAGCAGTGTCGCTGGCCAGCTGCACATCACCGAGTTCCTCCACGTCATCGGTCGGCGTCACATCCAAGACCATCCACATTGGGGTCCTCTTGCCGGTCACAGGCGCTGCAGCGATCCCGAAGCCAGCAATCCAGAGCCTCAACACATACTGGGACATGATGAATGCCAAGGGTGGGATCAACGGCCGCAAGGTGGTGCTCAACATCTACGACACCACTTCCACCGTGCAGGGTGCGCGGGCGGCAGTAAGCCAGGCGAACTCAAAGGATTTGGCAGTGATATCCCTCGACCGGATCGCTGTGGAAGAGGCCATGCTAAACGCAACCCAGGCTGATGGGCTCCCCTCGGTCCTCTCGCAAGCCGAATCGGGAATACCGACCTCCGACTCATGGGAGTTCAACGCCGGTGTCAGCCAGGTGCGGCAAGGGAAGATGGCAGCTGACTTCTTCGCTCACACACTCCACCTGAAGCGTGTCGCGGTGGTGACAGAGGTCGACTCGAGTCTTGATCCAGCAGCTCAGGCATTCGTCTCGCAAGCAAAGCACGACCACTTGACGGTCACGAACTACGACCAGATACCCGCAGGCCAGACCCAGTATCTTACCGAAGCTCAAAAGCTTGCGAGCGCAAAGCCTCAAGCGGTTTGGCTCTATATGGCACCACTCACAATGGTTCCCCTAGTACACGAGTCTCTTGTGAACTACCACTTCCACCCGGTCTGGTTCTCCCAGTCGATTGCGTGGCAGTTCAACATCTCGTTGTTCCTCGCGAACTCCGGTGGCAACAATGCGCTTGCCGGCTCGTACGCCTTCGCACCCTGGCCATCGCTGCTGAGCCCGAGCGCTGCTACGTACCTGCACTACGAGACCAAGTACTACCCGGCTATTGCTTCCAACAAGGGAGTCGTGGACCTTGGTCTGATCGGCTGGGGACTCAACCAGATAGTCGCAAACGCGATAAAAGCGGCCGGAACCCACCTCACAAGGAACTCCTTCCGTCATGCGATGCAGCATCTTCATTTGGGCTCGACAAGCCCAGTGGACTCCAGCCCGCTGTTGTGGTCTCCGATCTCGTTCTCCGGTCATGTACGCACCGGGGCAACCGCGATCCGAACCCTCAAGGCCGGCGTCACCGAGTGGCACCCCTTCCTCGGCTTCAAGTCCTCCTTCTAGGAAAGCTGGGCAGGAGGCCATGAGGCGCAGCGGGAGCGGCCAGAGCTGTCGCAAGGAACGGTCACAGCTGAAGTCGAGCTGAGCCACTAGTAGTGCTCACCACGCAAGTAGTTACCGGCTTGGCTGAGGGCGGAGCATACGCTCTCATGGCGGTCGCAATAGTTCTGGTGTTCTCCGGGACCAGGGTGCTCTCCCTTGCAATTGGCGAGATGGGGGCATTCGGCCTACTGCTTGGCCTCAAATGGGACAGGACGGGGGTGCCTTTGGTACATTGGCACCCCTCGGCCAACCTAGCGGGACCATTTGCAATGTTGCTCGCGATCGTCTGTGGCGCGATTCTCGGCGTGGTTGTCGAGCGTTTCATCATGCGGCCGGTCGAAGATCGCTCCCCGGCATCCAAGCTCGTAGTCACCCTTGGCATCGCGTTGTTCCTCGCACTCGCGGAGTACCAGTTCATCAGCACGAACCCGCAGCCAATGGGCTCGCCGCTTGGGGCCTCCGGCACGGGCCAGCTTCACCTCTTTGGATCGGTAGTCACATGGGACGACATCGCCTCGCTCGGCCTTGCCATCGTGCTGGCTGGATCCATGGCCCTGTTCCTGCAAAAGACGAGGTTTGGTCTTGCTGTTCGGGCAACGACGAGCAATCCAGGTGTATCTCGGCTTCTCGGTATCAGAGTCGCGAGGGTGCACCGCTTCACCTGGGTTGTTGGAGCTGCGCTCAGCGCTCTCGCGGCGGCGTTCCTTAGCTCGACGAGTGGAGAGATCTATCCACTGTCAATGACAGCCGCTCTCCTTTACGCAATGGCCGGCGCGGTCATTGGCGGCTTGGACAGCCTAGGTGGCGCTGTCAGCGGCAGCCTCCTCGTCGGCATACTACAAGGCGTGCTAGCTCCCCGGTTCGGCCCGACGGCTGCGATTGGAGCAACCCTAGGGCTCGTAATGCTCGTGCTACTTGCACGACCGCGAGGAATGTTCGGAACCGTCGATGCCAGCTGACCCGCAGCCCGCTACGAGCGCCGGCTTCCAACCCCCGAGCAAGAGCGTGGCAAGACGCAGCATCGCGGCGCTGGCGAACCCAAGGAGCATTCCACGGACTGTGTACTTTGTCGGCATCGTGGTCTTCGCTCTGACCCTTCCGGGATGGCTAGCGGTTTACCAGCTGGACTGGATCATCGGAGCACTGGCGTTCTCTATCGCGGCTCTTGGTCTCGACATCTTGATCGGCCAGGCGGGGCAGGTGTCGCTTGCGCAAGCCGCTTTCGTCGGCGTTGGGGCAGTAACCGCGATCGACATCGGCTCGCATGGACTTCCGTGGCCTGTTGCGTTCCTGGCGGCCATGGTGATCTGCGGAGTGCTCTCGGGCTTGGTGGGGATCCCGCTGCTCAGGGCTCGAGGCTTGCAAGTAGCGATCGCAACCCTCGTGTTCCAGCTTTTTGCCCAGACCTTCCTCGCTTCAAGCGGAGTGGTATCCACCAGCTCCTACTTCAACCGGCCGTCCTATCTCACGGCTGACTCCAGTTATTACTACTTCTCCCTTATCCTCGTGGTGCTCGCTGTTATCGCCTTGAAACGAGTCCGGATCACGCGCCCCGGCAGGACCTTCCTCGCGGTGCGAGACTCTGAGAGCCGTGTCGCGGCTTTCGGCATCCGAGCGGGGACGACGAAGTTGCTCGCATATGCTATGGCCGGAGCAGCAGCTGGGCTTGGTGGAGCAATATTCGCCCTTCAACAGGGCAGCCTTGGGCCAACCGGCGGGCCTTTCCAGCTTCAACCGTCACTGTTGCTCGTCGCCGTAGCACTCATCGGAGGTGCTGGATCGCCAACAGGCATCATCGCAGCTTCGATCGTTGTGAACGCGCTTCCACACATACTTCCCACAACAGCTGGCAACTACACGTTGGTCGCAGTCCCAGTCCTGATGATCGTCATCATGATCTTTCAACCGCGTGGTTTCGGCGGCTTTCTCAAGACGCTTGACACCTTCCTCGGCAACCTACTTGCAGGCAAGCCAGCACGCTATGACCCCGAGCCGAAGCACGCAGACATCGAAACCACACGCAGATGCATAGCAGGCCTTCGAGAAGCACAAACCTTGCGCGAACACAGCGCAACTGATCCTGCGCCTGCGGCCCGCTCCCCTCTCTTGTTCGTCGCGAAGGGCATAACTGTGCGATTCGGCGGGGTAACCGCACTAGATAGCGTGGACATAGCCGTTGAACGAGGAAAGATCGTAGGTCTCATTGGCTCAAACGGTGCAGGGAAATCCACCTTCTTCAACGTAGTGTCAGGGCTAGTTCGTGCATCGGGATCGATCCAATACGCTGGTGTAGACCTCATGGCAAGCCCGGCGTTCGGGCGAAAGGGGCTCGGCGTCGCGCGTACCTTTCAAGAGATCGGCATCCCAAAACAAGCGAGTGTGCTCGAGAACATGGTGATGGCACAGAGTTCGCTGGCACGATACTGGACGCTCGAGGGCATCCTAGCGCTGCCGCGTACAATCTCCACAGAGCGAAAGCTCCGGCGCCAAGCGAACTTGAGCCTGGAGCTGTTTGGCCTAGATCACCTAGCTGATATCCCGCTCGGAGACCTTCCACATGGCACCATGCGCCTAGTCGAGGTAGCCGCAGCAGTAACTACGGTGCCCGACCTGCTCCTGCTCGATGAAGCTACTGCGGGGTTGACCTCGCAGGAGGCAGACGCTCTCGCCGATCGCCTCAGGCTCCTCCGAGACGAGATGGGCGTTTCTATGCTCGTAATCGAGCATCACGTTCCCTTCATCGCGAACGTATGCGACTACTGCTACTGCCTGGACACCGGCAAGGTAATTGCGAGCGGCCCACCAGCAGAGGTCACCCGCGAACCGATCGTCATCACATCCTTTCTTGGCGAGCAAGAAGTTCATCGGACCCATCGAGACCGATCAGATGCACTCGCTCCAGATGGTGAACTCGCGACAGATCGCACTGCGCCCCAACCGCTAGTCGCTACTTCAGCTACGGCAGCCGCTGACACCAGAACACCTGCAAAGCTGCTCGAGGTAAACGGCCTCTGCTCCGGGTACGGGTCGCTTCAGGTACTCTTCGACGTATCGTTCTGGATAGCACAAGGGGAGATAGTTCTCCTCATGGGCTCGAACGGCGCGGGAAAGACAACGACCCTGAGGACGCTGTGTGGCCTGATCAAGCCAAAGGCGGGGCGCATCGTGTTTGCGGGGCGCGACATCACCGGCCGCTCACCGGAGGATCTTGTGACGAGCGGCCTCGTAATGGTGCCCGAGGGCCGTGGGATGCTGCCAGAACTCACCGTCGCCGAAAACCTTCACCTCGGCGCTTACACGTCACGTAACAATGCTGAGATCAAGGAACGACTGGACGCAAGTTTCGAGACCTTTCCCATACTTGCAAAGCGGTCGAAAGAGCAGGCCGGCAGCCTCTCGGGCGGTGAGCAACAGATGCTCGCAATCGCGCGAGCACTGATGAGCAACCCGCAACTCCTTCTCATCGACGAAGCATCCCTCGGCTTGTCGCCACTTATGACTGAGACCACTTTTGAGATGCTCTCCAGGCTGAACACGGTCAATGGGCTGTCAATCCTCGTTGTCGAACAAAAGGTGGCCGCACTTGACCTCGCAAAGCGTGTTTACGTAATGGAGAAAGGGCAAATCTCTACTGCCGCCGAGGGAACTGGGATGAACGAGATTAGGAGCTTTCTCGAAAAGGCCTACCTCGGATCATCCCTGGACTGATACGAAGATCAGTCATCCTCGTTTCATGCACGCTGAGCACGTACGGACTATTCGCTCGCAACCAGGAAAATAATGTGCGAAGCTAAATGTCATCGATACTGCGACCCGGGCTCCGGCAACGGTCGAACAAGTACCGCCTCCCAGCAACCGGTGCTGCCTGCTCCGAGTTCGTAGACCACCTCCCGGCCGGGGGCAATGCTCCTCGATCCATCTGCGATAGCGGTGCAATGGAAGAACAGGCCCGCACTTGCGGGATCAGTGCCGGAACACCCTTCATCCAGGATCGTCCCCACACCTCGGTACTCGTCAAATGACATGACCTTGCCAAATCGAAGGCAGCGATTCGAAAGGCTCACCCAGCCAGCCTCCTTAGTGAACTATCTTTGCCAATGGCAGCTCGATGATATCGCTTGCGCCCCTGTCTTTCAGCTCCGGGATCAAGACATTGATGCCCACCTTCGCGACTACCGCCTCCACCGCAAAGCCGTCCGTGCCAGACAACTCCGAGACAGTCGGTGCCTTCAACGACGGCAACACCTCGAGAACCCTTTTCAGGTCTGCCTCCGAGACGTTCAGCTTCACTAGGACTTTGCCCCGCGCCTCCAGAGTCCCTTGCAAGAGGGTGGCAAGCTGCTCCATCGCGTGTCGCTTGACCGGGTCCGAAGCCGCCAAGGGGTTTGCAACCAGCTCAGTGGAGGATACGAGGATAGTGTCAACCACGCGCAGCCCCGCAGCCACAAGGGCTCGTCCCGTCTCGGTGATCTCGACCACTGCGTCAGCTATGTCGGGCACCTTGGCCTCGGTGGCCCCATAGGAGAGGCGGATGCTCGCCTGGACGCCGTGAGACTCCAGGTAGCGCTGAGTAAGACTCGGGTACTCTGTCGCAACTCGGGACCCCGCTGGGAGGTCGGAAACCTCGCGTACCGGGGAGCCGTCCGCTACCGCAAGCACCACCCGAATCGGATTGGCGGTCTGCTTTGAGTAGCGAAGCTCCCCAAGGGAGACGACGTCGCTAGACGTCTCCTCTATCCAGTCCCGGCCTGTGATCCCAAGGTCAAAAAGCCCGTCGGCCACGTAAACGGGTATCTCCTGGGGTCTGAGAATCCTCACCTCAGCGACGCGGGGGTCCTCAATCGACGCTGAGTACGAGACATCCGAGCCGCGCTCGACCCCAAGATCTGCCTCTGCAAAGAGCTGCAAGGTGGCACGCTCGAGCGAGCCCTTCGGAAGGACGATGCGAAGCATCCTACGTACCAGCTCCCGTCCCGGTCGCGCCAGCGCGGTGGAGTGTAGGGATGCTACGAAGCAGATCTGCCATTTCAAGCGCCGAAATCGCAGCCTCAAAGCCCTTGTTCATCCTCGTATCATCTCCCGGATCTTCGATGCCACCACCCCCTGAACGCTCTAATGCCTGCTCAACAGTGTCACAGGTAAGCACGCCGAACACGACCGGGACGCCAGTGTCGAGTTGGGCCCGCAAGATCCCAGCAGCACACTGCCCGGCAACAAATTCGTAGTGCCCGGTATCACCCCTAATCACAGCGCCAAGGCAAATTACAGCGTCGTAGTCTCCCGACGCTGCCAGTTTCGACGCAGCAAGCGGAAGCTCGAAGGCCCCCGGCACCCACGCCACGGTTATGTCGGATCCTGAAACACCGTTGTCATCTAGGGCCTTCAGGGTGCCGCGAAGCAGGCGATTCGTAATGACCGAGTTGAAGCGACTGCAGGCAACCGCCAACGACATCCCATTGCCTCTCGGCTCACCTGCAAGAGCGCTACGCAGTGCATTCCCACCAATCGTCTCGCTCCAATAGCCAATCGCACCCATGGCATCACTGCTGGCTTGGAGTTGCTCCCGTTCAAAGGTGGCCACTACCGACCCCTTGCCTGCTGCGGTTTGTTGGAAGGAGCACCCGTAGCGACCACGGTTGGCGTCTCGGCATCTTGAGGGATCTCCAGTTCACCGAGGAGATGGCCCATGCGCTCGCGTTTCGTGCGCAAGTAGCCGATGTTCTCCGGAGTCGGCGATGCCTCAAGGGGGACTCGCTCAACTATCTCCAGGCCAAACCCTTCCAGGCCCTTATACTTCGCAGGGTTGTTGGTCATTAGCCTCATGGTGGTCACCCCGAGATCGACAAGTATCTGGGCTCCAATTCCGTACTCCCTGCTATCAACGGGCAGCCCCAGCTGGATATTCGCGTCGACGGTGTCGCGACCCTGTTCCTGGAGGGAGTACGCGCGGAGCTTATGGGCGATGCCTATCCCACGACCCTCGTGGCCCCGTAGGTAGACGACTACGCCCCGTCCTTCCGCTGCGATCAGCTCTAGCGCAGAATGAAGCTGAGGTCCGCAGTCACATCGCAGTGACCCAAGGACATCTCCAGTCAGGCATTCACTGTGCACCCGAACCAGCACGTTCTGGCAACCAGCAACATCCCCCATCACGACTGCAAGGTGCTGCTCGCCATCCAGCACTGACTCGTAGGCAAAACAAGTCAACTCACCCAATTTGGTAGGGATCCTCGCCCGCGCAACCTGGCGCACGAGCTTGTCCTTCCGGCTCCGATAACGAACGAGGTCCGCTATTGTCACGAGGGGCAACTCATGCCTGGCAGCGAACTCTTGCAATTCTGGCAACCTCGCCATACCAGTCTTGTCCTCGCTCACGATCTCGCAAAGCACGCCAGCGGGGAAAAGCCCGGCAGCGCTAACCAAGTCGATGGTCGCCTCCGTATGGCCGGCTCGCTTCAAGACCCCACCCGGGCGGTAGCGGAGGGGGAAAATATGCCCCGGTCTCGCAAGGTCATCCGGTCTGGTAGCCGGATCCACGAATGCAGATATGGTCCTTGCTCTATCAGCAGCCGAGATCCCACTCGTTGTGCCGTGCCTGAAGTCCACACTCACGGTGAACGCTGTTCGCTGCGACTCGGTGTTGGATGTAACCATCAGTGGCAGGTCGAGTTCATCAAGCCGCTCGCCCAGCACTGGCGCGCATATCAGGCCCGAGGTGTGAGAGAGGAAAAATGCGATCTTTTCCGGCGTGGCAAACTCCGCCGCCATGACTAGATCTCCCTCGTTCTCACGGTCCTCATCATCGACGACGACGACCATGCCGCCACTTGCGATCGCCTCGATCGCCTCTTCAATACTTGCTAGTCCAGTGCTCACGAACCGCTCATAGCCAACCACCTGTCGGGTCACCTCCGGTTTTCGTTGCGGTTGCGGTCTTTCTCGATCATAGAAGATGTCGGGGTCCGTCCCGGGAATTGGTCCCGGAGGTCCCTGCTGGATGTCCGTGATTGCAAGTGTCGTGGCGTTGCCGGGGAAGGACGTGCTCGCGCTCTGCCAGCACCACGTCGCGTAGCCGTAATTATACACCATCTCACACAGAGCGCCTTCGCCGTAAACACCCGTGCGCTCTGGAGCCAGGATGCTCGAAGCTCCCCGGATGTAACCCAAAGCGATGTCAAGATCAGATCCGAGCAGCTCGGCGTCACAGGCCATATAGATTGGACCGCTGTACTCAGCGGGCGTGTGCTGCAGCGCGATCTGGGCATTGGCCGCGCCGGCGGCATGCCCTCCCACCCAGCCCCAGTGGCGCGCTCGAATACAAGCCAGACATCGATCCCTACTTGAAGGTAAGAGTTGTATTCCGACTGCGTGATCGTCTTGCCCCACGCAGAGGGTCCCACATAAGGATCTGTCGCTGAACAAGTCGCGCGGTCAGAAGACCTACGCGGCGGTCGCGTAAGGAGCCGACCCGGCCCCAACATCTGTCTTGCGTCGTCGTAACCAAGGCTTCGGGCGATGGTTCAACGGCATTCCCACCCCGCGCCATGCGGCTTCGCCAACCTAGCCACGAGACGTGAGCACTTCTGCTGCGTTCACGTCCGCGTGCACACGATGAGCGCAGCTCTTGCACAAAAAGAGGGTTCCCTTCCTGTTTCCTGCCTCGGTGTGAGCGCAGGCAGCGCACTCACGAGACGAGTTCAGCGCGTTCAGCTTCCACACTTGTGCGCCCAGCCTCTTGCGCTTTGGGCGCAAACCCAGAAGGCAAGCCGCCTGAGCGCGGCATCCTGCAGGCTCCG